>JBEKPK010000064.1:0-18536 GCA_049520795.1 Bryobacteraceae bacterium
CCGCCGGAACCGCGGCCGGTCAAGCCGGCGCCGGCGCCCGCGCCGGATCCGAAACCCGCGGCGCCACTTCCAGAACCGCCCAAGATCGAGGCCAGCGACGCTCCCAAGACCGATTTGCCGCAGGTCGCCGCCCCGCCTCCGCGGATCGAGCCCGTCGAACCACCGAAGCTGGCGTTCGAGAGTCCCAAGGCGCCGCCGCCGCCCACGGCCGCGCTGCCGCGAGTGACGGTGGCGCAAACGCTGCGTGACGCGATGCGCAACCCCAACGCCGCCGGGGGCGGCCAGGCGCTGAATCTTCCGCCATCGCCCGGCGTGCAGCCCAACACCATGCAGTTGCTGAGCGATCCGATGGGCGTGGATTTTACCGCCTACCTGACGCAACTGCGCGCGTCCGTGCTGCGCTACTGGAGATCGGTGTGGCCCGAAAGCGCCAAGATGGGGCGCAGGGGGAGGGTCTCCATCCAGCTTTCGATCGACCGAACCGGCATGGTGCCCAAACTGGCCATTGCGTCCAGCTCCGGCGTGGATGCCCTCGATCGCGCGGCGGTGGCGGCCATAAGCGGCTCCATTCCGTTCCCCCCGCTGCCCCGCGAGTTCAAAGGCGACCTGATCAAGATCCAGCTCAACTTCGACTACAACATGGCGAGGTAGCGCCGCGGATCGCCGGATCAGGGCACGGCGGCGGGGTGTATACTGGCTCGTGGCCGGGAGGCAAAATGACAATTCCATTTAGGCGACTCGTCGCGGTTTCCTTAGCTTCCGTCGTACTGACTGTTGCGGCTTTTTCTCAAACGCTGCCCCGAGGCGTCCAGAAAGTGACCTCCGTTGAGGGCATCACGGAGTACGCTTTTGCGAACGACCTCCACGTGTTACTCTTTCCCGACAACTCGAAACCTAAGATAACCGTCAATGTGGTTTACCTGGTGGGCTCGCGCAATGAAGGTTATGGCGAGACCGGCATGGCGCACCTGCTGGAACATATGACCTTCAAGTCCACCAAATCCGGCAGGGAGATCTTCAAGGAACTGACCGACCGCACGGGCGGTAATTTCAACGGCGGCACTTCCTACGACCAGACGATGTACTACGAGACGTTGAACGCCGGCGACGACAATCTGCGCTGGGCCTTGGGCCTGGAGGCCGACCGCATGGTCAACATGACCATGGAGAAAAAGGACCTGGACACCGAGATGACGGTGGTGCGGAACGAAATGGAGGCCGGCGAGAACAGCCCGCTCAACGTTCTGGAGGAACGCACGCTGGCGGCGGCTTACAACTTCCACAACTACGGCAAGACCGTCATCGGCAACCGCACGGATGTGGAAAGGGTTCCCATCGACAACCTGGCCGTTTTTTACCGGAAATATTACCAGCCCGACGATGCGGTCCTTATCATCGCCGGACAGTTCGACGAATCGAAAGCTCTGGGCTACGTGGCGGAAACCATGGGCGCGATCCCCAAGCCGCAGCGCGCGCTGCAACAGCCTTACACCGTGGAACCGACGCAGGAGGGCGAACGCTTTGTGACCCTGCGCCGGGTTGGCGACATTCAGGCGATCATGGCGGTGTACCACGTTCCGGCGGCGCTGCACCCCGACCGGGCGGCCATCGAGGTGATGGCGCAGGTGCTGGGCGCCAGTCAGACGGGCCGGCTGTACAAGGCCCTGGTGGACGGCAAAAAGGCCGTCTCCGCCAGCATGAGCGCCGACGGCATGCACGACCCGGGGTACATGATGGCGTACGCTCAGCTCAAGCCGGACCAATCCATCGAGGAGGCCCAGCAGATCCTGCTGAGCACGGTGGAGAGCTTTGCCAACGAACCGCCCACCGGGGAGGAGGTGGACCGCGCGAAAGCCCGGATACTGAAGAACATCGAGATCACTATGACAAGTTCGGCATCCGTGGCGATGTCGCTCGGCGGGTACGCCGGCGATGGCGACTGGCGCGAGATGTTCCTCCGGCGCGACGAAGTCAAGAACGTCACGCCCGCCGATGTGGCCCGCGTGGCGAAGGCCTACCTGAAATCCTCGAACCGCACCTTGGGCGAGTTCATTCCGACGAAGACGCCGGACCGGGCCGAGATTCCGGCCACGCCGGACCCGGCCGTGCGGTTCAAAGACTACAAAGGCGGCGAGGCCATTTCGGCGGGCGAGGCATTCGATCCGACGCCCAGGAATATCGAGGCGCGGGTGATCCGCCGGACGCTGCCGAACGGATTGAAGCTGGTCATGTTTCCCAAGAAGACGCGCGGCGGAACGGTGGTGGCGCTGATGAGCGTGCGGTTCGGCGACGAAAAATCGCTGTTCGGCAAATCCGCCGTCGGGTCGATGGCGGGAGCGCTGCTGATGCGCGGAACGAAGAACAAGACCCGCCAGCAGATCCAGGACGAGACCGACCGTCTGAAGGCGCAGATCAGCGTTTCCGGCGGCGTGACCGGCGCCTCGGCGACCATCCGGACGCTCGAAGCCAACCTGGCCGATTCCCTGCGATTCGCCAGGGAGCTGTTGCGCGAGCCGGCGTTCCCCGAAACGGAACTCGAACAGATCCGGCAGCAGCGCATCGCCGGCTACGAGAGCATGAGGAGCGAGCCGAGCTCCCTGGCCTCGCTCGATTTGAGCCGGCACATGAACGCCCGGTACCCGCGCGGCGACGTGCGGTATACCGGCACAATCGACGAAAACATCGAGGACGTGAAGAAGGTCACGCTCGACGACGTGCGCCAGTTCTACGCACAGTTTTATGGCGCGGGAGAGGGCGAGATCGGAATCGCCGGCCAGTTCGATCCGGCGCAGGTGGAAAAGCTCGTGACGGAGCTTTTCGGCGATTGGAAGAGCGCCAGCCGCTACCAGCGGATACTCAACCCGTACGCCAAAGTGGAGGCGATCAATCATAAGATCGAGACGCCGGACAAGCAGAATGCGTACTTCCTCGCCGCGGAGCCCGTCAGGATGACGGACGACGATCCGGATCTGGCGGCGGTGACCATCGCGGGCGTGGTTTTCGGTGGTTCGCCCAATTCCCGCATGTTTCAGCGCATTCGCGTGAAGGACGGCCTGAGCTACGGCGCGTCAGCGGGGGGCTCCGTGCCCACCAAGGACGATGGAGGCAGGTTCTCGGCGTTGGCCATCGCGGCGCCGCAGAACATGCCGAAAGTGGAAGCCGCCTTCAACGAGGAGCTCGCCAGGGCCCTGAAGGATGGTTTCACGGCCGACGAGGTGGAGAAGGCCAAGAAGACGTGGCTGGACGAGCGCGCGGTGAACCGCTCGGAGGAAGCATCTATCGACAGCCTTCTGGTGGAGCGCGAGCGCTGGGGCCGCACCATGGACTGGGACGCGAAGCTGGAAGCGGCGGTGGCCGCGCTGACGCCCCAGCAGGTGAACGACGCCTTCCGGCGGCATGTGGACCCGGCGGCTTTGAGCGTTGTCAAAAGCGGCGACTTCAAGAAAGCCGGCGTGTTCCAGTAGAACGCCGCTTTGGCACTCTGTTTCGCTCTGCCGCCGCCGGAAAAGGCCGCATCGGCGGGCGCCAATCCCCGCCGGACGCTCTTCACTGACATCGAAGGCGGATGGTTGAAAGCCGATGGCTGAAAGCTGTACCGGCGCTACACTAGTCGTTTCCCGCGGGAGGACCGTTTGAACCGAATGGGGCCGATCATAACGATCTCCGCGTTCAGCGCGCTTCTTGCCAGCGCGCAGGACCCCTCCGGCGCGAGGCCGGCCACCCAGACCATGAAAACCCTGGCGCGCGGCGCCGACCATGCGGCCGCCTCCATGCATCCGCTGGCCACCCAGACGGCGGAGCGCATGCTGGCCGCCGGAGGCAACGCTTTCGACGCTATCGTGGCGGGTCAGGCGGTGTTGGGCCTGGCGCAGCCCTGGCTGAACGGTGTGGGCAGCGACGCTACGCTGCTCATTTACGACGCTAAAACCAAAAGGGTATTCTCCCTGAACGCCGAAGGGACGGCGCCCAAGCTGGCCACCATCGAATGGTACAAGACCAACAACGGCGGCAAGATCCCAGTGGACGATTCCCTGCTATCGGCCACCGTACCCGGCGTGGTGGACGCCTGGTACATCCTGCTCTCGCGCTGGGGAACCCGAACTTTCGCCGACGTGCTGGCCCCTGCTATCGAACTGGCGGAGCGCGGCGTTCCCATGGGACCAACGCTCAACGCTGCGGCCCTTCGGAAGTACCCCACCAGCGCGCGCCTGTTCGCGCCGCCGGACGGCCGGCAGTGGCGCGAGGGCCAGATCTGGAAAAACCCCGACCTGGCGCGCACGTTGCGCCGGCTGGTGGAAGCCGAAAAAGAGGCGTCCTCCCAAGGCCGCGAGGCCGGGCTCAAGGCCGCGCGCGACCGTTTTTACAAAGGCGACATCGCTCGCGAAATGGCAAAATTCTGCGAAGAAAACGGCGGTCTCTTCCGTTACCAGGATTTCGCCGGCTACACCGCCAAGGTGGAAGAGCCCATCTCCATCGATTATCGCGGTTACACGGTTTACAAGAACCCCTCCGCCAGCCAGGGACCCGCCGAGTTGTTCGCGCTGAACATTCTGGAAGGGTACGACCTGAGGAAAATGGGCCTCAATTCCGCCGATTACATACACACTTCGGTGGAAGCCATGAAGCTGGCCATGGCGGATCGCGACGCTTACCTGGGCGATATGGATTTCATCGGGATTCCCTATCGAGGCTTGTTGTCGAAGGAATACGCCGCCGCGCGGCGCAAGCTGATCGACCCGGCCAAGGCGTCGGAGGACTTTCGGCCCGGGGATGTCACGCCCTTCGCCGGCCCGGATTACCAGCCCGTCAATCGCCCGCGGGACTTGGACTTGCGCGGCCGGGCCGACCATGTGGGTGATACCAGTTACATCGCCACGGTGGACCGCGACCGCAACCTGATCTCGTTCACTCCCAGCCTGCACAGCAGCTTCGGCAGCAAGGTGGTGATTGGAGACCTGGGGTTCATCTTCAATTGCCGCGGCGACTACTTTTCGCTGGTTTCGGGGCACGCCAACGCGCTCGCGCCGGGCAAGCGGCCGCGCAGCACGCTGCAAGGCACGCTGGTGATGAAGGACGGCAGGCCGTTGCTGGTTACCGGAAGCCCGGGCGGCGACGACCAATGCATGCGCACCATGCAGACGCTGTTGAACATGGTGGAATTCGGCATGAACATCCAGCAGGCCATCGAAGCCCCGCGCTGGAGCACGCGCAGTTTTCCGGCTTCGCCTTTCCCGCACACCATGTACCCGGCCGACCTCTCGATGGAGGGACGTATCCCCGACGCCGTGCGAGGGGAACTGGCCAGGCGCGGCCATAAGGTGACGGTCAGCGGCGCGTGGTCGCTGAACGACAGCGCGGGAATTGTAGTGGAAGCCGAAACCGGCACGGTCAGCGCCGGGGCGGATCCGCGAACCACGGCTCTGGCGTTGGCCTGGTAGCGCAGGCCCGACAGACCACGCAAGGCGATGGTCTGTCCCACCTGTGGTCCGACAGACCACAAAGAACGATGGTCTGTCCCACTGGGGATGCGCCGGACGGTGAAAGGATATAGGATAAGTTCACCCGGAACTTTATCTTATGAAACCGCATCGATCCAACATCTGCATTGCATTGCTGCTCTCCGCCTGCGCGACGCGGGCGCTCCCGGCCGCCGAGCCTTTCCGCGACCCCAACCTGCCGCTCGAAACGAGAGTGGAGAACCTGGTCTCGCTGCTGACCCTGGACGAGAAGATCGCCATGCTGGCGCAGCGTCAACCCGCCATTGACCGGCTGAATATCAAGGCGTTCACCAATTTCACGGAAGGTCTTCACGGCCTGGGCTGGGCGGGCGGCGGCGGCATCACGTCCACCCAGTTCCCGCAGTCGGTGGGATTGGGTGAAACCTGGGACGCCGAACTTCTGCGGCAGGTGGGCGAGGTGGAGGGATATGAAGCCAGGGTCTACTTCGTCAAGCTCAACGGCGCCAGGGTGGGGCTGGCCATCCGGGCCCCCAATGTGGACTTGACTCGCGACCCGCGCTGGGGCCGGTCCGAAGAGTCTTTCGGCGAAGATCCCTTCCACGTTGGGACGCTGTCGGTGGGCATGATCAAGGGCATGCAGGGGGACGGTTCGAAGTACATGCTGTCGGCCTCCACCATGAAGCACTTCCTGGCCAACAGCAACGAGGCGGGGCGGAGCCATTCGTCATCCGATTTCGACGAGCGCAATTTGCGCGAGTACTACCTGGTTCCGTTCCAGATGGGCGTCGAGCAAGCGCACGCCCAGTCTTACATGGCGTCTTACAACGCGGTCAACAAGATCCCCAACACGGTTTCCCCGTTCATCCGGGACATCACGGTGAAGGACTGGGGATTCGACGGAATGGTCTCCACCGACGCGGGCTCGCTGGGGAACCTGGTGCGGGCGTTCCACTACTATGAGGACAACGCGACGGCGACGGCGGCATGCGTCAAGGCGGGCATCTCGGTCTTTTTGGACCAACCATACGTAGCGGGGCTTAAGGAGGCGCTGGACAAGAAACTGGTCACCGTGGAGGACATCGAGCGGGACATCAAGGGCAACCTCCGTATGCGCATGCGGCTGGGCGAGTTCGACCCGCCCGAGATGGTTCCGTACAACAAGATTTCGGGCACCGAGGAACCCTGGTACGGCGAGAAGAACAAGGCTATCGCGCGCAAAGCGACCCAGGAATCCATCGTGCTGCTCAAGAACGCGAACAACCTGCTGCCGCTGGACAAGGCCAGCGTGAAATCGATCGCTGTGATCGGGGCCCCGGGCAACGACGTGTACGTCGACTGGTACGGCGGAATACCGCCTTATACGGTGACGGCGCTCGAAGGCATCAAGGCCAAGGTGGGGTCCGGCGTGCGGGTGCGATACATCGTGGACAACAGCAACAATTCGGACGCGGCGAACATCGCCAAGGAATCCGACGTAGCCATCGTCTTCATAGGGAACAAGCCGACCTGCCTGGGGCCGTTCGGCGGACAATGCCCGCCCAGCGAAGGCAAGGAAGCGGTGGATCGGCAGGCCATCGAACTGGAGCAGGCGCAGAATCAACTGGTGCAGGGCATGCTGCGCGCGAATCCCAAGACCATCGTGGTTCTGAAATCCAGCTTCCCGTATTCCATGAGCGCCGTTATACAGAACGCGCCTGCCATTCTTCACATGGCGCACTCCAGCCAGGAGGAAGGCAACGCGCTGGCGGACGTGCTATTCGGCGACTATAACCCGGCCGGGCGGCTGTCGGTGACCTGGCCCAAGTCGCTGAACGACCTGCCGCCCATGATGGACTACGACATACGCAAGGGCCGCACCTACATGTACTCGAAGGCGGAGCCGGAGTATCCGTTTGGGTACGGGCTGAGCTATACCACGTTCGAGTACTCGAACCTGAAGACTTCGGCCGAAACGGTGCCTGGAAAGGGCGAAATCTCGGTGAGCGTGGACGTAAAGAACACGGGAAAGCGCGCCGGGGACGAAGTGGTGCAGTTGTACGTGAAGTATGAGGGGTCGGCGGTGGAGCGGCCCATCAAGCAACTGAGGGGCTTCCAGCGCGTGACCATCGGGCCGAACCAGACGCAGACGGTCAAGATCCCGCTCAAAGGGAGCGACCTGGCTTACTGGAACGCGGACAAGCATAGCTTCGTGGTGGAGGCGGGAAAAATCGACATTCTCGTCGGAGCGTCCTCGGCCGATATCAAGGTGCAAAAGACGGTCGGCGTAACGCCGTAAAGTGGGGCAGGCCTCCTGGCCTGCCTCCGTTAGCCAGGCAGGCCGGGAGGCCTGCCCCACCTGGTTGGAGGTGTTTTCGCGTGCCGTCCAAGAGAATCCTGGTTACCGGCGGGGCCGGCTTCCTGGGCAGTCATTTGTGCGACCGGCTGATCGAGGCCGGCGCCGAGGTGATTTGCCTGGACAATTTCTTCACCGGCTCGAAGGGCAACATCGCCCATCTTGTTGCGCATCCCCATTTTGAAGTCGTCCGGCACGACGTGGTACACCCGATCCTGCTGGAGGTGGATCAGATCTACAATTTTGCGTGCCCGGCCTCTCCGGTCCACTACCAGTACAACCCGGTGAAGACGGTCAAGACCAACGTGATGGGCACGATCAACATGCTGGGGCTGGCCAAGCGGCTGCGGGCGCGCGTTCTGCAGGCGTCCACTTCGGAAGTGTATGGCGACCCGAAGGAGCACCCGCAGAAGGAATCGTACTGGGGGCACGTGAATCCCATCGGCCTGCGCAGTTGTTACGACGAAGGCAAGCGCGTGGCCGAAACCCTCATGATGGACTACCACCGCCAGAACAGCGTGGAGATTCGAATTGTGCGCATCTTCAACACGTATGGCCCGCGGATGGCGGTGGACGACGGCCGGGTGGTGAGCAACTTCATCGTGCAGGCCCTCCGCAACCGGCCCATTACGATCTACGGCGACGGCCGGCAAACGCGATCATTCTGTTATGTCTCGGACCTGATCGAAGGCATCTGGCGTCTGATGAACGCCGATGGTCTCACCGGGCCGGTGAACATCGGCAATCCGAACGAGTTCACCATTCTCGAATTGGCGGAGCTGGTGATTTCCTCGACGGGATCGCGATCCGAAATCGTCAGCCTGCCGCTTCCCCAGGACGATCCGACGCAGCGCCAGCCGGACATATCGCTCGCCAGGCGGGAGCTCGGCTGGGAGCCGAAGGTGGCGCTGAGGGAAGGCCTGAAGTCCACCATCGAGTACTTCGAGCGGCGTTTGACTGAGGGGGAGTAGGAAGGAAAGCGCCTGCCCCACTAGGCCAGCGCCAGACTGGCTTCGGCGGCGGCATCGAGGCCGGCGAAATCGCCCCTTTCCAATTTGGGGAAGGCGGCGGCGGCGATCATGGCGGCGTTGTCGGTGGAGAGGCCCGGGCTGGGAAAGTGGACCGGATAGGGCAAGCGGGCCGAGCGGGCGGCGGCGCGCAGCCCCGCATTGCAGGCTACGCCGCCGGAAGCGATCATGGAGCGGGCATCGATCCGCTCGGCTGCGGCGGCGGCGCGGATCAGCAATTCGGCGATCACGGCGTGCTGGAACGAAGCCAATAAATCCAGAGTACGTGGCGGCGTGACGGCCAGCCATTCCTCGAAAGAGGGTTGCAGGCGCTCCCGAAGCAAGGCGCGGCGGGCATCGATTTCCGCCTGCATGTCGTGCGCCTGCACCCAGCGGAGCACGGCGGTTTTCAGACCGCTGAAGCTGAAATCGAGGGCATTGCCCTTCATTTTGGCGAAGGTGAAGGGCACCGCGCGCGGGTTGCCATGGGGCGCGAGGCGATCGATGACCGGACCGCCGGGGTAAGGGAAGCCCAGCAGCTTGGCGACTTTGTCGAAGGCTTCGCCGGCGGCGTCGTCTCGGGTCTTGCCGAGCAGGCGATAGCGGAACTCGGGGAGAACCTCGAAGAGGTGGGTGTGGCCGCCGCTCACCACCAGGGCGAGCGCGGGGAACTCGACCGGCGCGCCGGCGCGCCTGGCTTCCAGGATGACGGCGTGGATATGCCCTTCCACGTGATTGACGGCGATGAGCGGCAGGCCACGCGCGAAGCACAGGGCTTTGGCATACGTAAGGCCTACGAGCAGCGACCCAACCAACCCGGGACCCACGGTGGCCGCGATGGCCGCCAAGTCTTCCAGGCGGGTGGCGGAGCGCCCCAGGGCCTCGCGCACCACCGGGACGATGGCGCGCAGGTGCTCCCGGGAGGCCAGCTCGGGCACCACGCCGCCATACTTGCCGTGGGTACCGAACTGCGAGGCCACGATGGAGGAAAGCACGGTTTCGCCGTCTTCGACAACCGCCGCGGCCGTTTCGTCGCAGGAGGATTCGATGCCCAGGATGCGCACTATATTAATTGTGGGATATGGCGCCGGGGTTGTCCACGGGCGCGGATTGAGTTGCAGGCCACCGCTCCCTGACGGCCGCGGCTCGCCAAGCGCTAAACGAGCCGGGCCCATAGGGCGCTCCGTAAGGGAGCCGTCTTCGCCGTTGGATCCAATTCTACATCTCCAGGACCGCGGCCAGAGAGGCGCGCGTGGGGCGGACGCCGTGGCGCAGGCTGAAGGCGAGCGTATTCCCGCATTTCTGAGCGCAGCGCCGGGCTGAGCCCTCCAGGTCGAGCAGCGCCGGACGGGCCGGGTGATCCGGCTCAAGAGTTGCGATGGCGCTGGAGACGCTGCTGAGGATGACGGTCAGCTCGTTGTTGAAATCGTGCGCCAGGGCGGCCGCAGCCACCGCCCAGGCCTGATCTGCTCTCGTAAGACGTTCCACGCCTGAAGGATAGCGGGGACAGGGGGAGCGGCATGGCGGCCGGGACATGAAAGTGGTTGATTCTAAATGTCTAAAAAAACGAAAACATTGGTGATCGAAGAGCGGCGGCGCTACGTTTCGCCACATTGCGCCGCGGATTTGGGGTTCCTTCCAATTTGCGAAACGAACCCAATTTGGGGCGTGCCGGCTTTGATTCCGCCGGACTTGCTTTTGGAGGAACGAACCCAGTTTGGAGGCGCGGGTTGCGATTCTCGAGCCTGGACTCGCTTTTGGCGGAACGAACCCAATTTGGGACCGGGCCGGTTGGGGAGACATCCGGTTCGGGAGACTTTTCGGAGAGTTGCCATGACTTCCGCTAACCAGGGTAACAGACGAGGATGCGGGCAGCAGGTGGCAGCGGATAGAAAGTGTTTTGGAATCAAACGGTTGCGGGTTTTCGAAGAGGCGTGACTCAACTACACGGCCCCCTGGGGGGGCCGTCGGAGATTTGGGCGGCGGCGGGCGGGCATGGCGAATGAAGCGTGCGCCGCAGTGGGGGCCTAGAAGGCGGAATCCGGGCGCTTTGGCGGCGCATTGTACAATGGTAGGAACTGGAGTTATTGAACCAAATGAAAATGCGAACCGCCGCGGTCCTGTTGGGACTGGCGGCCGCCGCGCTGACGGTGTTTGCGGCCGACGCACCTCCTGCCCGTCCCAAAGCCGGGAAAGTGGAAATCATGCCGCTCGGCGAGGTTAGGCCCGGGATGAAGGCCACCGCCTGGACCGTTTTTCAGGGGACCGAAGCCGAGCCTGTGCCGGTGGAGATCATCGGGCGGTGGCGGGACCAGTTGGGGCCCAGGCAGGACGTGATCCTGGGCAAGATGGGGGGCAAAGCGGCGCACACCTTCGTGGCCGGCGGGATGAGCGGCAGCCCGGTCTACGTGAATGGAAAACTGATTGGCGCAATCTCGCTGCGGATCGGCCAGTTTTCCCCCGACGCCATCTGCGGCATCACGCCCATCGAAACCATGCTGGAAGTGAACGAGTTCGACAAGTCGCGGCCCGACGGCGCGCACACGCCGGAGGCGCCGGGAGCGCGCCAGCGGGCGGCGATTCCGGGCGGCCTGCTGGGCGAATTCGTGGGAGCGGGCGGCGGGGCCGATGGATTCGAGCAGCGGCCGTTCATGGTCCCCATTGAGACTCCGCTCGCGTTTTCCGGGTTCACGGACGAAGCCATCCGGCAATTCGCCCCGGTTTTCCAGGGAATGGGAATCGTCACTGTCCAGGGCGGCGCGGGCGCCGACATCCACACGAACAAACCGGCTCCTGGGTGGGAGCGATCGCTCAACCCGGGCGAGGTGGTGGCCGGCGTGCTGGTGGATGGCGACATGAGCATAACCGGCCTCGGCACGGTCACCTATAACGACGGCCAGCGGGTGCTGGCATTCGGGCACTCCTTGTTCGGTCTTGGGCCGGTGAGCATTCCCATGAGCAAGGGCGAGGTGCTGATGACGCTGGCGTCGACGTACGAGCCCAACAAGCTGGCGAATGCCACCGAGATTGTGGGAACGCTGCACCAGGACCGGCACAGCGCCATCATGGGCCGGCTGGGGGAAGAATCCCGGATGGCGCCGGTTTCGATGAAGGTGCGGGCGCTCGACGATAAAGAGAAAGTCACGCGCGAGAAGGACTTCCATTTCAATGTGTTCGTGCACGAGAAGTGGACTCCCTACCTGATGATGCTGACGATGTACAACTCGCTTTCCCAGATGAACGAGTTCGTCGACGAGGCGACCTACCGGCTGAGCGGGCAGGTGGAGGTGGACGGAGAGCCGAACATTTCGCTCGGGACCATGCAGGCGGCCGGGGTGGCCGCGACGCCGGCGCACCTGGCGCTGGCGAGCTGGTGGGCCGAGAGGATCAACCGGCTATATGTGAACAACGTGAAGCCGGCGGATGTGAAGCGGATAAGCCTCACGGTGGACCTGCTGCCGGGGCGCCGGGTATTGTCGATCGACAACGCGTGGGTAGCCGACCCGGAGGTGCGGGCCGGAGACGACGTGCTGGTGAAAGCGCTGCTGCGGCCGTACCGCGGCGACGCCATTGTGCGCCAGTTCCATGTGCACGTTCCGGTCGGACTGGCCAAGGGCGACCACCGCATCGTATTGAGCGACGCGGATACGGCCAACCGGATGCAGAGCATGGCGGGGCAGGTGGACCGCTTCATCGAAATTCCCGAGACGGTTTCGCTGCTCAACCAGGAGCGCGCCAACAACAAGATGTACGTGTCGCTGGTGATTTCGAGCCCCACGGCTTACTACGACGACAAGACCATGCCCAGCCTGCCGGCGTCGGCGCTGAACGTGATGCAGTCCGTGCAGGCGTCCAACCGATCGCTGGTGACCTCGGCCGAAACGGCCACCGAGCAAATGGCGCTGCCTTTCGACTATGTGGTGACGGGCAGCTATTCCCTGCGAATCCACGTCAACTAGACAACATTCGAATTCGACATGACTACATTCAGCCGCGCGGAACTGGTGGGACCGGACGCCCCATGTGGATGCGGGAGGCGCGACAGGGTCGAAAAAGCACCTGAGGCCCACGGCGGGCAGGCGAAACCGCCTGCCCCACCAATGCAGGCAAAGGTCCGGTGGGGCAGGCGGTTCCGCCTGCCCACTGCGCGGATTTTCATGAAATTCCGCGGGCCGAAGGCCCGACCCGACAGACCACGAAAACCGATGGTCTGTCCCACAAAGATACTGGCGTTCGCCCTCTGCGCCACGGCGCTGTACGCGGGGCAGACCCGCACGTGGTCGCAGGACGAATTCGCGGATTTTCAAAAGGGCGCAGTCAAGAACCTCTCCCTGCGCAGCGACGGCCGGCTGACGCTGGCCCCGCGCACGCGCGAGTTGTTCGACGCCTCGGCGCCCTACCTGTGGGCCCTGGCGCAGGACTCCAAGGGGAATCTCTACGCCGGCGGCGGAACCGGCGCCAAGCTGTACGCCATCGCGCCGGATGGCAAATCGCGGGTGGTGGCGGACCTCGATGCGCTGGAGATCCACGCCCTTGCGGTGGATGCGCGCGACCGGATATACGCGGCCACCGCGCCGGACGGAAAGGTGTACCGCATCACCGGCAATGGCAAGCCCGAGGTTTTCTACGATCCCAAGGCGAAGTACATCTGGGCGCTCGAATTCGATGCCAAGGGCAACCTGTACGTGGCCACCGGAGACCAAGGCGAGATCCACCGCGTAACGCCCGACGGCAAGGGGCAGGTGTTCTTCAAGACCGACGAGACGCACGTGCGCTCGATGACCGTGGATGCCGCCGGCAACCTGATTGTGGGGACCGAACCGGGCGGCCTGGTACTGCGCGTTTCGCCGGCCGGCGAGGGATTCGTGCTGTATCAGATGCCCAAGCGGGACGTGACGGCGGTGGTGGTGGCGGGCGATGGAGCAATCTACGCCGCGGGGGTGGGAAACCGGCAGGGACCGGCGCCGGCCCCGCCTGCGGCGACGGCGCCCGTCATGCCGGCCCCGGCGCCCGCCACGCCTCCTAACCCCACGGCGCCCGCCGCGGCCACGGTGCGGGTGACCGCGCTGCCGCCTGTCTCGCCGGCGGTAGCGCCAATCACCGGCGGCAGCGAGGTATACCGCATCGACGCGGCAGGCCCGCGGCGCGTTTGGAGCCACGCTCAGGAGATTGTCTACGCGATCGGGTTTGACGGCTCCGGGCGCGCGATCCTGGGGACGGGGAACAAAGGCGGCCTCTACCGGATTGATTCTCCGGCGCTTTATACGGCGCTGCTTACGGCGCCGGCCACGCAGGTTACCGCGCTTCAGGCGGGCCGCGACGGCCGGCTCTACGCCGCCACCGGCAACGCCGGCAAAGTGTACGAGATCGAGGCGGGCCTGGAATCCGAGGGCGCCATCGAAAGCGACGTCTTCGACGCGAACACATACACGCAGTGGGGACGGCTGACCTTCCTGGCCAACGTGAACGGCGGGCAGGTAGCGGTGTCGACGCGCAGCGGCAACCTGGATTCGCCGCAGAAGAACTGGAGCCCCTGGGCGGCGCCGGTGACGGATCCCAAGGGGGGCCCCTCGAATGCGCCCGCGGCGCGCTTCGTGCAGTGGAAGGCGACGCTGACGTCGAGCGCCGCCGGAAACTCGCCGGAGTTGGAATCGGTGGATCTGGCTTACCTGCCGAAGAACGTGGAGCCGCGCATCGACGAAATCGAGATGACGCCGCCCAATTACAAATTCCCGCCTCCGGTCGCTGCCTTGATTCAGCCGCAACAAACGCTCAACCTGCCGGCGCTGGGCGCACGCACCCCCCAGGCGCGTGCCGTGGGGCCGGAGACGAACGCCACCATCACGCCGTCCCTGCAGGCGGCCAAAGGTTGGGTGGGCGCCCGCTGGCTGGCATCGGACCCCAACGGCGATGCGCTGATTTTTGCGGTGGAGATTCGCGGCGTGAACGAGACCGAGTGGAAACCTCTGAAAGAGAAGCTCGGGGAAAAGTACTTTTCGTGGGATTCCACGGCGTTTCCGGACGGGGAGTACCGGCTGCGGGTGACGGCCTCGGACGCGCCCGCCAACCCGCCCTCGGAAGCGCTGGCGGCGCGCGCGGAGAGCGACGTGTTCCTAATCGACAACACGCCGCCACTGATTACGGGTCTGGCCGCCACGCGCAACGGCGGGAAGCTCGAAGTGCGCTGGCGAGCGGAGGATGCGCTCCACAACCTGAGCAAGGCGGAGTACTCGCTCGACGGCGGCGAGTGGACGGTGGCCGCGCCGGTGGGCGGGCTATCCGATGCGTTGTCTTTGGAATACGTTCTGGCGCTCGACGCGGCGGCTGGCGAGCACACGATAGCCGTACGGGCGAAAGACGAGTACGATAACGAGGCGGTGGTGAAAGCGGTGGTGAGGCAGTAGCACGGGACAGCAGGCCCGACAGACCACGAAAGACGATGGTCTGTCCCACCGGGTGCAATTGCGGCGCTTTCGCCGGTTGACCTAAAATCACCAGTGGGCGACCATGCAAATCTCCGTGAGAACCGACTATGCGCTGCTGGCGCTTCTGGACCTCGCGTCGCAGCCATCCCACGAACCGGTGCGTACCGCGGATATTGCGCGGCGGCAGAAGATTCCGAGGAAGTTTCTCGAGCTGATTCTGGCGGGGCTCAAGAGCGCGGGCTTCGTGGAATCGCGCCGGGGCGCCGAGGGCGGCTATTTGCTGGCGCGCCGGCCCGCGTCTGTGACGATCGGAGAGGTGCTGCGAGCCATGGATGGCCCGAGCGCAAAAGGCGGGTCCCGCCGTGAATCGGAGACCCCCTTCACGGAGACGTGGCGCAAGGTGGACGCCGCGGTTTCCGAGGTTCTCGACCACACCACCTTCGCCGATCTGCTGCGGGAGTGGAATGAGAAGCAGCTTCAGGGCGTGCAGAACTGGGACATTTGAGCGGTGAAACACCCAAAATTAAAGCGGGCGCATTTGGGTGATAGGGGTGAGTGCGCCCGCTGTCGTAACGGGGATTTGATCTCTAGACGAGCGCTGGCGTGGCGTCCGTTACACGGAAACGCGCATTGGAGGGTAGCTCTTTAGAGCCATAGCGGCGGCGTAATGATGCGGAACCTGCGATTCACGCTATGGTTGGCATGCCTGGCGGCGGCCCAGGAACCTGTTTCGCCGCCGGCGATCTCCGGCCAGCCCATCGCCGTGCCGTTCCGCTGCTCGGAGGAAGATATCCTGTGGGCCGGCATGAGCTGTTCCGCCCAGGAGCCCTGCCCCGTGTACCTGGAAATCTCGGCCGTGGAATCGGCCGGCGACCGCATCTTCGCCGCGGGCAATGTCCATTCCTCCGCCGTCACGCTGTATTCCGTGTTGCTTTCGAGCGACGACGGCGGCCACACGTGGCGTGACGCGCACGAGCGCATCCGGGGGGCGGCGCTCGACCGCATCCAGTTCGTGGGGACTCAGAATGGGTGGATCGGCGGGCAGTCCCTTGCGCCTCTTGTCCAGGATCCGTTTCTCCTGATCACTACCGATGCCGGCCAGAGCTGGCGCCAGCAGGCTATCTTCGGCGAAACGCGCGTTGGCTCCCTATTGGAGTTTTATTTCAACAACAAGAACGAAGGCAGTTTGCTGTTCGACCGCGGGCGGGGCACGGAGGGAGGCCGCTATGAGGTCCACGAGTCGCACGATGGAGGCGCGAGCTGGACGATCAAGGAGGAAAGCGGCAAACTCCCGCGGCTGAGGGACGCTCCTCCTCCGCCGGGATGGCGCGTGAGCGCCGACGGCCCCTCGCGGTCTTTCCACATCGAACGGCGCTCCGGCGACCGCTGGAACAGGGTGGCCGCATTGGCCGTCGACGTGGGCAACTGCAAACCGGCCGAGCCGGAGTAAAGGGGCCGGCGTCCACGCGAGCGTCAAGAGCGCGTGCGCCGCGTCTCGATGCCTGCGGGTATTGTGGATTCGGTGGCCGCCTATTCGAACTCCACCTTTTCGTAGATCTCGGCAAGCGCCACGCGGCAGTTCGTGGCGGGGAGTTGGAGCGTATCTTCGAGGCTATTCGCCGCCGTCAGCAGCCAGCGTCCGTCGGGTTGCCGCACATATAACTCCGCGCTCACCCGCTGCGAGGAAACCAGCAGATATTCGGCGAGCGATTCGAGCGAGCGGTAATGCTCGAATTTGCGGCCGCGATCGAAAGCCTCGGTCGAGGGCGAGAGGACTTCCGCAATCAGCGTGGGGTTGAGCAGCGTGTCGCGCTGATCGTCGAGGAATTGCGGCTCGCCGCAGACCACGACGACGTCGGGATAGGTGTACAGGCCGGTGGCGCTCACGCGCACGCGCATATCGCTGGGAGTGACCGAACAGGGGCGCGAGCGGAGCTGCAGACCAAGCTGCATGATCAAGTGCGCCACGATCAGATTGTGGTTCCACTTGGCCCCCGCCATGGCAAACATCTCGCCCTGGTAGTACTCGCTCTTATATTCGGCGGCGCGCTCGATCTCGAGATATTGTTCGGGCGTCAAGTACGATTTTGGCAGTGTGGACATCCGCGCCTCTTTCCCCTACGGTAGCATGGGCGAATGAAGAAGGCCGGGGCGGTGAACCCCGGCCTGGTAGTACATCAAAGAATTGTGCGGCAGGCGCTTTCGCCTGCCAACCCGAGCGAGGCTCGGGAGACTCCTTCGCCGCCGGCGGTTGGCAGGCGGAACCGCCTGCCCCACCAACTCTGGCCAGGTGGGGCAGGTGTTTCCGCCTGCCAACCTGGATTTTTCATGAAATTCCACGGGCCGAAGGCCCATCCCAACAGACCACAACAACCGATGGTCTGTCCCACTTGGCTTGCAGCGGGCTGAGTTTCCGGTATTGGCGGCGCGCTACGCCAGGTAGGTGAACAGGGTGCTGGTGGGCATCTTGGCTTGCATCTCAAAGGCCGCCTGGAGCTGCGTGTTGTCCTGAGTCAGTTCCATGGCCGCGGAGACCGCGTCGGCATCCTGTATCTGGCCCACTTGCGTCTGAAGTGTGGTGTCGTTGGTCGCCGCGTAGTTTGTCGCGGCGGTAATGCGCTGCTCCACGTTCCCATAGAACGCCTCCTCGACGTTCAAGTGGTCCGAGGCGCTGGCGACGAGCGCGATGGCGCTGGTGATCTGGCCGGAATCGTTGTTCAGCAGGCCCAGCCTGAGGCTGTTCAGAGCCGTGAACACGTTGCCCGAAGCCGTCGAGCCGTCCGCGTTGGTCGAGTCGAAGATCTCCTGCGCAGTCAGCGAGGGGGCGAACGAGCCGCCGGCTGGGTCTTGGATCTGGCGTGTGGAGGCGGAGGAAGCCAACTGGTCGACGCCTTCCGGGGCCGAGAGGTCCACCTGATACGCCGGCTCGTCGTCCGCGTCGCCGCTGAAAATGAAACGGCCCTGCACCGTGGTCTGGCTGATCTGAACCATCTGGTCCAGCACGGACTCCACCTGGCTGGCAAGCGATTGCCGCGTGCTTGCGCCGGTCGTGGAACCGGCGCCCTGGGCGCCCAGCGTGCTCGCCTGGTCCATCAACTGGATAGCGCTGCCGAGCGCCGTATCCGCCGCCTGCGCGTCGGTTTGGGCCATCCCGAGGTTGGAGGTTATCTGCGTGTTGCTGGCGGCGTCGGCGCGAAGTTGCAGCAGCGGCGCGATTTCGTCAGGGTCGTCGGAGGCCTGGGTGATCCGCAAGCCGGACGATAACTGCTGGCTCACGGTTTGGAGGCGGCTCTCGATGCGATCCACGTTGGCC
>JBEKPK010000065.1:0-18401 GCA_049520795.1 Bryobacteraceae bacterium
CAACGCCTCGCTCGACGATCTGCGCCGCGGCATCTGCGCCTCCATCGCCTGCCGCGCGGCCATCAAGATCAACACCCGCCTCGACGCAGCCAAGATGGAATGGCTGCTGCGGGCCCTGGCCGCCACCGATTGCCCCATGAGCTGCCCTCACGGCCGCCCCATCGCGCTGCACTACTCCACGCGCGAGGTGCTCAAGGCTTTTCACCGGATCTAGCTGTCTTCCCGCGAAGCCGGGCGGGGCATGCTTTAGCTTGCCCAAGCAGGCCGAAGGCCGGGCGCGGATCAAATGTCTAGATCCGCGCCGCTAAGAGCCGGCTGAACTTCGACGGTGAGGGAAGGCAAGTTGAATCGCGCCCGGTCCGCCGGATGCCGCCCTACTTCTCGCTCACTTCCCCCGTATTAAACCCTTCCACCGCCATGCGCGGACGTTCGCCGCGAGTGTCGGCGCTGGCTAACTCGGTTCGGATGGTTCGTCGTTCGCCGGGCATCAGGGCGATGTAGTTATCGCTGTAAATGGCCGGCAAAATGCGGTCGCCGCTCTTTTCTCTCACAGCCTTCAACCGCACCATCAGCGCGGGCTGCGCGGAGGGGTTGTGTAACTCGGTGGTGAGCGCCCAGTTGGCGCCCTGGCGCTCCACGCGGGTCGTGGCTTCGAGTTTCACTTTCGGCAGGTCGCGAATGGCCTTGAAGTTGGCCTCTTCCAACCCGTGCAGGTAGAAATTCTGAGAGATTTCCTGGCCGGCGCGGGTTAGTCTCAAGCGGATGAAATGAGTGGGCGTCAAGCCCTGCAAGTATTCCATCTTGATGGGCGTTTGCACGCTGTCTTCAGGGCTATCCACACCTGCGGTCTTCTCCCATTTCACCGCCCCATCCATGTTCAGCAGTTGTACGGTAGCGGTAAGACCTTTGGCGTCGCCGCCGCTGTAATTCACCACCTCTATGTAGTCGGTGGCCGCGTTCCATTGTATGTGCAGCGGCTCGGAGGCTTTCTTTATGCCGAAGTAAGCGGCTGTCGGTTCGAAGTAATAATCGTAGGTCTGCCATACAAAGGAAGGCCAGCAGGAGTGACTCATCCAGATGAGCAGGCCCATGCGGTTCTTACTCTGCGCTTCGAACATGGCGCGATGGCCGTCATAGTTGACGAACTGGGCCAACGTTAGAAACTCATCGGCGTTCTTCGCGCCGCCGTAAGAGGCGTCAATGATACCCGCGAAGGAGGCGCCCGCCTGCGCGCCGGCGGTAGTGAAGTCGTGGTACGCCCAGAGGATGTTGCGCGGCCAGAGAGCCGATTCCGGCAACATGAGCTTCACGCTGTCGAGGGTGGGCACGTTGG
This sequence comes from Bryobacteraceae bacterium, assembly GCA_049520795.1. Lineage (GTDB taxonomy): Bacteria > Acidobacteriota > Terriglobia > Bryobacterales > Bryobacteraceae > BOG-224. Next base: position 1,334 of record JBEKPK010000065.1, read on the forward strand.
GCATGCCCATTTCGCTGTGCATTTTGGGCGTGGCGCGATCGACGAAGTAGGCCTTGATGGCCTGGGCCTGGTACGGCCCGTGGCCGGTCACCACGTAGGGCGTGGGGTTCCGGCTGTTATCTTCGGCCGAGCTGGGGATGTAGTGCAGGCCGGGGTGCAGGCCGGCCACCAGGGCGCGCAGCCCGTCGTCAATCGGCTTGGGCGGAATGCCTTCGTTGCGGCCGCAGTAAAGGCCGATGGAGGCGTGGTTGCGAATGCGCAAAACGTAATCCCTGGCGTTCTTCAAAAACAGGTCGTTGTCGTCGGGGCTGGGGCCGTCGGCGGGGTTGGCCAGCCAGAAATCCTGCCACACCACGATGCCGTATTTGTCGCAGGCGTCGTAGAACGGCTCGTCGCCGGTCTGCCCCACCCAGTTGCGGATCATGGTGAAATTCATTTCCTTGTGATAGCGAACGGCGACGTCGTACTCCCGCGCGCGGTAGCGCAGGTGGGCTTCGGGGAAGCCCCAGTTGCCGCCGCGCGCGATGAAGCGCCGGCCGTTGATCCAGATCCGGAGCGTGGTGTTGTCTTCGCTGTAAGTGAACTGCCGCACGCCGGCCTGGAAGGTCTTTTCGTCGGACACCTGGCGGGCGCCGGCGGTGAAAGCGAGCTTCACGGGGTAGAGGTTCTGATCGCCATATCCGGCCGGCCACCAGAGCTTGGGATGAGAGAGGCGCAGAGCCGGCGCGGAGGCGGGGTCGAGCTTTACGACTTTAGACTCGCCGGCCGGTATGGCGACGCTGGTTCGAAACGCCGCCGCGCCGAACGTCCCGCTGAATACGCCGCTCACTGGCGCGGAATCGTGGTTGGTGAGGGTGGCCTCGACGGCCACATCGGCGCGCGACGTATCGGGCAGGGGCAGGGTCGTTGTGACCAGCGGGTTATCGATGGTGACCGGCCCGCTGGGAGTTAGATACACGTTACTCCACACGCCTATGTTGCGGCCGCGGATCGGAGGTATCCAGTCCCATCCTATGGAAGCGTGATAAGTGGGGTTATCGGCTCCCAGCACGCCGCCATTGACGTTGGTGGACTGCATCGTCCGGTCCTTGATGCCGCCGGGGGTGGCGTTCTTCTCGATGCGCACGGCCACGGCGTTCTTCGCGCCGGGGTGAATGAGCTTCGAAACGTCGAAGCGCCCGCGCATGAAGCCTCCCTCGACGCGGCCCAACCGGGCCCCGTTGAAGAAAACCTCCGCCTTCCAGTTGATGCCGTCGAAGTTCAGCCAGTAATGTTTGCCGGCGGCGGAAGAGGGGGCGGTGAACTCATCCCGATACCAGAAATCGGCGTAGAAGAAGGAATCGGAGATCATGTTCAGGTTGTCGCTGAAATTCGGGTCGGGAACGGCGCCCACGTTGAAGTAACTCGTCAGCACGGTGCCGGGGACGGTGGCGACAATCCATTCCTTATCATCGAAGCCGGGTTTCGAAAGCGCCTCGCCGCCCGCCGGAACCAGCGAATCGCGCTGCAAACGCCACCCGCCGCCGGCCAGATCCAGGCGGCCATCGGCCCGCGCCGAGGCCGCGGCGTGAGGCCGCGCCACGGGGCCGCCGCGTCCCCAGACCTCCAGCTCGGTGAGGATATAGGCATCTCCGCTGGACTTGGTCATGAGGACGCGCACGTAGCGCCCCCTGGCGGGCTGCGCCAGCTTGATATCGTCGCTCAGCCCGGTGGCGGCCGACAGCGGTTGCAGGGTCTTCCACGTCGCCGCGTCGTCGGACGTCTGAATGGCGCCCTCCGCGGCGCGGCGGATCCACGCCAGCGCCACGCGGTCGAACGTGCACACCGCGCCCAGGTCCACATAGACCCATTCTTCACCCTGGCCGGCGGATTCCCAGGCGCTATAAAACACGCCCGGCCCGGCGAGCTGGAAGCGGTTGTTCTTGTTATAGAACCGCACCTTGCCCACGCGCCAGGTAGTGGCGCCGGGCGCTTCGAGCGCGATGCGATAGTACCGGCTGCGCAGCGTCGCGCCGAGCCCCACCGAAGGGGTGGACTGCACATCCAAGCCGGCTGCGCCACGTGTGCGGCCGGCTTCCTTCCAGGTTTGCCCATCGTCGGATGTGGAAACTACCAGGGTCCAGTTCTGGGGCTGCGCTGGGGCGGCGGCGGGCGCGGGCTGCTGCGGATTTCCTCGGCCACCCGCGGGCCCTCCGGTGGTAACTTCAATGCGGTCGATCTCGAAGGGGCGGGCGCCGCCCGTGAACTGGAACTGGATCCATGGATTGGGGCCCGTCACGGTCGCGCCGAATCCCCGGCCGTCACCCACCAGGGCATCGCGCTGGGCCTTGGGAAACGGGGCCGGCTGGCTGCTGGTGGTCACCAGAAGAGTGGGCGGCGCGGTGGTCTCTTTGATGCCGTCGGTCACCAGTTGCGCGGTGAGGTTGTAGTCGTAGGAGCTCGAATGGTAAGCCGGGCGGTGAAACGCCAGGTTGCGGTACGTGGTCGTGTCGGCGTCGAGCGAGGGACCGAAAAACTCCTTGGGGTCGCCCGGATAAACGCCCACCCCGCGCGTGAACTCCTGTGCATAAAGCATGGATACAACCGTCAAGCCGAACAGAAGCGATCTCGTCATGTGGCCCTCCGCTATCGAATAGAACCCCGAAGCGGCATTCTACCAGCGTGCGCGCCGCGGGATGGGTGACGGCTTGAACTGGCCCAGTGGGGGCACGCCCGGCCCGAGGCGTGGAGGAACAAAGGCCTAGCCGCGGCCTACCCGGCTCCCCGCGCCAGCGCCTTGTCGACGCGCGCGACGGCCTCGCCGGGGCGGAACGGTTTCGAAATCAAAAGGCAGCGTTCGGTGAGCGGGCACTCCTGGCAGCCCAGATCGAAGCCGGACATGAGTACGGTGCGTGTGGCCGGATGTTGCGTGGAGATCCACTGCGCCAGCTCATGCCCGTTCATCTTAGGCATCACGACGTCGGAAAGCACGGCATCGAACGTTTCGGTTTCACACAAAGCCATAGCTTCCGGGCCGTCGGGCGCGGTGCGGACTTCATAGCCCGCCATGGCGAACACCGCGGAAAGCAGCGTGCGAATGGAGGGTTCGTCGTCCACGATTAAAATGCGAGGCATGTCCACGAGCTACCCAGCGCCCAGTTATATTTGTATCTTATCACACGCTCGGGCGAGTGTCCGGCTAGCGCTTGTCATGCAATAACCGTCCCAACCGCTCCCTAACGGTCGCGGCTCGCCAGACCGATAACGAGCCGCGACCGTCAGGGAGCGATTGCCGACAATTGGACTGGTTATTTCCTCTCAGGCCCTAACGCACGGCGATCGTCACGCCCGCCTGGCTAAAGACGCTGCCCACTCGCAGCACGACGGGAACTGCGTTGCCGGTTTCAATGCCGGCGGGAATCTGAACGTTCACCTGCATCAACCCAGCCACCAGCCCGGGCGCGCCGCCTGCGTATTTCACGGGTGCGCTCAGCCCTCCAATCGTGACCGTCACGGGCAAAATAGGGTAGGGGTATGGAACCGATGCGGGCTTGCCATCCACCCCAGCCGGCGTGGTTTGGCCCTCTCCGGTGGCATAGAGCGAAATGATGTCGCCGATGTCAGCGGGGGCTGTGGCGCCATTGACCGTGATGCCGTCCTGATTGATTGCAGCCGCCTGCCCCTGGCCGGAAGAATCGAGCGTGAAGATGCCCGGCGCCGAAGAAGCCACGGGAACCGCGATCGCCGCGCTGGTCAGGCCCTGGTATGTAGCGGTAACTTGCGCGCTCGTCCCGCCGATCCCGTATGGCACAACGGCCGCCACCTGGGTTGCCCATGCGTAGATCATAGGAGCGGCTATCCCGTCGATCGACACGCTGGCGCCGGCCAGTTGCGTTCCGAAAGAACCGTTGCTCTCCGGACTGGCCTTTGCGAGCTGTCCGGAACCTATGCCGTTGCCATAGAGAACCACGATCTCGCCGGGTGAGATGGCGCCGGAGTGATTGCTGGCGGAGCTGGTGACGGCGCTTATGGAACTTGCGGGAGCCAAAATACGAATGCGGCCATTGGTGGTGTCGGCGATGTAGAGGTTGCCGGCGGAATCCACCGCCGCGCCCATGGGCCAGTTCAACTCGGCGATGGTGGCCGGGCCGCCGTCGCCGCCGTAACCCGCTGTTCCGTTCCCCGCCACGGTGGCGATGATTGCATTCGAGATCTTGCGGATGCGCTGGTTATTCGTGTCGGCGATGTACAGGTTCCCGGCCGAATCCACCGCCACGCCGGAGGGCCGGCTTAACCCGGCGCTGGTGGCCGGGCCGTTGTCGCCGCTGTAGCCATTGAACCAGGAGCCCGCCACAGTGCCGATCAGCCCATTCGAGACCTTGCGGATGCGGTCGTTCCACTGGTCGGCGATGTACAGGTTCCCGGCCGAATCCACCGCCACGCCTTCGGGAAAGTACAACTGCGCGCTGGTGGCCGGACCGCCGTCGCCGCTGAAACCACGCGTCCCGTTTCCTGCCACCGTGCTGACCACCCCGTTGGAGACCTGGCGCACGCGGTTATTGCCCAGGTCGGCTATGTACAAGTTGCCGGCGGAATCCACGGCCACGCCGTTGGGCTGGTTCAACTGGGCGCCGGCGGCCGGGCCGTTGTCGCCGCCGAAGCCTTGCGTCCCGTTTCCCGCCACGGTGGAGATCACCCCATGGGAAACCTCGCGGATGCGGTTGTTGGCGGTGTCGGCGATGTACAGGTTGCCGGAGGAATCCACGGCCACGCCGCTGGGAGCGTTCAACTCGGCGCTGCCGGCCGGGCCGTTGTCGCCGCCAAAGCCATACGTCCCGTTTCCCGCCACGGTGGAGATTATTCCGTTCGAGACCTTGCGCACGCGGTTGTTGCCAGTGTCGGCTATGTACAGGTTGCCGGAGGAATCCACGGCCACTCCGTTGGGAGCGTTCAACTGGGCGTCAATGGCCGGGCCGTTGTCGCCGGTCGCGCTTCCACCGCCCGCGAACGTCCGGATGGTGTAGGTCTGGCCAAGCGCGCAACAAGAGACGATCGAAATGAAAATCGCGGCAGCGATCAGTCGCACGGCAAATCCCCCTTACGCAGAGACTCCAGTGGCAGGCCAGAGCGCCTGCCCCACAATACAGTGCGTGGAAGACGGGAAATGTCGCGGGAATATGTCGAGGCAGGCGCAATCCAGCCGCGCGGACTATCATTGCACGTTCAGGCTGGCCACGTTCGACGCTACTCCGTCGGCAAGCAGGTATACCAGCACATCGCCCATGCCGGCGAGACCTTTCGGAATCGAGATGTCCACCTGATCGAGGCCCGCATACGACGACGCTCCGGCGTAGATTACGGGCACGCTCTGCCCGGCCACGAAGCATTGGACCGAGGCAGCGCCGCGGATTCCCGTGCCATACAGTTCGACATACAGCGCGTCTGTGGCGCTGCCCAGGCTCAGCGGCGCCGCCAGGCAACTTCGCGCCGCCGGCGGGTTGCAACTGAACACGGTCTGACTCACTCTTTGGTCCGATGCCGTCACCACGTACGCAATGGCCGCCGCCACGCCCGCTCCGTCCGAGTTCATGGTGTAGAGGCCCGGCGCGGAAGACGCGGTGGCCACGGACCAGGCCATCGGCGCCGCGGCGCCTAGCAGCACCGTGATCGTCACCCGGCCCGCCGCGAGGCCCGCCGGAACCAGAATGTTCGCCTGTGAGGGCGTGACCGCGAACAGCGGCGCAAGCTGGCTGTGGCCCGCGCTGTCGGTAATCTGAATCGACGTTCCTCCCAGCGTCATGGGCAGCGGCAGCGCCGACGCGCTGGCGGTCCCGGAGGCTATGCCTGGTCCAAACAGCGTCACGATCTCTTGCGGCGCCACCGGCCCCGATGCATAGCTTGCGCTGTTGACCACCGACGCCGCCGCCGCGGAGTTCAGGTCCACCCTAACCACGCTGTAAGCCGGCACAGTGACCGGGTTCGCCGAGGTCGAGGTCTGCAGCGAAACGGCATTGGGGTTCGCCGCCGTATTGACCGCGGTCGGATCGGAACCCGCGATGAACTGGATCGGCAGCGTGCCCGAAACCGGCGTTCCGTTCACGCGGATGGTGGCCTGCTGGGCTGCCGCTCCCTTGTTCGTGATCACTACGCTCTGCTGCCCGTAGGCGCTGGTGTAGGCCTGCGCGTAGAGCGCCGGAATTTGCCCCAGGCCGGTAGCGGCCACGGTGGCGCCGCCGGTCACAACCGTCGAATCCACCTGCGTCGCATTGCGCAGAACGCCATTCAGCACCGCGACTCCCATGGGCTGCGCCGTGGTGTAGAAGCCGAAGTTCAGGGTCAGCGTGTCGATGGTGGTCCCCGCGTAATAAGCGTTCTGGGTGTCCGTATAGTGAGTATTGGCGGCGTAAACGCCCCGCGAGCCCGTGAGCGCGTGCGGCCCCACGTACAACATGGATGGAACGGTGGACATCCGCATGACGAACTCGGCCGCGTAGATGGCGCCGTAAAGCGTTCCGTCGGTCACCGAAGTGCCGGTACCCAGACCGTCGCTCGAGGGCAGGAACTCCGATATCAGAAACTTCGTTCCGGGCGGATTCAGCGGGGCCAGATAGCCGGTGACATACGTCGAGGTCTTGGAAGCCAGCACCGCGTTCTCATCCGCCATCCACTGGCTGAAGTCACCGGTGCTTTGGGCTGGGTACTGGTGGTAGGTCACCGCGTCCCAGTATGGGTTGGCATAGCCGGCGATCGACCGGTCCCACGCCGGGTTGGAACTGGCGTCGCCCGCGTCCATGAAGAAAAGGGCCACCACGGCATTGGGGTCGGCCGCTTTTATGGCGTCGCGATAGGGCTTCATCTTGGCGGCGTAATCGGCCCCCGATTGAAAAAACGCGGTGTAAAAATAGGGCTCGTTGGCCAGCTCCCACACCGCCACGGGGATGTGATTCGCCTTGGCGAACGCCGCCATCTGTCCGGCGGACTGGGGCGTGTCGGTGAAGGCGTTGAAGCACACGATCAGCTTCGCCCCCAGAAAGTTGGCGCGGTTGGCCGCATCCACAAACGAGCCGCCGCCCTTCCCATTGGTCCATGGGACTCCCTCGGCGAGCAGCGTGCCGATATTCGTGCCTTGAAACTGCGCCGCCCAGTTGGGAACCATCAGCCCGGTCTGCCAATCGAACGCGTCGCTGAAGCTGCCGCTCGGATATCTCACCCAGCCCGGCGACAGTTGCGCGGCCAGATTATTCAACCGGTAATCGAAGTACTCCGCCGGAAAAACCACCTCGTCGTTGAAGCCGCTGAAATTGGAATTGAGCGGCGTGGCGCCACTGGTGGCGATGTCGATGGTGGCGGAAACCTGCGCCGGCGCGCTGAGGCCGGCCGCCAAAAAGGCCAGCGGCAGCCAGACGGGAAGTGTCTTCATGTTTTTGAAAGCGTACAACAAAACCGCCCGGAGTTGCACTGAACTAAACACGCGCCCCGGCGCGAAGTCGCGCCGCCGCCAATTTGACCGCAACTAGGGCTCGCCTCTCGGTTTTATGGAATAGATGCTGCGCAATCAGACTCTTCGCGCCGGCCTCGCCCTGTTGTCGGCTATACTGGCTGCGTTCCTGGTGGCAGGCCGCGCGCCCACTCAAACCACCCCGCCGCCCGCCGCTCCGCCAGGCCTCGAGAAGATCCAGCATTTCGTCTTCATCATGCAGGAGAATCGCAGCTTCGATCACTACTTCGGGACCTATCCCGGCGTCGAAGGCCTGCCTCCCGGCGTTTGCGTTCCCGATCCCTCCGTCGGAACCTGCGCTGCCCCCTACCACGACACGGACCTGGTCAACCAGGGCGGCGCGCACAACTGGATCAACGCGCTCAACTGCATCGACGGCGGCCTGATGGACGGTTTTATCGCCGGGTCTACGGCTAAGCCCGGGGACGTGATGGGGTGGCACGATTATAACGAGATTCCCAACTACTGGAACTACGCGCGCCTCTATGTTCTTCAGGACCGGCTCTTTGAGTCCATCACCTCCTACAGCCTGCCGGCCCACCTGTATATGCTGGCGGCGCAGAGCGGCGGATACATAGGCACCGGTCAAGCCTATCCACTGTCTTTCGCCTTTCCCGAGATCACGGAACTTCTGGGCAGCGGCAAGATCGACTGGAGATACTACGTGAACCGCGGGCCGGCCGCGGGCGCCGCCGATGGCGGGGCGGCCGACGTGGATGCCGACGAAACCACCTACACTTACTGGAATCCCCTTCCCGCATTCCCAACGGTTGCGAACGATCCCGCTCAGTTCGGCCGCCTCACCAATGCCACCCAGTTCTACACCGATGCGCAGAATGGGACTTTGCCTCAGGTGAGCTGGGTCATTCCCAACAGCACCTATAGCGAACACCCGCCCGGCAACGTCGCCACCGGTATGAACTACGTCACCGGCCTGGTGAACGCAGTCATGAATTCCCCGGAATGGAACTCCACCGCGATCTTTATCGCGTGGGACGATTGGGGCGGATTTTACGATCACGTGGATCCGCCCACGGTGGATCAATACGGGTTGGGCATCCGGGTTCCCGGCCTGGTCATCAGCCCCTACGCCCGGCAGGGCTACGTCGATCACAAGACATACTCATTCGAGTCCTGGCTCCGGCTGGTGGAAGAACGATTCGGCGTCACTCCCATGACCGGCCGCGACAACACCGCCAACGATATGGCCGACGCCTTCGATTTCACCCAACAGCCGCGCCCACCGCTGGTGATGGACCCCAGCGGTTCTCCCTATCCGCCCACTCCGCAGAGCCTGACCCACCCCGCGGGGACGCTGGCGGCCATAAACTCCGCGTATGGAACTTACGCCCTCGCGCCGGAAGCCATCGCATCGTTGTATGGCTCGGGTCTTGCGGCGGCGCCGTTGCAGGCCGCATCGCAACCTCTGCCTACGACGCTCGGAGGGGTCACGGTCACGCTGAAGGACGCCAATGGCGGCGTCTTTCCGGCGCCGCTTTTCTACGTCTCGCCTACGCAGGTGAACTGGCTCGTCCCCAAGGGCGCGGCCTCCGGCGTCGCCAACATCACCCTGGCTAACGGCAGCGCCACCTTCACCGGCACGGCCATGATCGCATCCACCGCCCCGGGCTTATACACCGCCAACGTGACCGGGCAGGGACCGGCCGCGGCCCAGGTGACCAACGGCGTGATCTACTCCAGCACTTCGCAATGCGCCTCCGCCGGCAATTGCTCGTTGATCCCGATCAATGTCGCATTGCGGCCTTACCTGGTTCTCTATGGGACTGGAATCCGAGGCGCCGCCCAGGCCAACGTCAGCGTCAGGATCGGAAACATCGACGCTCCGCTGATCTACGCCGGCGCACAGGGCGAGTACGCCGGCCTCGACCAGGTGAATGCATCTCTGCCCAGCACGCTCAAGGGGCGCGGCCAGCTTGTGGTCACCCTCACGGTGAATGGCCAGGCCGCCAACATGGCGCAGTTGCTGTTTCAATAGTCTCAATGGAGGTGCGGCATGCCTCAGCTTGCCCCGAAGCCTCGCCGCGCGCTCTGCCTTCAGCGCGCGATTTTGGTCGATCCTCCCGGAGGAGCCCAGTACAGCCGGATCGATTTTCCAACCACCTCGACCGGCTCGAGACGCTCGAGCCAGGAGTATGCGCCCGGATCTTTTTCCTCACCCAGCTTCAAATCGTACATGCTGATGGCGATCCAGCCGGTCTCCGGCGCGCCCGGCGTCAAAGCATGCCAGCGCGTCAGGCCGAAGAGGGCCGGGTCCGCCGTGCCGTGATAGGCCAGCGCCAGAGAGTCGATTCCACGCCGGGCGGAGACACGTCCGAGACGGGCCAGGTCCTGGCCGTAATCGAGATCCGACTCCACTCCGTACTTGCCCGACGCGCCGTCCGCGAACTCGTTGAAATAGGCCAGATAGTCGGGATGCGCCGAGGCCGATTCAGCCGCCAGCCAAAGCAGCAATCCGAGCGAGAGCGCGCGCGACAACCGGGATGCGCGGAACAACCTCAGCGCTCCGAAAGCGGCGATCGAGCAGATCGCCGCGTAGATCGGAAGGATATGGCGCACCCCAATGTTGACATGGCTCGCCAGTCCGACCGCGAGAATGGCCGCCACCGGCCACAGCAGCGTCCAGGATCGCCAGCACCGTCGGCGCTCGCCTGCGAGGAGCGCCGCCGCTCCGATGGCGAACAGCGCGAGAAGCGCCGCCGGGGTTTTGACGGCCAGAATCACCGGGTAATAAACTGGCCATCCTGCGTTGCTTCTTTGGCCCAGAAACCAGTTGTAATCCGACTCCCGATTGTGCAGCCAGAGCTGGCGTATGCCGGACACGAACTCCGGAGCCGGAATGCGCGCGTGCATCGCGCCGTACACGGCGTCGTGGACCAAACCCCGCTGCCCCACCACCTGGTCCAGGGCTGCGTGAGGCTTGCCGCCTCCCGCGTCATAAGGTCCAAAGGAGAAGCGATATCCCGCCCAGATGAGAAATCCGGCGATCGCCAGCGCGAGGGCGGCTGTTCGAACCCACGTCGCTCGCCGGGCGCCGGCCTTTCCGGATTTGCGTCGAAGCGCGTAACTGGCCACTATCGGCAACCCGCAGGCCGGAAAAAGAACCAGAGCCGTCAACTTGCAGAGGATTGCGAGGCCGGCGCAGGCGCCTAACAGTGAGGCGCGCGCGAGCGACGGGCGTTCCAGCCACAGACCCAGGCTGAGCAGGGCGGCGGGGAGAGTGGCCAGCAGCGCTACGTCCGTCATCGCCAGTCCGGCGTGGCCGAGCACCGGAGGCAGGGTGGAGAGGAAAGCCACTGCCAGAAGCCCGGCCTCGGCCCCCCAGGCCCAGGCCGACCATGCCCACACGGCGCAACAGGCGAGCAGAAAGAACGGCAGAGTTCCGAGGCGGGCCAGGGTCAGGTTCCGCCAATAGGCTCGGTGATGGTTCAGGATGACGTTGCCTTCCAGGCGATCGTCGGAGTTGCCGGAGCTTCGGCTTCCGCTCAGATAGAGCGGCAGCGCGGCTGCCACCCGCCCGAGCGGCGGATGCTTCTGGTCATACTCATAAACGCCCCGGTCCAGCCACTCCATTCCACAAGCGACGCTGATGGGCTCGTCGTAAGTCTGGTTGAAAACCGGATACGTCGAAACGATCCGAATCACGGCGATGGCGATGAAAGCGCTGCCCACCACGGCCAGCGCCCTGCGGGCCGGTTTGCGCGCGCTTTGGACAGGCGCGGCTGTCTCTCCGGCGACGCACATGGATTCCTATCACCCCGGATTCTTATTCTGAAGCCCCCAGCGGATATACCCCGGAACTTCCGCTTGGGGCTTTCAGGTCCCATTCAGTATAAACCGAACCGCCCTCCGAATAGTCTCTGCGAGTTGAGTTTGTTCCTCCGGGAGCTGTCTTCCCGCCGCGAGGCGGGGTTGTCGCCTTGCTTTTCAGTCACGCGCGATCAAGCATGGCTTCGATCAGCCTGGGGCCCGGCTCGCGCATGGCCGCGCCGAATTCGCGGATGAAATCCTCCGAAGTGGCGGCGCGCGCCGCTTGGACTCCGAAACCTTCGGCCAGTTTGATCCAGTCCGGCTCGGGGTTCGAAAGGTCGATCATCCGGTCGGCGCGCGGCCCCGCAGGCCCAGCGCCGGTCCGCCGCATCTCTATATCGAGGATGCGGTAACGGCGGTTGGCCAAAATGACGGTGGTGACGTCCAACCGCTCGCGCGCCATGGTCCAGAGCGATTGCAGGGTGTACATGGCGCTGCCGTCGGATTCGAGGGCCACCACTTTGCGGCCGGGGCAAGCCAGCGCGGCGCCTAGCGCCACCGGCAATCCCTGGCCGATGGCGCCGCCAGTCACCGGGAGATGATCGTGGCTGGCGGCGCCGGCCAGATGCGGCCAAATCTGCTCGTTCGAGGAAACGGTCTCGTCGGAAAAGATAGCGCCCTCGGGCGCCAGCGCGCCCACTGTTCTGCCCGCCGCGTCCGCGGTGAGAGGCTCGTCCCCGGGCAGAGCCGGCCGCGGTGAACCCGGGCCGGCATTCTCCGGTGGCCGCGCGCCCAACTCCTCGGCCAGCCATTCGAGCGCGCCCGCGCCATCCTGATCCTCGGACGCCAGCACGTCAAATGCGCAGCTCGCCGGCGCGAGTGAGCTTCTCAGACCGGGATAGGCGAAGAACGAGACGGGCGGCCGGGCTTCCACCAGGACCAGGCGCTCGAATCCGGCCAGCAGGGCCTGGGCCGGCTCGGGGAAGTACGGAATGCGCTCGACGGCGGGGATGCCGCCCCCGCGGGCCATCCTGGCGGCGTATCGGTCGGCGAAGACTCTCACGCCAGTGGCGGCGCGCAGACGCCCGGCCGCTCGAAGGCCGCGGGCATGGAGGGCGGAGCCGCTGAGAAGCAGTCCAACCGCCCGGCCGGAGCGCAGCGCGCAGGCGGCGTCGCGGACCCGCTCGCTGGCCGGCAGAGGCCGGGACGCCCGCGGCGCGGGGCGGCCGGGCTCTCCAGCTTCAGTCCAGGAGAAATCGGCGGGCACAATCAGGCTGGCCACCTGCCCAGGCGGTCCTAGCGCGGCCGCCACCGCGGCCGAGGCCGCTTCGCCCATGGCGTCGGCGCGCTCCAGTGTCAGAACCCAGCCCGACACGGGGCGCGCGAAAGCCTCCGTATCGGAGGTGAGCGGAGCGTCGTGGCCCCGATGCTGGGTGGAATGCTCGCCGACGATGTTGACTACCGGGGAGCGCGCCTTGCGCGCGTTGTGGAAGTTCGATAGCGCGTTCGCCAGGCCCGGTCCCAGGTGCAACAGGGTGGCCGCCGGCTTTCCGGTCATGCGGGCGTACCCGTCCGCCGCGCCGGAGCAGACGCCCTCGAACAGGCCCAGCACGCCCCGCATCGCCGGCACGCGGTCGAGCGCCGAGACAAACTGCATCTCCGACGTTCCCGGATTCATCAGGCACAGATCGACTTCATTGGCCAACAGGGTTCTAAGGAGACACTCGGCGCCGTTCATGTCGTGTCCTTTTATCACAGCACACGGCGCCGCTCTGGCAGAGGCCTTGTGGGATAGACGATCGGCTTTTGTCGCCTGTCGACTCCCGTGCGCTCCTCGCGCCGGACAGACCAGAAACACCGATGGTCTGTCCACCTGGACCGAGGCCGCTCACCTTAATCAAGGGAACAGCCATCGGCAGACTCTATTGCCGCACGGGCGGCCCCTGCGGGGTAACAGGCCGCGGCGCCTGGCCGGGGCCGCTGCCGGAGCCCGGAAATCCCTCGCCGCTCACCGGGTATTTCTTCTCCACAGTCTTCTGAAACTGCGGTTCGAGCGGCATCAGCCGGAAGCCCACCAGCAGCGACGCGTCGCCGTACCAGAACTGCTGGTGAGAGATGTTCCAGAAAGCATAACGCTGCCTGGCATCCGCGCCTTCCCAGTCGATCAGGCCCAATCCCATGCCGATGAGCTTGTTCTCCGTCAACTGGGTCTCCAGTGCGCGCCAGGGACCTTCGCAGCCGGAATAGTCGAAGGGAGTGATGTAGAACTCCAGGATCAGCTTGCCGGATTCTCCGGGCTTGAAGCTGTAGTTGTAAGCGTGCTCGGAATAGGGCGCATCGATGCCGTACTGCGGGCAGCCCCACTCCATCGCCCAGTTCTTGTTGGGACCTGGCGGAGTGAAAACGTGATAGTTCTGCGCGGTTACGCCGTGGTTCTGCCGCGAAGCCGTCTCGCGATCGATGCGGGGGTCGAGAACCGATGCCGACTTCCCCACCACCTCGGGAACGAAGATCTCGCGATGGTACTGGTCGATCAGCGGCCCGCCCGAAAGATCGCCGTCCACTACCACTTCGAAAATGTCGTTGTGCAATCCCGGCAGGGAGAAATCCCAGTAGCCTTTGTATGCCTCATAAAGAAAATACAAGCGGTTTTGGCCCTTCACCCACCCGACCTTGATCTTGACGTCCATTTTCTTCGGATCGTGGTTCAAGCCGTGGCCCTGTTCCGTGTCCATGAACTCGCTCATAGTGATGGCGTAGTCGTCCGGCACGATCTTCCAGTCGTCCGTATTCCCGTCGATGCGCGGCTCCATGCCGGCCGGGAATTGAAACACCTTGAACGTCACATCCTGCCGCTCGAGTGGCGCGGCGGGGATCGACAGGAGCGTTAATAAGAAGATGGCGCCGATCGGTCTGCTGAGGGTCATGCTTCGTCGATACCGAAAGTGGACCCCATTGTCAAGACCATTTTCAGCGCGCGCCTGTAGTACACTATTATTTTCTGGGAGACGTTTCTTGAAGTTCGGCCGTTCTTTCAGAAATCCGTCAAACCGTTCCAGGCGAGCCACCCGCTCTAAAGTCCGGCATTTGACGCTAACCTGTTGGAAATAAGCGCCCGTAGCTCAGTTGGATAGAGCGTCTGGCTACGAACCAGAAGGTCGGGTGTTCGAGTCACCCCGGGCGCACCACCTAACCCATTGTTTTTCAATTGGTTACAGCCGATCCTGCACTTTGATCCGATGCCCCCATGCCTCCAGGGTGGCGGCGTCCTTTTCCCCCTCGGGAAGATAGCTGGTCTCAGCGTTGACGGAACGCGCGGGCAATTGAGGAAGCGGTGTTCCGCGCCGCCGGAGCCCATATGGTCCGCCGCGCGTTGCCAGGTGGGTTTTCCAGTGGCGCGCGCCGCCTCCGCCCCGCTCGGACGGGCCTGGACGAAGGTCTTAGCGCCGTCTGACGTGGCGGCGGCGGAAGAAGGTGGAAACTGCCTGGGACCTCCGAGCGGTCTTTGCGTTTGCCGGAAACCATAGCTGGCGCTGTGCTGTACAATGTGGGGAGAAATGACTTCCGGTATGCTGAAAAGCCTTGCTGTCCTGGCGGTGGGTTTAGTCGTTGGCGCATTGGGTGGATGGTATCTCACATCGCTCCGTTCTGTTGCGCCGCGCTTCAACGCGCCCTTTCAGACCATTCTTCTGGATAGCGGGCAAGTCTATTATGGGAAACTCAGCGGGCTGGGAACGCCTTACCCGGTGATTCGAGACGTATATTACATCCAGAGCACAACCAACCCGCAAACCAAGCAGGTCAGCAATGTTCTGATCCGTCGTGGAAATGAATGGCACGGGCCCGACTTCACTGTGGTGAGCGCCCGGCATATTGTCATGATTGAACCCGTAGGCGCGAATTCGAAGGTTGCGCAACTGATCGCGGAACAAGAAAGAAAGAACTGAGCGCCCGGACCGTACCGGCTCACCGCCAGATGGCGCTCGATGCCGCCTACCAAGCGCACCCAGATGCCGTGTGTCCGAAAAGGTTTGACACGCGCCGGACTTCCCTTCGGCTGGCAGGCTGAGTGGTTCCTGCCGCGGCCGGGAACCGGCGGGACGCGGCCGATCCCGTGGATCTTCATCCCAAGGACGAGCCGCGCGTCGTGAACCGTCTCAGCCAGCCGATAACTCCAAGCGGAAGCGCCGAGAAGAGTAACACCAGGGTCGAAGGCTCCGGCGACGCGTCGGCCGGTGCGTCGCTAATCACCACGAGGTCGATCTCATCAGGCTCTATGACCTCCTGAAATGTCAGGCCGTTCCACGTAGGGAAGTCATACGCAATGAAATTAGTGCCGCTGGTGAGCCCGTCCGGTTCGAATGTCAGGATCGGAAACCTATCGTTCAACTGCGTGTCGAACCCGGCGTAAAGGGAAACGTCGAGTTCGCCGGACAGCGTGGCGTCGCCGCTAATGGCCAAACTCGCAAAACGGCCGTTTTCGCCAAGTTCGATGTCGAGTACGCCGCCCGTCGTTTGAGTATAGTCTCCTAGAATCGTTTGCGCGTCCAATGCGCCGGGATCGTCCGTCCCGCTATTGACCAAGGAGCCTGCAATCGTGCCTGTACCCGTCAATAGACCGGCATTGATCATAACTTCGCCGGCAGTCAAAGTGGATCCCTGGCTTACGGTAGTGACGCCTTGATCTTGAACGTACACGTTCGTGCCGGCGTCGAGAGAACCGTTAATAATAAGATCGCCGTTGTTCGTGACGTCGCCGTTGTTGACCCAGGCCGCGCTCACATCCACGATGGTGGTCCCGTCATTGATGGTGAATCCGTCCACCGTGACGTTGCTGCTGCTCTGCAGCGTGACGATGCCGCCGCTATTGACGAACGGGCCATCCACCACTACCGCGGCGCTATTCGTCAAACTCAGGAGGGAACTCGCGTCCTGCGTGAAGCTTCCACTCTGAAAGCTGGTGCCGACCCCATCCAGTTTGAGAATGGCGTCGGACTGGGTGTAATTGCCAACTACCGTGAGGTTGGCGCCGTTGGTCAAGCTCGCGCCTCCGTTGGTCAGGTCGCCGCCGACGTGCAGGAGGGTATTGGGGTCCGTGAGAGAGATGCCCGAACCCACGCTTTGCTTCAGATCCCCGCTGATGGCGAGCGTGCTGCCGCTTTGCAGATTGATGGCCCCGCCGTTGTTGGTGAACGAGCCATTCACGACGGCCATGGCAGTATTCGTCCCGCGTACGGCGGAACTTGCGTCCTGCGTGAAGCTTCCACTCTGAAAGCTCGTGCCGATTCCGTCCAGGCTGAGAGTCGCTCCGGATTGGCTGTAACTGCTTCCCACCGTGAGGTTGGCGCCGTTGGTCAAGCTCGCGCCGCCATTCGTCAGGTTGCCGCCGACGTGCAGGAAGGTATTGGGGTCCGTCAGAGAGATGCCCGAACCTACGCTTTGGTTCAGATCCCCGCTGATGGCGAGAGTGCTGCCGCTTTGCAGGTTGATGGCGCCGCCGTTGTTAATGAAGGAGCCATTCACAACGGCCGTGGCCGTATTCGTCCCGCGTACGGCGGAACCCGCCTCCTGCGTGAAGCTTCCACTCTGAAAACTGGTGCCGATTCCATCCAGGCTGAGAGTCGCTCCGGATTGGGTGTAATTGCCGACGACCGTGAGGTTGGCGCCGTTGGTCAAGCTCGCGCCTCCATTCGTCAGGTTTCCGCCGACATGCAGGAAGGTATTGCCGTCCGTGAGAGAGATGCCCGAACCTACGCTTTGGTTCAGGTCGCCGCTGATGGCGAGAGTACTGCCGCTTTGCAGATTGATGGCGCCGCCGTTGTT
>JBEKPK010000066.1:0-18210 GCA_049520795.1 Bryobacteraceae bacterium
GGTAGCGGCTGCCTCGGTGATTCCAGACACCGAGAACGACAACGGGCAGGAACTGCTGCCGGTGCAATAGCCGTTGTGGGGTAAGCCTCCCGGCTTGCCGGGGCGGCCTGCGGGCCTGCCTCAGTCCGGCCTTTTGCGGTTGCCGGCAGCGCCGGGGGCGAGTCTTGCGACTCGCCTTGACAAGCCTGGAGGCTTATCCCACCGGCCGCCTCGCCCGTTAATGATACAATCCGGTTTAGCGCGCCCAGGAGGGCTCCGTGGCTTCTTTCATTCAGAACCAGTTCGAACGTAACGTGGTTACTACCTCGGTGGATTACGTCTTCAACTGGGCGCGCAAGTCCTCCATCTGGCCGCTGACTTTCGGGCTGGCGTGCTGCGCCATCGAGATGATCGCCTCCAGCGTCTCGCGTTTCGATATCGCGCGCTTCGGCGCGGAGGTTTTCCGTCCCAGTCCGCGCCAGTCGGACCTGATGATCGTGGCCGGCACTGTGACGCTCAAGATGGCCCCCGTGCTGAAGCGCATCTGGGACCAAATGCCGGACCCCAAGTGGTGCATGTCCATGGGGGCCTGTTCCAGCGTGGGCGGTCCGTTCAATACCTACGCCGTGCTGCAAGGGGTGGATAAGATCGTCCCCGTGGACGTCTACGTTACGGGGTGCCCGCCGCGCCCGGAGAACCTCTTCTACGGCCTTCTCAAGCTCCAGGACAAGATCGATCAGATGACCACGCTGGTGAAGCGGCCCACCGAGGTGCGCCTGGACGAATCGATGCTCGAAGATTTCAGGCGCCAGGTGCGCATCTCGCAGGTGCAGAATCCGGTTTAGGATTCGTTCTGAAACAACTATGGGAACCGCTCCCTCACGGTCGCGGCTCGCCAGCAACTGCGCGCGTGATCGTCCCGATCGCCTAATTCCACTGGCTAGCCGGGCCCGGAGGGCGCCCCGTGAGGGACGGGTTGGCGGCTATTTCCCGACAGGCCATTGACCGTGTTTTACCTTGATTCGCGCCATATCTACCGCGTCACGGAGCTCGATTCCATCGAATGGCTGGAGCATGGCTTCGGGACGCGTATATCGGACATCCCGGCGCGTTTCCCCAACCTGGCGAGCTTGCGGCAGGTGCACTCCGCGGAGTGCGTGGCCGCCGAGGGCCGCACGGGCCTGCTGGGGAGCGGCGACGCGCTGCTCGAGAACGCTTCGGGCGCGGTGGTGGCCGTGAAGACCGCCGATTGCATCCCGATTCTGCTGGTGGATGAGCGAAGCCGCGCCGTGGCGGCGGTACATGCCGGATGGCGCGGGACGGTGGCGCGCATCGCGGCCTCCGCCGTAGCCGCCATGCGGGACCGCTTCGGCAGCGCCCCCGCGGATCTTCACGCGGCCATCGGCCCCGGCATCGGCCCATGCTGTTACGAGGTGGGGCCGGAGGTGGCCGCGCGGTTCGCGGAGCGGGGAAGGGCGCACATCGATCTGGCGGACGCCAACCGCCGCCAGCTCATCGAGGCGGGCGTAACGGGGCGCCGGATCTACGCGTCGAATTTATGCACTATGTGCCGTCCCGAAGAGTTTCACTCGTTTCGCCGGGACAAGGAAGCGGCGGGGCGTCTATACTCGTTCGCCGGCATCCGGTAGCGGTACAGTAAAGTTGAGGCAAGCGAATGTTCACGTGGATCTGCCCGCAATGCGGGCGCGAAGTTCCTCCGGCCTATAACGAGTGCCCCGATTGCGCCCCGAGAACGGCCCCCGCGGCAGCGCCGCCCCAGGAGGCTGCGCCGCCTGCCGCCGCGCCACCGGCCTACCGGCCCGCGCCGCCAGCCTACGCGCCACCGCCGGCCGCCGCGCCACCGGCCTACCGGCCAGCGCCGCCGGCTTACGCGCCGCCGCCCCCGCCGCCAGCCCCGGTCTACGCGCCGCCCCCGCCGCCGCCGCAGGCCTACGCGCCGCCCCCGCCGCCGCCAACCCCGGCCTACGCGCCGCCGCAAGCTCCGGCTTACGACGCGCCGAAGGATTCTTTCGCGTCCAGCGTGCCCACCTGGCTGATGGCGGTGCTCTTCGCCTTCGCTTTCCTGGGTATTATCGCCGGCATCCACTGGTTGATAGAGGGCCATGGCCAAACCGCGCCCGCCGCCGCGGTGGAAAACCCCGTGGCCAAGGCGGGAGCCAATGCCAACCCTTTCCAGAAGTTCATCGAGGTTGCTGGCGTGCGCTTCGCGGAGGACCCCAAGAAGAAGGCTGCCGTGCTGGTGAAGTTCGTGCTTATTAATCACTCCGAGACCGATATCCCCGGACTTTCCGGCAACGTCACCTTATGGACCGTGCCGCATAAGGCAGGGGAAGAGTCGCAAGGGACGTTTGGTTTCACCACCAGCATCGGGCCCTTCGAAATCAAGGAAGTGGCCGCGCCGCTGGTCAGCAAGCTCAAGATCTATGAACTGCCGGATTGGCAGAACATGACCGCCGAGGTGCAGATCACTGCGCCGGGGGGGGCAGCTTCCGGAGATTCTCCCGCGCCTCGGTGAGACCGGGATCGATCTCGATCGCGCGCAGGAAATCGGTGCGCGCCGCCTCGGGCAGCCCGAGGTATCCGAAGGCGACCCCGCGGTTGTTGAAGTTCTGAGCGTTGTTTGGATCGAGCGCCACCGCGCGGCCGAATTCGTCGAGCGCGGCGTCCACCTGGTGTTCCTGAAGCAGCACTTTGCCCATCTCGGCGGGAATCGCCGGATTATAGGGCGCGTCCACGCGCGCGGCCGTCAGCAACTCCAGGGCCTCGCCGGCGCGGACCGCGCGTGAAAGCTGCACCTTGGGCCGCGCTTTGTGGGGCGCGCGCCTCACCGCCTCTCTCCACAGGGATGCGTCGTTCATCCAGACCAGGGTGCGCGCGAAACCCATTATGGTAAGGGCAGCAGCTACGGTGGCGGCCAGTGCGGCGGTTCTCACACGCGTCAGCAGCAGCCCGGCCGCGCCGGCGAAACCTATTAGAGGGAGGTACATGCGCCGGTCCGCCGCCAGGTCCGCGGCCGGGAACAGCGAAGAACTCGGCCCCAGGAGCAGGAGTCCGGCCAAAAGCCAGAGCGGCCACCCACGCTTCCTCTCGCGCCACGCCCACACCGCCAGCGCGGCCACCGCCGCCCAGGCCAACAGGCCGGCCCACACAGCCGGAATGGGGATATCGGGATCCACCGTAAAACCATAGGGAATCAGGAACATTCGGAGGTATCGCAAAATCACCGGGCCCTGCGCCAAAAAGTACTTCCACGGTGAGATACCGGCCTGAAAGCCCGCCGGCGCCCCGGGCGTCACGGCCGTGGCCCAAACCACGCGCGCCCCCGCCGCCAGCGCCAGCAGAATCATCGCGAAGTGGGGCCAGGCCTTCCGGCCTGCCGCCGGGATTCCTCCCGGCGTCCTGGTGGAGCGGCCAAGCAACAGCAACGCGATAGGAAACGCCGCGCATTCCTCCTTGGCGAGAAGGGCGGCCGCGAACCACGCCACCGCCAGCCAGCCTTTGCCGTCGAGCCATGCCATCAGGGACGCTAAACACAGCAGCGTCGCCAGCACAATGGCGCGGCCCCAGACATAATCCACGGCCTCGGCCTGCAGTGGATGGACCGCGAAGATAGCCGCGGCCGCCAGCGCGGCGCGGTCGCCGAGCAGCCGCCGGAAGCACTCATACGCCAGCAGAACCGCGCCCAGATGCAGGGCCAGATTGAGCAGATGGTAGCCCAGCGGGTCCGCGCCGCCGGCCATCCAGTTCAACCATAACGTCAGGTAGGTCAGCGGCCGGGTCTGCCGCAACGCCCACACGGCCGTCCAACCCGACGAGGATGTCAGGCCGCGGTCCAAAAAAATGGCATAATCGTCGAAGTGAAAGCCCGACAGCAAGGAAGCCCCGAAAGCGGCCAGCGCCGCGCCAATGAGAAGAAGCCGGTTTCGCATCGCCTCTTACGAGCTTACGTGAAACCGCCCAAGACCGCAGCCGAAAGGCGGGCGCGGGTTTCCGAAATCCTCCGCCGCCTGGAGAGCATGTACCCCGGCGCCACCTGCGCGCTGCGCCACCAAAGCCCCTGGCAGTTGTTGGTCGCCACCATCCTTTCCGCGCAGTGCACCGATAAGCGGGTCAACGAAGTGACGCCCGGACTGTTTGAGAAGTACCCCACGCCTCAGGACTTCGCAGCGGTCCGTCCGGAAACGCTGGCCCACGATATCCGCAGCACGGGCTTTTTCAACAACAAGGCGAAGTCCGTGGTGGGCGCGGCCAAAAAGGTGGTCTCGGAGTTCGGAGGCCAAGTCCCGCGCACCATGGAGGAAATGCTCACCATTCCCGGCGCGGCCCGCAAAACGGCCAACGTGGTGCTGGGCACGGCCTACGGAATCCCCTCCGGCATAGTGGTCGATACGCATGTGCAGCGCATCGCCGCGCGCCTGGACCTCACCGGGAACACCGACCCGGTGAAGATCGAGCAGGATCTCATGAAAATCGTCCCGAAAGAGAAGTGGATTCTCTTTTCCCACGAGGTGATCCTGCACGGCCGCGCGCTCTGCCAGGCGCGTACCCCGAAATGCGCCGAATGCGCTTTGAACGACCTCTGCTACGCCAAGGATAGGACTGCGTAGCCATCCCCGCGGTCACAGCGTGCCCATTCGTACATCGGGTACGGCTGCTCCGTGCTTTTCCTGCACCGTTCCCTCTTAGGGGCGAATCCGATCTATACCTAGGGGAGAATTACAATTCGATGACTACACTGAAACCAGCTTTAGTAGCAACTGTGGTCGGCCTCGTTGGCGCAATGGCGGCGATGGCCGGCGAAACGACGCCGAAATCGCACGACGCGCAATCCGTTGTGGTGAAAGTCGAGGCGCTCGATCCTTTCACGCATGTCGCCGATATTCCGGAAGGGTCCGATGTCTCGTCTATCAGGTTTGAAGCCGTCAAGTTGGTCAAGGTGGCCACGGAAAGCAAATCGACCACCGACTTGAGCGCCTGTGAGGAAGCCGCCAATATAGAACCCGGCGGCTCGATGTACTGCCCATCCACCCAACTCCAGTCGCCTGCGCCGGCTTATGAAGTGACGTATTCGTACCTTGGACAACCGATGGGGTCGGACGAGTACGGAAATGGCCACTTCACCTTCAGCGTGTATTATCGGCCGGACGAGCTGAGCCCCACCGTCTGGAAGAAACTTTCCGGACATGCCATGGCCAGGGCCGATGCGGCGGGTTTCTTCGAGTTGACCACTTACCGGGTCCCCGTGCATGAAGTTGTTATCGACGAGGCGGCTTCGACATTTTGCGATGGCAATTATGTCGACGGATTGTGGACCCATACGGATTCCAGGTGCGAAGACGGAGTCCATACCAAGACGATCGCGGCTCTTTCCAGTTACGTCACTGTGAAGATCGATCCCGCCGCGCCGGCTTTGGCTTCGACCGCAAACGCGGCGGAGTACGGGAACTGAAACGCAAATCCAGCCGGCCCGCGGCGATTACCGCCGCGAAGCCGGGGCTGGTTGGGTTTCCGGAGGAGGAATGGGGTCGGGAGGCCGCGACACCACCCCTTTGAAGGCTTCGTCAAGCGAAATGCCGTTGTTGTTCAGGATTTGGCCGGTGGCGCGGTCCAGTTCCACCCGCGCCTTGACATAGGCCGCTTCGGCCGTTACCTGGCTGGACTGCGCGGTCACCAGGTCGCGCTGCATGAGAATTACGTTGTAAGTAGTGGACGCGCCGAGCGCCAGCTTCTTTTGCTCGGCATCGAGCGATTCCTGCTGGAGACGCACCCCTTTGACGGCGGCTTGGTACTGTGCTCGGGCCTGCGTGAGGCCGATCAAGGCGTTTTGCACGTCCACCCGCACCTGGTTCTCGATGCGCTGCAGGCCGAGCTGCTGCTGGCGATAGGTCAGTTCGTCGTTGATCGCCTGGGCCTGCGCCACGCGGTTGCGTATGGGCACGCTCAGGTTGAAGCCGGCCGAGTAATTCGGGAAATTTCGCGCAAAGAGCTGGGTGAGAACCGTACTGTAGCCGCCGATGAAAAACGGCGTGTTGCTGTGGGTGGTTCCCGCCGGGGCCGGTATGGGGTTCACTTGGCCGGCCAGGGCATTGTTGGCCAGGTTGGCCACGATGTCGAGCGTGGGCAGCAGCCCGTTCTTCGATCCCTTCATGATGAGCTCCTGGTTGCGGAGCTGGATGCGTGTCTGGGCCAACTCGGGGCGCGAGCCGAGCGCCAGCGCGTTCAACTCTTGAATAGGCGCGACGGGCTCCACGTCCGGCATCCGGATTTGGTCCGTGGGAATGACGTGCGCCTCGGCCACCATGGGGCTCGCCACGCCGGTGCGGCTGAGCGCGGTCTTGATGATGGTTTCCTGTTGAAGCACCTGAGTTTGGGCTACCAGCAGGTTCTGCTCGCCGGTGGCGATCTGGGCTTCGGCGCGGATGACTTCGATAGGCGCGAGGGTCCCCACCTCCACCTGCCTCTTGTTGTCCTCCAGCAGCTTCCGGGACGCGCTCAGCGCGTCCTCGGCCACTCGCACGGATTCGTGGAACGCCACCAGGTCCCAATAGAGCTCCATGATCGCGGTCACGGTGGTGATCACCTGGAGCTTGAAGGTGAGGTCGGAAACCTCGCGATTGTTGCGCGCAATCCGGATCTGGCGCGAGTTCAGGCCCCATCCAAAACCCTGTAACAGGTGTTGCGTGAAGTTGAGGCTCAGCGTGGCGGACGTGGCGGGGTTGAAGTCGGCGTTCATGTTGTTGCTGGTGATGGTGCTGTTGCTCAGGCCCAGGCTCACAGTGGCGCCGGAGAGGAACCCCTTCTGAATTCCCGCGCTGGTGTTGTCCTGGCGGGTGATCAGGGAGTTCGTGCCGGTGAGGAAAGCGCTGCTCTGTGGAGCGGTGGCGTGCGCCCAACTGGCGCCGCCCAGCACAGCCGGGTCGAGGGTGGGAATCGAAGGGCCGGAGGCCGCGACGTTGGCGATAGCCGCGGGGATGGCGCTCAGATTGGTCGCGGAGACGACGCCCGCCACGGCGCTCGCCGGCCCGGCGGTCACACTGGTGGAGACAGCCCGCGCCTGACCGCCTCCCAGAGCCTGCAGCAGACCCGCGTCGGCCACTGGAGGGCCATAGCGCTGGATCTCGATATCGAGGTTGTTTTCCAGCGCCAGGGCGATGCAGTCCTGCAAGGAAAGATAGATGTTGCCGGCCCGCATCAGCGACTCCAGACGGCCGGAATTGGAGAGGTCGGGGAGCGCAACGTGTTTCGACCGGTATGGACCGATTGCCTGTCCCAACCATCCGCTGCCGTCCGAGAAGGGGGAATGGCGATCCGCGGGGTTGCGCCCCACCGTCGGCGGTGGATCGCCCGGCGGGTCCGCCGCGAAGGTCGCGGGCGCGACCAGCAACGCGACACAAATCGAAACGAGATAGGGTCTCACTACGAGCATGAATGATTCCTTGCGAAGTACGGTCTAGTTTTAAATTCGATGGTATAGTAGGCGTTTGTGACACCGCAAGCCGATCCCGTTCTGGAGTTGTTCCGTTCCACGGGCGCGTATTTGCAAGGTCATTTCCGTCTCACCAGCGGACTGCATAGCGCCGAATACCTGCAATGCGCCCTGGTGCTGCAACATCCCGCGGCGGCCGAGAGACTGGGGCGGTTGCTGGCCGAACGGCTGCGCGCGCTGGCCGGCGGACCGATCGATCTGGTGGCCTCGCCCGCGCTGGGCGGCCTGATCATCGGCCACGAAGCGGCCCGCGCGCTGGGGACGCGCTTCCTGTTCACCGAGCGCGACGCCGCTACTGGAAAGATGGTATTCCGTCGTGGGTTCCAGGTGACGCCGCGCGAAACCGCGGTGGTGGTGGAGGACGTAATCACTACCGGAGGCAGTACCCAGGACGTAATCGAAGCACTGAACGCCGCGGGAGCCAAGGTGGCCGCCGCAGGCTCGATCATCGATCGCAGCGGGGGGCATGCCGCTCTCGGCGTTCCGCGAGCGGCCCTGGTCACGCTCGAGATATCGGCCCATGATCCCGAGGAGTGCCCCCTGTGCGCCAAGGGTTTGCCCTTGGTGAAGCCCGGCTCGCGCCCCACTTGATGCGCCGGATCAAGATCAAGCTCGCCTATGACGGCGGCGGGTTCCACGGCTGGCAGGTGCAGCCGGGCCTGCCCACCGTGCAAGGCGCGCTCGAGCGAATCGTATCGGATATGGAGGGGGCCCCTGTGCACGTGGCCGGGTCGGGCCGCACCGACGCCGGCGTGCATGCCCTGGAACAAGTGGCCGCGTTCACCATCTCCAATCCCATCCCGCTCGACAATCTGCGCATGGCGGTTAACCGGCTTCTGCCGCCGGCCATTCGGGTGCTCTCGGCGGAAGAGGTCCATCCCGGTTTTCATCCTCGTTTCGACGCGATAGCCAAGACCTACGAATATCGCATGGTGCGCGAGCCCGTCTGCAGCCCTTTTGAGTGGCCCTACGCGCATCATTACCCTTACCGGCTGGATGAGGAACGCATGATCCGGCTGGCGCGGGCGTTCGAGGGCGAGCACGATTTCACGGCCTACGCCGCCTCCGACGACCGCGACGCGGAAGGCAAATCCAAAGTGCGCAGGGTGTATGCGTCCACCCTCGAGAGCGGCGCGGGCAGGATGCGCTACCGTATCCGTGGCAGCGGCTTCCTGAAGCACATGGTGCGGAATATCGTGGGCACGCTGATCGAGGCGGGCAAGGGAAACATAGAGGACCTGACAGCCCTGCCGGCGAAGTGCGGCCCCACTGCGCCGGCCAAGGGCCTGTTTCTGGTTGGTGTGGAGTACTGATGGCTAAGCTGGACGGCCGCGCTCTGCTCGCGCGCCTTCAGGAGCTCGCCAACCCGGCCAACGTGGCGGGCATGGCTCGCTTCGGGATCAATTCCGAGAACACCCTCGGCGTCCCCATACCGGTGCTTCGCCGCGTCGCCCGGGAGACCGGCCGCAGCCACCCTGTGGCGCGCGTTCTTTGGGCATCGGGCATCCACGAGGCCCGCATCCTGGCCACCATGGTCGAGGAGCCGGAACTGGTCACCCGGCGGCAGATGGACGCCTGGGCGCGGCAGTTCGATTCCTGGGACGTCTGCGACCAGGCCTGCATGAACCTCTTCCGCTACACCCCGTTCGCTTTCGAGAAGGCCGCCGAATGGGCGCGCGCGAAGCCGGAGTTCGTCCGCCGCGCCGGCTTCGCCCTGATGGCCGCGCTGGCCGGCAAGGCCAAGGGCGCGCCGGATGCGCAATTCGAGGCGTTTTTCCCGCTCATCGCGGAGGCCGCCGGCGACGATCGCAACTTCGTCAAGAAAGCCGTGAACTGGGCGCTCCGCGGGATCGGCAAGCGCAACCCCGCGTTACGGGAAAAGGCCATAGCGGTGGCCGAGGAGATCCGCCGGCAGGACTCGCGCGCGGCGAAGTGGATCGCCGGCGACGCGCTGCGTGAGTTGAGCGCCTGGCAGCGGCGGTAGAATCAAAGCATGAGGGTCTGTCTGTGTATTCTGGCCGCCGCATTTCTTTGCCCGGCCGCCGAACCCCAAACGCAAACGCTCGATGGGAAGCTGGTGATCGCCGAAGGTCAGCCGCCCCAGCTCGAAACAACCGCCCACAAGCTGATTCACCTGGAGGGCGACGATACCACGCGCGCCGTCTTGACCGACGAGCGGTTGAACGGCTTCGCCGTCCAGACCAAGGGCCACTTCACAGCTCCCGACAAATTCGTCATCGACCCCAGCCATACCCGCTCCATGCTGGTGCGGCAGGAGGGCAAGCTCAAGATGATTACCTACTGGTGCGAGGTCTGCCACATCCGCGCCTTCACTCCGGGACCGTGTGTTTGCTGCTATCGCGAAACCACGCTCGACCTGCGCGACCCCAACAACATCGAATGACGCCACTCGCGAGATACTCCGCCCGCCGCGAGACGGTGGACGGCCTGGAGGTGGTGCGCTTGTCCGACTCCGCAAGCCGCACGGAAGTCTGGATCGCCCCGGCCATCGGCAACATGGCCTACCAGATGTCGGTGGGCGGCCGGAACATCCTCTGGTTCCCGTATCAGAGTCCGGCGGAGTTGAAGACGCTGTGCGGCGTGCCGTTTCTGGCGCCGTGGGCCAACCGCATCGACGGAGACGCATACTGGGCCAACGGCAAGCGTTACACGCTGAACCCGGCGTTGGGCAACCTGCGCCGGGATGGCAACGGCCTGCCCATCCACGGCCTGCTGAACTTCTCATCCGCGTGGAATTTGGTTTCGGTGGAGGCCGGCGAGTCTTCCGCCAGCGCTTCGAGCACGCTCGAGTTCTGGCGGCATCCCGACATGATGGCGCAGTTTCCCTTCGCGCACACAATCACCATGAGTTACCGGCTGGCCGAGGGAACGCTTGAAGTGGAGACCGCCATTGCCAACCTCTCGGCCGCCCCGATGCCCTTGGCCATCGGCTACCACCCCTTTTTCCGCCTCCACGACGCGCCGCGCGACCGGTGGAAGGTGCGCATCGCGGCCACCACGCGCCTGGAGCTGAACGAGCGGCTGATTCCCACGGGCCAGCGCGTCCCGGCGGGCTTTGACGGCCTGCACAAGCTGGCCGACGCCCCGCTCGACGACGTGTTCACTGATCTAATCCGCGAATCGGACGGGACCGCCGTTTTTCGCGTCGAAGGCGGGCGCCAGTCCATCTCGGTGGCCTACGGACCGAAGTATCCCATAGCCGTGGTCTTCGCCCCTCCCGGCCGCGATTTCATCTGCTTCGAGCCAATGACCGCGGTAACCAACGCGTTCAACTTAGAGCACGAGGGACTGTGCGAGATCGAGAGCATCGCGCCTGGCGGGCAGTGGCGGGAGAGTTTTTGGATTTCGACGGCGGGGTTTTAGCCCGACGTCCTCACAGACACTCGGCCGTGACAACGTGACGCGCGCACTGTGCGTGCCGCGTCGGCACTCGTGCCGACGCCCCGGCTCGACGGGCTGTCCGTACCCGAACGTGTCGAGAAGAGTGGAGTCTAGTCTCGACACGGCACGCACGAGTGCGTGCGCCACATCTTCGGGCCACCTATGAGAAAGGCAGGTCAGATGGCCTTCCTCATCGACCGCTCCTGGTCCAGCGCCCGCCCGAGTAATGTCTTGATTACGGCTTGCCGGCTGATGTTGAGGTGCGCGGCCCGCGCATCGAGTTCCCGCAACATGCCTTCTGTCAGATCGACGTTGACGCGGCGAACCGGCCTGACAGCGGTGAATTTGTTGGTGAAGTACGCGGAGATGTCTTCGCCCCGTGATGCCATCTCCGCAATCTCTTCGGCGGTCGGTTTGACTTTAGACATTTTCGGCATAGCTCTGCTCTTCCTCCCAGGTCGCTTTCCAGGCTGTGACCAGGTGGTAGTATTCGCCCTCGGAGTCGTGCCTGATTTCGAAGATGACGGAATACAAGCGCTCACCGCACCACCCGATCGCGCGGAACTGCGCCGGATCGTCGTTCTTTTGGTCGACCACGTAAACCTGGTCGAAGATCTCCCGCGCCTCTTTCAGGCTGATTCCATGTTTGCGTTTGACGTCCCGGCTCTTCTCGCCAACGAAGTCGAAGCGCATTCCTGTATATAAGTCTTATACCATGGCGCAGTACCGCGCCGGATCGTCGACGCTTGGCCCCGCGGCCGCCTATTTAAACCCTTCCACCAGCAACAGGCTGGTTTCGCTCGAATCCACGCGCGGGTAGAGGACATACTTGCCGTCCGGCGAGACGGAGAAAGCGCTAAGATCGGCCGCGGCCTGGAAGACCACGGAGCTTTTCTTGGCGCCCGTATCGTAGAAGGAGATGGCCTGGGAACGCGGTCCACGCATCCCGTCGACGTAGTACAGACCTTTGGGCGCGGCCTGCATCGCGATCCAGAACATCGCTTGGTCCGGCTGGGTAACATCCTCCTCTTTTCCGCCGTCGGCCGGCATTCGGCACGTGCCGCGCCATTTGCGGTAGTACACGTATTTCCCGTCGGCGGATTCCAACGGCTGGCCCATTCCAGGATCGTCGGTGAGCTGGCGCGGCTGGCTGCCATCGGCCGCGGCCTTCCAAATGCGCCCGGCGCCAGCCAGATAGTAGATGTACTTGCCATCGTGCGACCAGGAGCCCCCGGTGGCGCCCGATATCACGCGTTTGGGCTCGCCGCCCGAGGCTGGAACGGTGGCGATTTCCGGACCGCCCCCGCGCAGTTCCAGCAGTATCAGCCGGCCATCGGGCGACCAGCGCGGCCGCGCCGGCCGGCGCTGACCCTTGAGGTGCGTGATTTGCACCCGGTTTCCGCCTTCGGCATCGCTCACCCAGACCTCGTCGGCGTTGGTCTGGTCCGAGATATTCACGATCTTGAGTCCATCCGCCGAGTAGGAGGGCGCGGACTCGCGCCCCGCCGAGCGGATGAGCGGGGCGCCCTCGGCCGCATCCTCCCCGCCGCCCAGGGCCGCCCGCCAGACCGCGGCTACCGAGGGGCTTTCCTCATAAGCCAGCCTGCCGCCGCGCGGCGCGATGGCGGGAAACTGCGGGCTCCTGCCGGTCACCAACAAGTTGCGCGGGCTGCCCCCGGCGGCCGGCAACCGCCAGAGATTCCAGTTCCCAGCGCGAAAACCGGAGTACACGATGTGGCTGCCGTCCAGCGTCCAGGCGATGCCGCGAATCGGACGGTCGTCGAAGGTGAGCCGCTCGGCCTTTCCGCCGGAGATGGCGCACGTGTAGATGTCGGCGCCGTCCACGCTGGCGCTGCGCACGAACGCCACGGTCTTTCCATCGGGCGAAACCGCTGGATTCGAGTCTCCCAAAGTCCCCTCGGGCGGCGCGGTGAGCCTCTGGGCAGCGCCGCCTTCGGCCGGGACCAGTGCGATGGAGGGCAATTCCTTCTCGCCGGCCATGGCGATCAGCAGAGACTTGCCATCGGGCGTCCAGGCCACCGCCGGCAGAGTGTGCTCCAGTTCTCCCACCGCGGCGCAGTCGGCTAGCTTCCGCGCGGCGCCTCCTTGGGCGGCTATGGTCATGCATTCCGCGCGTTCTCCATCGAGGTGCAAAAACGCGATTCGGGAGCCGTCCGGCGACCACGCGGGAGCCATATCGTTGCCGCCCCCGGCAGTCGCTTGCAGGGGCTGGCCGCCGGGCAACGCCCGCAGGAAAAGATGAAAGCCCTCTTCCTTGGCGCGCCGGGCGCTGTAGACCAGGCGCTGTCCGTCCGGCGAAAAAGAAGGCCACGCCTCCCAGCCGCCGGCGCCGGCAAGCTTAATGTTCTTGCCGGCGGCCCCGGAACCGGTCAGGCTCCCCAATAGGCTCACCAGTGCGGCCACCGCGGCCAGGCCCAATGCGAGCAGTACGGACGGACGGCGGAAGAAGGAAGAGCCGGATCGCATATATCTCGTATTATCGCAGCGTCATCTCAGCGATACGCGCGGCGGAGCCCAGATGTTCCGCGTTGCGCCGCCAGCCGCGCTTCTGCGAAACTGGCCTTTGATGCGATCGAAGCTGCTGCTGCTGGCCATGGCGTGTGCGGCGCAAGGGTTGCCGCAGAGCAACAGCCTGCCGCCGCGGGAGACGCTGTCTTACAGCATCGAATGGCGGCTTATTTCGGCGGGCAAGGCGCGTCTCGAGTGGACCGGCGCGCCGGGGCCCCGGCCCGGCTGGCAAGTCAAGCTGAGTCTGGAATCGATCGGTTTGGTTTCCAAGCTCTTCAAAGTGGAGGACGACTATTCGGCCAGCCTCAACCAGTCGCTGTGCATACTCTCCTCCCAGTTGATCGCGCGCGAGGGCAGCCGCCAGCGGGACACGCGCATCACCTTCGACTACGAGGGCAAGAAGGCCAGCTACCTGGAGCGTGATCTGGTAAAGAATGCTACCTTGGCGTCCCAGGAGATCGACCTGCCCTCTTGCACCCACGACGTGATCGGCGGGCTCTACTATCTGCGGACCCTGACCTTGGAGCCGGGGCAAAGCGTTCAGGCCACGGTCAGCGACGGTAAGAAGGCCGTGGTGGCCAAGATCGAGGCGCAGCAGCGTGAGGAGATCAAGGTCCCCGATGGAACCTACAAGACCATCCGCTACGAGATTTTCCTGTTCGACAACGTCCTCTACCGCCGCTCGGGCCACCTATACGTCTGGCTGTCGGACGATTCCCGCAGGCTGCCGGTGCAGATTCGTGCGCGCATGGCCATCACGGTGGGAACCATCACTTTCCTTCTGGAGAAGCACGAGTAGCTTTCCGGCGCCGTTATTTGATCTCTTTCAGCTTCTGGTCGAACATGGCGTAGGGCAGGGCTCCGAGCACCACTTCTCCGTCCACGCCCTCGGCGGTGCTCTTGCCCACCACGAAGGTGGGCGTGCCGGTGGCCCCGATTTTCATGGCCTCCAGGACGTCGGTCTGGATGGCGTTCTTGTACTTCTCGCCTTCCACGCACGAACGGAACGCGGCTATGTCCATCCTTAGGCCGGTGGCGTCCGCCACCAGGTCGGCCATCTCCAGCTTGTCGGGATTGGCCCCCATGATGTCCCGCAATTGCCAGAACTTGCCCTGCTCGGCCGCGCAGCGCGCGGCCTCGGCGGCGCGCATGGCGTTGGGGTGGAAATCGAGCGGAAGGTCGCGGCTGTAAAAGCGGAGCTTGCCGGCGTCGATGTATTCCTTCTTCAACTGCGAGTATGTGGTCTCATGAAACTGCCGGCAGAAGGGACACTGGTAATCGGTGAACTCCACCATGGTGAGCGGAGCGTCCTTATCGCCCAGCATCTGGAACCCGGCGAGATTGAGCTTGGCGCGCGCCGGTTGCTCGGCATCGGGTTGCCCAGACCCCTTGGACTGCTGCTTCTCGAGCAATTCCCGGATCTGGCGCAGCTCCTTGAGAATATCTTCCGCCTGCTGATGCGTGATGCCCTCGTCTTTGGGGGTCTGGCCGGCCGCCATTTGCGCCGCCGCCGGCAGCGCCAGGGCCAGCGGAATCGCCATGTAACGGGCGTATCGGAACAGCTTATTCATCTTCTCCTCATCCCCTCCCGGCTTCGGGCCAGGCATGCCCGGCCCTCCGTGCTTCACAATCCCGTTTCCATAGGCAACGCCAGCGGCGCTTCGGTCAGGAAATCCAGGCGCGACATCTCCTCCAGGGCCTCGGCGATGGATTGTTCCGTGGTCGGCTCAACGGTCATCACGAACGGCAGGTCCTCGGGATTCTGCCCGGGCTCCTGGAGAACCGCGTCGAGGCTGATGTTCTTGGCCGCCAGAATGCCGGCCAGCCTGGCGATGATCCCCGGCCGGTCGTGCACGCGGAAGCGCATATAATAGGCGCTCCTCTTGAGCAGAATGGAGAGCGGCTTGTTTTCGCCCAGCCGTTCGTGCGCGAACGGGGAAACGCGCTCCGGGCTGCCGCGGCGAATTTCGCGCGCCACGCGCATCAGGTCGCTCACCACCGCTACGCCCGTGGGCAGAGACCCCGCCCCGCGGCCGTAATAGAACGTGTCCTCTCCGTATTTCCCCTTCACCCAGACGGCATTGTACGAGCCCTGCACGCCGGCCAAGATGGTGGAGAGCGGAATCAGCGCCGGCCGCACCGAAAGTATGATTCCCTCCGCCGTTTGCCGCGCTCCGCACAGCAGACGGATGGTGTGCTTCAACTGCCGCGCGTAGCGGAAGTCCACCGGCGAAATGTGGCGGATGCCCTCCATGTATATATCCGACGGCGTGATTTTCTCGCCGAATGCCAGCGCGGCCAGCAGCGTCAGCTTGGAGCGCGCGTCGTGGCCGTCGATATCCGCCGTGGGGTCGGCCTCCGCGTACCCCAGGCTCTGCGCCTCCCGCAGCACGGTGGCCAGGTCCGCGCTGCGGCGCTCCATCTCGGTGAGGATGTAGTTGCAGGTTCCGTTCAGAATTCCGTACAACGCTGTCACCCGGTCGCCTGAAATGCCTTCCCGCAGCACGGTGTGGATGGGGATGCCGCCGCACACGCTGGCCTCCATGGCCAGGTTGATGCCCGCGCGAATGGCGCGCTCCCAGATCTCCGGCCCACGCACCGACATCAGCGCCTTGTTGGCCGTGACCACGGACTTGTGGTTGTCGATGGCCGCTCCGATGATCTCGGCCGCGATGGTAGTGCCGCCCACCAACTCCGTCACGATGTGCACTTCCGGATGGCGCACCACCTCGCGCCAGTCGGTGGTCTTCAGGACGTTCTCAACCGTGGCCGGCAACTTCTGCGTGTGGACCTCCAGGCTGCACAGCGCGGCCACCTTGAGCCGGAATCCGAGTTTCTGCGCGATCTGTTCGGCGTTTTCCGTCAGAATGGTCAGCGTGCCCGAGCCCACGGTGCCCAGGCCCACGAGTCCTACGTTGACTTCCTCCATATCCAGCCATGATATCAGGGCGGGGAAGCGGGACCGCGAATTGCCATGGTTTCCCGCCACGGGGCGGAGATCTCGCCCGGGTTGACAACCCCTACAGTTCGGCTAATCTTAGAGTGTGACGACTATCGTCAAGAACAAAGCGGAAGTCGTAGTGCCACGGAGCATCCGGCGGCAGGCCGGAATCAAGGCTGGGGATCAACTGGAATTCAAGGCGTCCTCCCGGAGGATCACGATTACGGCGCGGCAGCCGGCCTACAGGCCGACGAAGGCCGAGGCCACCGCGATCCGCAAGGGCGAAGCCGAGATTGCGCGCGGCGAATTCGTCACCCTTCACGATCTTCTACATGACTTGGACAATCCTCGTCGCAAAGGCGGCGCAGAAGCAGCTCGGAAGAGTTCCCGCCACGGATAGGGACAGGATTGCGAGCGCGATCCGGGCGATGGCCACGGATCCATTCCAGGGCGACATCATGAAGCTCGAAGGGGATAAGAACCGCTACCGGCGTCGCGTCGGCGCCTATCGAATATTCTTTCGGGTCGACCGGGCGAGCTGTGCGGTGGGCATCAGCGCGATTGTCCGCCGCACTTCAACTACTTATTGACCGAGCACCGCCGCTCGACGAGCAGGGTCGGCAGCGGCAAAACGGGGCCCGCAACCAAGACCTGTTAGTGCTTCCCTTCGCCAAGGGCCGGCGCCTTGGACCTCCTACGCCGGCATTTCATCTCCTTCGCGGGGCCTCTCTCCGCCGCGCCGCCGCATGATTTTGTCGAAGGCTTTGAAATCGGCGCGCGCCTTTCGATCCTCGAAGAAACGCGCCGTCGCCAGAGCGGAGACTTTTTCCGCAACTGCTACGGCGACGAACTGATTGATGCTCGTGCCTTCCTCTTTGCTCAGCCGCTCGACCGCCTCTTTCAGTGATCGCGGCAGCCGCAATGGGTATGTGCTGGTATCCGACATTTCCTATCTCAGCCTCACTATGACTTCTCTCGGTAGCCACGCCTCCACGCCGAAGCGTGAAGGCGCCACGCCAAAATCCCGCCTGTTTGGAATGGCAACCGACGCTCCGGCCGCCACCACGCCGTGTCCAGCCCCATTCTCGCATCGTGCACGATATCGCATGCCAGCCACGTTCCAGACTTGAGGCGGTCCGCACTACACTAATGATTGATGGGCATGAAACTGGCCGCTTTCCTGCTGGCGCCTTGGGTCCTGCTGGCGCAAGGGCCCGGCTGCGACAACACCCCCGCCTACTCGCCCTGCGAGATGGTGTTCGATCTTTCGGGCCCGGACGCCGCCGCCCATCCCAATCCCTACCTGAGCGTGCAATTGAGGATCGAGTTCCGCTCGCCGCGCCAGCGCACCCTGGCCATGCCCGCTTTTTGGGACGGCGGCGGCCGCATGGTGGTTCGCTTCTCGCCCACCGAGGCCGGTAGGTGGGATTACCACGTTACCAGCAACATCGCGGCCTGGAACGACCGCGAGGGTTCCTTCACCGCCGCGGCTTCCGATTCGCCGGGCTTCATCCGGCCGGCTGAACTGCGCCAC
This sequence comes from Bryobacteraceae bacterium, assembly GCA_049520795.1. Lineage (GTDB taxonomy): Bacteria > Acidobacteriota > Terriglobia > Bryobacterales > Bryobacteraceae > BOG-224. Next base: position 17,893 of record JBEKPK010000066.1, read on the forward strand.
TGGGCGTACACCGAGCGCAACCTGCCGCATCTCTGGATGGGCGCTACCGAGCTGCGCTTCGCCTTCCTCGGCGACGCCGATTTCCGCGCCGTGGCGGATGCGCGCGCGGCTCAGAAATTCAATCACCTGCGCGGCTTGGCCGTCGCCGAAGGTCTGGGCGGTTCGTATCAGTCGGCCGATTCACCGAGCCTGTACTGGTTCCAGCGGCTCGACCAGCGTGTTCGCTACCTCAACCAGAAGGGCCTCGCCGCCGACCTCATCCTGGCGTCCCGCCCGGCCGCGCTTGTCAAGTTGTTCCCCGGCCACGAACAGCGCCTG
>JBEKPK010000067.1:0-18147 GCA_049520795.1 Bryobacteraceae bacterium
GAATGATATCGCCGCGCTCCACGTAGGGCAGAAACGCGTCTTGCTGCGCCTTGTTGAAACGGTGGATTTCGTCGATGAACAGAATGGTGCGGCGGCCCAGCCGGTGTAGCCGCTCGGCGTCCGCCATCACCGCCTTAATCTCTTTGATGCCGCTGAGCACGGCGCTGAAGCGGATGAACTCGCAGTGGGTGGTCCGCGCGATGATCTGCGCCAGGGTGGTTTTACCGGTTCCGGGAGGGCCCCACAGAATGATCGAGCCGATTTCGTCGCGCTCGATCTGGCGGCGCAGAGGCTTGCCCGGTCCTAGAATGTGCTCCTGGCCGATGTAATCGTCCAGAGTCTCCGGGCGCATCCGCTCGGCCAGGGGGCGGCCCTTGTCCGCTTCCGTGGAGCGTTCGGGCGACGGCGGCGTGTTATCGAACAGGCTCACGGGCCGAGCGACCTCTGGCGCCGGGCTTCATACAGCATGATGCCCGCGGCTACGGCCGCGTTGAGCGATTCCACTCCCACCGTTGAGATGAACACGCCGAGCGCGGCGGAGCGAAGTTCTTCGCTCACCCCGTGGGCCTCATTGCCCACGATCAACGCGCAGCGGCCGGTGAAATCCACCTCCGCGATGGAGCGCACGGACTCGCCCGGCCGGGCGGGGACGCCGGCATAGAGTTCCACCTTATTCTGTTCGAGCGCCGCCCGCGCCAGCGCCGCATCCACTCCGTGCAGGCAGGGGACGCGGAACAGCGAGCCGGCCGAGGCGCGCAGCGTTTTAGGGTTGTGCGGGCTGGCCGAGCCTTTGATGAAGAGCACGCCAGTGGCCCCGAAGGCCTCCGCAGCCCGAACGATGGCGCCCGCGTTGCCGGGGTCCTGCAGGCCGTCGAGAACCACCACTAGCGGGCATCCGCGGAACAACTGCTCGAGTTTCCACACCGGAGGCTTCACCAGCGCCATCACGCCCTGGGTGGTTTCGGTCCCCGAGAGCCTCTGGAAAAGGGTGTCCGGAAGCGCCACCATGCGGATTCCCGTAAGGCCCCGCAGGCGGGCTTCGGCGGCCGGCCGCGCCGATTCGGCCGTCAGCACGAGCTTCACTTCGCACTCGCTCCGCAGCGCCTCCTCCAGCAGGTGGAACGATTCCGCCACGCACCATCCCTGCTCGGTAAGCCCTCCGCGCACAATAGCCCGCCGCACCTCCTTCAAAAGAGGATTCGCCGCGCTGGTGATCGATTCGGCCTTCCGCATCTTACAATGAGGGTTCTGAACGTTTCAGAATACCGCAGATGAGAAGAACCGTATGGATCGCGGCGTTGGCGGCGGGGGCCATGTGGTTCGCCGCCATCGCGTATTTCTCGGTTCGGATCGCGCGGCAATCCGTTCGCGAGGAAGCCCGGCCGGCCAGCGTCATCCTGGTGCTGGGCGCGGCGGAGTATCGCGGGCGGCCTTCCCCGGTGCTCCAGGCGCGCCTCGATCACGCCCTCGATCTCTACCGGCGCAAGCTGGCTCCCCTCATCATGACCACCGGCGGCGCGGGCGGCGACCCGCTCTTCACTGAAGGCGGCGTGGGCCGCTCCTACCTGATGGCTCACGGCGTGCCATCCGAAGCCATCATCGTGGAAACCGAAGGCGAGAGCACCGTGCAATCGATAGCGCTGGCGGGCGAGATCATCGAGCGCATGAGCCTGCGCTCGGTCATCGCGGTGAGCGACGGATATCACATCTATCGAGTCAAACAAATGCTCGAAGCCCGCGGCCTCCAGGTCTACGGCTCCCCCCGCAAGGACCGCGGCCCGGAACCGCTCCGCGACCACTGGAACTACGTGAAACAAGCCATAGGCTACCTGTTGTGGAAGGCCGGGCTGAAGGTTTGACCAGGCGCAGCCGGGAGGGTGCGCAGCAGCCGCCGCCCGTAGAGCGGGCCTCCGGCCTGCCATGCCCGCATTCATGCGGGCGTTCTTTTTCCCCTGAGAATTTCCTCTTCCGCCGACCACCCTATTCACGTGCCCTTCCATAGCCGCCGTCTGCCGCACTGGCAGCCTGAAGGGAAGAGTCTGTTCCTTACCTGGAGTTTGCGCGGCAGTCTGCCTCACAACCGCTTCCCTCCGCCCGAGTCTCCCAGCGCCGGCAAAGCCTTCGTATGGATGGATCGCTGCCTTGACGAAGCCCGTTCAGGACCCACCTGGCTGAAGCGTCCGGATATCGCGCAGGTGGTCGTCGATACTCTGCGCTACGGATCGGTTACGCTCCGCTATTACGATTTGCACGCATACGTGGTTATGCCGAACCACGTTCACGTGCTCTTGTCCCCCTTGACCACCCCCAGCAAGCTTCTGCAATCCGTCAAAGGGTTCTCGGCGAGAGAGGCGAACAAGATCCTCGCCCGATCCGGGGAACCGTTTTGGCAGCCGGAATCCTACGATCACTGGGTGCGAGATGCGGCTGAGTTTGAGCGAATCCGTAACTATACGGAGGAGAACCCGGTTCGGGCGGGTTTGGCGCCAGTGGCGGAGGACTACTCGTGGTCGAGCGCATTTACCGGCGGCGCTGTAAAGAATGCCCGCGGGAATGCGGGCATGGCAGGCCCGGAGGCCCGCTCTACGGGCGGCGGCGACATTCCGACGATACTGTAGAGCCGGCCACTACACAGAATCAGCTCCTGCCGGGTTTCCGAATCGACGGAATATCGGAATCATCGAAGCATTGCGCTATGATGTTCTCGCCATGGACAAACAGCATTACTATTTCAAGCTGATTCCGCCCCGGCCGACCTTCCCTCGGGACATCACTGACCCAGAGAGGGCCTTGATGGATAAGCACAGCGACTATTTCCGGGAGCGCTTTGACGCCGGCAAGTTGCTTCTTTATGGTCCGGTGATGGCTCCCGGTGGAGCTTTCGGTTTGGGGATACTCGAGGTAGTGGACGAGCGGGAAGCCCGGCAATTCGGCGAAGACGATCCCTCCGTCAGCGCCGGCCTGAACCGCTTCGAGGTCTATCCCATGCACGTGGCCGGTTCTCGCGCAATGAGTTAAACGCGAAAGGCCCGATTGCGGCGGACGGAAGCCCGTGATCGAGTCCGGCATGTTATTTCGGCTCCAACGGTATCCGGCGAAGAACTCGGTTCGGGCGGTTTGGCTTCGGGGCCGGAGAACCATTCGTGGTCGAGCGCGTTTGCTGGGCCGCACTGTAAAGAACGCGCGCGAGTGCAGATTCCAGCCACGAGCCCGGTATGCCCGGCCCCTACCTTACGAACCGATACACCTCGTACGTCGGCCGGCCCCAACTATCGGGAATGACTGTCAGCACGTCCTTGCGGTAGCCTGCTGCCTCGGCGGCTTTGACGAACGTCTCCCCGCGTCCCTGGAAGAACTCGAAGTCTTTCGTGTGATCCACAAAGAGATCGCCGGGATCGCCCGCGGCCTCCGCGACGCGGTTGGGGTCCGGAGGGCTCCCATCCGCCGGCACAGCGTCGAAAATGATGCCCAATGGCAGTTTCCCCCGGCCGAGCAGCCGCAGTTGATCCACGATGCCCCAGTCGAGGCACAAGATCCGCTTCTCGGGCGTCGTCCGCACGTAGGCGTAGAGCCGGTAGATGGCGTCCGTCCAGTTGATCGCTCCGCCGTTCTGCCAGGCCAGTCGATAGTATTCGTTGATCGGAAGGGCGCCCGCCAGCATCACCGTCGCCAGCGCACAGGCGGCGACGGGCCGCCCCGCGCGGCCCAGGCGGCGCGAGGCCGCGGCGAACGAAACGCCGATCAGCATCTGGGGAAGGGGCCAAATGAGAATGGTGTGATGGACGCCGCCACCGGCGGTCGCGGTGATGGCCATCTGCGCCCACTGCACCACCATCGCGATCAGGGCGAACAAAATGGCGCGCAGGTCGGAACCGCGCGCCAGGGGGGCCAGAAGCAGCGCCAGCACGAACGCCCATAGGAGCAAACCCTGCCGGGGACGCCCGGCCGCCGAGGAAATCGCCAAACTGACCTTCTCCAATGCGCCGTGAGGAGAGTGAATCCGGGGCGCCTGCCAATCTTCGTCCACCATCCACCCGTACAACCCCTGGCCCTCGGCCGTATACATGAGGAGGTGCGCTTTCACCGGCAAATCGTCGGTGCTGAAACCCGGCCCGCGGAATGTGGACAACTGGGTCTCGGCGTTGTAAATCACCAGTGGCAAGGCGCCCACGGCGAAAGCCGCCACGGAAATGGCCACCCGCCGAAACGTAGTCACACCTAAAATCTGGCGCGGAAAAAGCGCCAATCCAGCTACGCCGATAGCCCCTAACATCCAGATTGCAAGGGCCTTATCCCACATGGCCAGACCCCATAGCAGAAACCCCGCGGCGAGCGAGAGTGAACTACCCTTCTGATAGAATCGCAGCAGCAGGAACAGGCCGCCGACCAACAACAGGTGCTGGAGCGCCACCGGGCCCCAATCGAAGCAGGCAGTGAGCAGATACATTGAATCCGCCGCCAGCAGGCCGCATCCAATCAGGGCGGCGCGCTCCCCGGCGGCGCGGCGGAGAAACAGGAAGAAGAACCAGATGCTGACCGCCCCGGCCAGAAGCGCCGGTTCGCGCAGGCTCCGTACGCCGACGCCGAACAGCGAGAAGATGGGCTGGTAAAGCCATGCCTTCAAGGTTCCCAGGTAGCTCATCAACATGAGCGGCAGCCTGGAGTGGCCGATGGGTAGCATGTAAGCCGCGCGCGGCTCCAGGAAGGCATAGCCGAATATCGACTCGTCGTCCTGTACGCCCAGGCGCGAAAGAAACGGCTGGCCCGCCAGGAAGAAAAAGAGACATGCGGCGATGGCCAACCGGCTCGACCGCGCTCTATTCGTGTTGGACTGCACCATTCGGTTTGGGCTGGGTAAACAGAAATGTTAGCATCCAGCCGATAAGAGAATGGAACCGGAACCGCGCGGGTCCAGGGCGCTCCGCCGCGGAGGTCTTTTGGCCTCTGGGTTGCCGCGTTCGACGAGGGCGGGGCGGTTTGTTCGGAAGAGGCTGGCCCCAATGAGGGGTGCACCGGTTGAAACTTTTGACCGTGCCCTTTTCGTCTATATTTCTGCGGAGGGTGAAGGCGCTTAGGAGAGCAAGCCGGAGAAACAGCCGGCGAAGGGAAGGGAGATGGATCCATGAACAAGACCGACTTCGAAAAATACAAGGCGATGCTGGAAACCAAACGGGCCGAATTGTCCAGAGGGCTCAGGAACCGGGAAGACATCGCTATCGAAAAGACCCCGGACGCTCTGGATGAAGTGCAGCTCGCCGGAGAGCGCGAGCTGGCTATCCGCAATCTGGACCGCGAATCGAATCTGCTGCGGAACGTGAGAGGCGCGTTGGCCCGCATGGCCGATGGCAGCTACGGCGTGTGCCTGCACTGCGAGGAAGAAATCAAGCCCAAACGGCTGGATGCCGTACCGTGGACGAAGTTCTGCATACGCTGCCAGGAAGCCGCGGATCGTCACGAGTTCGAAAGCGATTTGGGCGAGACCATCGACGAGCTGCTGGCCGCATAGAAGCCGCTGGGCCGAGGGCGCGGGAGAGATTCCGCGCCCTCAGTGTTTGCGGACGGTCCCCGGGACGGGTGGGGCAGGATTGTGGGGCAGGCGCTTCCGCCTGCCAAGTTCGAGCGAAACTCGCGCTGCCCGGGCATAAGCCCGCAGTTGGCAGGCGGAAGCGCCTGCTTCACAAGGGAAACTCACTATTCATCACCGCGGAGGCCGCTGTTGCGGACGGATTGCGGGCTACCCTATAGGCATGCAGTTCTTCCAGCGGGCGGCCGGCGCTCCGGCGCGCCTGGGAATCCTGCCGGGCGCCTTCAACCCGGTCACAACCGCGCACCTTGCCTTGGCCCGAGCGGGGCTGCGGTGGGTGGATGAAGTTCTGTTCGTGCTGCCACGGGAACTGCCCCACAAGAAATTCACCGGCGCCACGTTCGCCCAGCGCATCGAGATGCTGCGGCTGGCGCTGGCCGGCGAACCGGCTTTTTCCCTGGCGTCGTCGGAGGGCGGGCTGTTCGTGGAGATCGCCGGCGAGTGCCGCCGGGAGTACGGCGCGGGCGTACGCCTCTGGTTCCTGTGCGGGCGCGACGCCGCGGAAAGGATCGCCGGTTGGGATTATGGGCAACCCGGCGCGTTCGCCGGCATGTTGGGCGGTTTCGGCCTGCTGGTGGCCGGCCGCGAAGGCGGTTACGAGCCGCCGGCCGGGTTCCCCGAGGCCGTCCACCCACTGGAGCTGCCGGGCGAGTGGGATGCCGTCTCGGCGACCCGCGCGCGGCGCGGAATCGCCCGCGGGGAACCTGGGGAGCTCATGGTCCCCGAGGCCGCGCGGGAGATGGCTCTGCGAATCTACCGTGGCGAAGCGAGTAGGGGCGGGGCACGCCCGGCCCGCCGCGCTACCATGCGGTCGGAGACCTAGTTGCCCGCCGTTCCCGGCGCCACCACCGGGAGAGTCACGATATTGCTGACGTAGGACTCCTGTCCAACCCAGAGCTGCGTATATGGGTCCGCGATCACCCCGGGCGAGAGCTGAATCCAAACCTCGAATTCGCCCACGGTCCCGGGTTTCAAGGTGGCTTGCAATATTTGTGCGGTGCTTCCGCCAGCCAGACCGTTGGTCAACACCGGCGGCTGCGTCACGGGAGCGCCAATCGGGTACTGCACTCCGGTCTTGACCAGCGACGAGGTAATATCGGAGGCCACCGGCAGACCCAGGCCCGTGGCATAGGCGATGACGACCTCGCCCGGCAAGGCCGGGTTATACAGCGTCACCGGCGAGTAAGCCACATTGGCGCAGCACAAGTTGGTAGAGAAAGCCGTCATGGTCTCAGTGGCGGTGCCTCCATTAAAACCCGTGGAGCTGCAGGTGTAGGGAATACCGTTGCCGTCCGGGCCTTGAATCCTGGCTTGTAGAATGATGCGGCCAAACAAACCCGCCGGACTAGCCGTCACGTCCGGGTCCAAAGAGTTGATCATGGCTACCAGAGCATCGCGGATGGTCGCCTGGGTGTCGCCGTCTTGCACCGTATAGCTGTAGCTGTTGTTGCCGACCGTGATGGTGTCCACATCCCCCGAGGTGGGGCTCAGGGAATCCTCCGAGACGATTCCAATGGCGCTGCTCGAACCGTGCAGAATGACTCCCACCGCCGGGCCGCCGGTTGTATTGGGGTACTGAAACAGGCCCGGATTGCCGGCTACGATGGTCGCCGCCATGGGCGTGGTGACCGCGATTGTGCCGTCGTTCCTGACGGCCCGGACGTAGGCGCTCACGCTGGTCGTAGTGTTCACTTCCCACGGGATTTGGGCGTTGATCTGGGTGGGCGAGACGTACATCAACGGCGCGCGAATCCCGTTGATGTAGACCTGCGCGCCGGCCAGTTCGGTGGGCAGGGCGTTCTGGCTCAGGTCGGCGGCATCCTCTCCGTAGGCCAGCACGGTTCCCGGATTGGCGATAATCGAAACCAGAGTGCCGGCGGCCACTTGGGAGGCGTCGCCGCCGCCTGCCAGCGCGGCGCTCCCAAGCGTCAGAACGATATCCGCGCCGGTGGACATCTCCACTCCGACGGTAGTGCTGTTGCCGGCCGTGCCGGATACCCGGGATTCCAGAATTACCGCGTTGGTGGTGGGATCCAGAATCGCGAACACGTAAGGATCGCCGGCCCCGCTGTTGGAGGAGTTGATGACGTTGACCAGAGCCTGGGCGACGGTAGTCAGCGTATCGGTCGCCAGCACGGAATAGGGGTAGTCCGCGGCCGTGGCGCTCGAATTCTGCGCGACCGTAATGGTTGCGATGTCGCCCGCATTGATGGTGCCGCTCACCGTCACCCTGTCCGAGGCGATGATATCGAAGCTTGCGGCGTTGCGCACTCCTCCGTAGGGAATGCTGGTCTCGCCCATCGAGAACACGTTGACGCGCCGGTTGTAGGTGTCGGCTACGTACAGGTTGACGCCGTCCCATGCCAGCGACATGGGAGTTCGCAGAGAATCGGCCGCACTGGTGGCCTGGTACACGCTGCCGCCGACCTGTCCGAGGACGACGTCCGCCGAGGCGCCGCTCTGCGTCGGGACGGTGTCGAAAACCAGCACGCGGTCGTTGCCGCCGTCGGCGACGAACAGCCGGCCCGCCGCCCCCAGCGCGAAGCGCGGAAAGTTCACCGTCGAGTTGCAGGCCGCCGGGTAGGTAGGATTTCCATTGGAGTCCGTCCCGTTGGAAACCGTACACAGCACCGCCGTCTGCGCGTCGTTATTGCTGGTGTTGATCGTATAGGCGTTGTTGGCAATCGAGCTGACCATGTCCGGCTGGCCCACCGCAACGTCCGCCGGGGCGTCGTTCGTGGTCGGGATCGTGTTCCAGATCAGGACCCGGTTGAAACCCAGGTCCGTCACATACAGCCGCTGCCCGTCGGAGGTCACCGAGACCGGGTTCAACATGTTACTGGCCGTGGCGTTGGTGGTCTGCTGGGTAATGTCCACTTCCACGTAGGTGGAGAAATTGGGCTGCCCCAGCACCACGTCCGCGGCTGCGCCGTTGGTGGTGGGGATATGGTTGAAGATCAGCACCCGGTTGTTCAGGGTGTCGGCCACGAAAAGCATTCCATTTTGAATCCACACGCCCTGCGGGCCGCTCATCGATTGCGCGTTGGGCACGTGATCAGTGGGGACGGTCGCGGTAACGAAACTGGGCTGGCCCACCACCACGTCGGCCGGCGCATTGTTGGTCGTCGGGATCCGGTTCCAGATGAGGACGCGGTTGTGATCCGTGTCGGCAATCACCAGGTGCACCCCGTCGGAAGCCACCGCGGTCGGCGTGCGCAGGTTGCTTTGACTGGCCGCGGCATTCGCGGTGCTAGTGGAAAAATCGGGCTGCCCCAGAACTACAGTGGCCTGCCCCACGCACACCGGGCACTGCACGCCGGCTAACTCGGCCGCCGGAGGCAGCATAGCCGAGGGAGCCGGTAACTGGCTCGACATTCCCTGGAACAGCAGCACGCGCTGGTTGCTATACATCGCGCCGACTTCGTTGGCGTCCGCCACAAACAGAGTGTCGGCCGCGAAAGCCAGACCGCTCAGTCCGCCCAGTACGGTCTCGCTGGGAGCCGGATTCTCGTCGGTGAAAGTCACCTGCCCGATCACCGCTCTGGCCGCCTGGCCAGTCAGGAAATCCGCGGCGCACAGCGCCGCCGCCGAAAGGAAGAAAACAGAGATAACCTTCATGGGCAATGTCGTAGACGCGATCAAGTGGCTAGACCCCCAATTATAGCAAGCATTTACCAAGACGCCGGTGGCTCCGGAGCGCCACATGGTGTGAGGAATCGGCACTCCCCGACGGCGCCGCCGCCTTCAGGTTCAAACACATGGAAGCCAACCAGCGTGATCGGGGTGAAGCAGGGCACGCGCAGGGCCGAAAACCGCTTCGGAAGGGTGGCTTGGCCCGCTGGCCGAATCGCCTCACCCATTTCGGGTTATTTCACCCATGAGAACGCCTTTATAAGGGGTACTTCATGGCGTAATTCGCAACGTTCCGGCTTGAATTCCCCGCGATTCGCACTTTCAGGCCGTTTGGTCCTGAGCTTGCTCACCCGCAGCGGGGACTCGGGCGAGCGTTTGCAGGCCGCTCTCGCAACTTTCAAGGGGGTGCTCTTTGCGCCAGTTATTCCGGGATTCGGGCCATCTGATCCGGCCAGCCATGGTTCTGCTGGCCGCTCTGGGGGTGTTTCTGGTGATCCGCACGGCATTAATCCCCAAAGGATTCGGGAAGTACGGCCACTATAGCCCGGGCGCGCTGGACGTCGTCCGCCAGCGGCCCCTGGTCTACGCCGGGCAGGAGACGTGCATACTGTGTCACGAGGATGAGGGCAAGGTGCGCGCGTCGGGCAAACACGCGCATGTGGCGTGCGAAGCCTGCCACGGGCCGCAGGCGGCGCACGCCAACGCCGACGATCCCGCCGGGCGCATGCCGGTGCTGCCGGATGTGCCCAACCTGTGCCGCCGCTGCCACGAGAAGGACGCCGCCAAGCCCGCCGGCTTTCCGCAGGTGGTCACCGTGGAGCATTCCGGCGGCATGTATTGCAACCGCTGCCACAAGCCTCATAATCCGCAACTTTGAGAGAGGGGAACGAATGAGCGTGGAAGGAACCATGGACATCAGCCGGCGTAACCTGTTCGCGGCCGGCGGCAAGCTGCTCATCCTGGCCTCGGTGGGGGCCACCCTCGAGCAGATCACCGGCGCGGCCCCGCCGGAGGAAGCCTACCGTATGGCCGATCACTGGTGGGGCATGTTGATCGACATAGACAAGTGCATCGGCTGCGGAAACTGCGTCCGCGCCTGCGCCAACGAGAACCATGTCCCAGCCGGCTTTTTCCGCACCTGGGTGGAACGCTATCAGGTCGAGGAGGGCCGGCGGCAACCGCATGTCGATTCCCCCAACGGCGCGATAGACGGCTTTCCGCCTACCACGCGCACGGATTTGAAGAGCTTTTTCGTCCCCAAGTTGTGCAACCAGTGCGCCGATTCGCCGTGCGTGCAGGTCTGCCCGGTGGGGGCCACCTTCGTCAGTCCGGACGGCGTCGTGCTGGTCGATGAGAGCTACTGCCTGGGCTGCCGCTATTGCATCCAGGCATGTCCCTACGGCTGCCGGTATCTTCACCCCGCCAAACACACGGTGGACAAGTGCACCCTGTGTTACCACCGCATCACCCAGGGGCTCACCACCGCCTGCTGCGAGAGTTGCCCCACCGGCGCCCGCCAGTTGGTGGATTTCAAGAATCCGCGGGACCCGGTCCACGAGTTCCTGCGCCAGAACAAGGTACAGGTCTTGAAGCCGTACATGGCCACCGAAGCCAAGGTCTATTACAAGGACCTGGACGGCTCGGTCCGCTAAAGGAGCGAATGCGATGATTCCCGGCGTTGAGGGCTTCATGTATCCCAACGAGGTGGAGCTGCAATGGAGCCTGCTGATTGTCCTTTACCCGTACATCACCGGCCTGGTGGCCGGCGCGTTCATCCTGGCCTCGCTCGAACGCGTTTTCAAAGTGGAGGCGGTGCGGCCCACCTACCGCTTGGCGCTGCTCACCGCGCTGGCTTTCCTGCTGGTGGCCCCGCTGCCGCTGCAGCTTCACCTGGGGCATCCCGAGCGGTCCATGGAGATGTACCTGACTCCCCATACCTCTTCGGCCATGGCCATGTTCGGGTTCGTGTATCTGTGGTATCTGACGGTGGTGCTGCTGCTCGAAATCTGGCTGGAGTATCGCGCCGATATCGTGCGCCTGGCGCAATCCACCACCGGCTTTACGCGGCTGGTCTATAAAATCCTCACGCTGGGCTCGGAAAACGTCAGCCCGCGCGCGCGAATGATCGACGACAGAGTGGGCTATACGGTCACCGTGATCGGCATCCCTTCGGCCTTCCTGCTGCACGGTTATGTGGGCTTCATTTTCGGATCGGTCAAGGCCAACCCCTGGTGGTCCACGCCGCTGATGCCCATCGTCTTCCTGTTTTCGGCCATGGTCTCGGGCATCGCGGCCGTGATGCTGCTCTACATGGCTTCCATGAAGCTGAGGAAGACGCCCATCGACATGCGCTGCCTGGACACCGTAGCCAAGTATTTGTTCTATACCTTCGTGATCGATTTTTCGCTCGAGATGCTGGACCTGGTGCACCGCACCTACGAAGCGGACGAATCCTTCCGCAGCCTGGATTTCATGGTGCACACGCGGCTGTGGTTCTCGCAGGTGATTCTGCAGATCATGCTGGGGACGCTGGTCCCCCTCGCCTTGCTGGCGGCCACCCAGCTTCACAAGTTTTCCGAGGCCGCGCGCCGCGGCATGTATCTGGCGGCGGGACTGCTGACCATGGTGGGCATCTTCGCCATGCGCTGGAACGTGGTGATCGGCGGTCAGCTTTTCTCGAAGAGCTTCCTGGGGTATACCAGTTTCAAGGTGCAATTCGCCACCCGCGAAGGGCTGCTGCCGGCCATCGCGCTGATGCTTCTGCCGTTTGCGATCTTCGTGGTCCTGGTGAAACTCCTCCCGCCGTGGGAGAAAACTCCTGGAACCGGCGAAGCGATGGGTGACTGAGGGAGAGAGTCGGAGTCGGCATGACCCTCCCTTGACGCAGAGACGCAGAGCCGCCGAGAAATGCGAGGTCAGAGAAAGAGAAGCGCGAAGCGGAACGCTCCTCTTTTCCTCTCGGAATTCTCGGCGTCTCGGCGTCTCTGCGTCAAAGAGGGTTTCTGCTAACCGGACACGAAGGAGGTTGCCATGCCGCAACCGGAATCGGCGGCCGCTCCCGAATTGAGCGGCCTCTATCGCGAGGTGTGCGACCTCCAGCGGCGTTTGGCGCTCATCGAGCGGCGCCTCGAAATGGAAGCCGATGCGCCGCCGGGCGCTGTGGCCGCCGCGCGCAGCCCGGAGCGCGAGACCGCTGCCATCGAGACGGCCTCCGTGATTCCGCTCGCCGGCCGCGCGCTGCTGGGCATGGCCGGCGCCTACCTGCTCCGCGCGCTCACCGAATCCGCTTATCTGAGCGCCCAGGCCGGCGTCGCCGTGGGCCTTCTGTACGCCTTGGCATGGCTGGTGTGGGCGGCCCGTACGCCCGCCGAACGCCGCCTGGAAACCGCTCTGCACAGCCTTACTGCCGCCCTGGTTCTGGCTCCCCTGCTGTGGGAGGCCACATTGCGGTTCCACGCCATCACCACCTGGACGGCCGGGGCCATTCTGCTCTTCTTCACCACCTTCGGACTGGCCGTCTCCTGGCGCAAGAACCTCCTCATCGCCGCCACCATCGCCACCCTCACGGGCCTCGGAACCGCGGCCGGCCTGCTCATGGCGACTCACGATGTTCTGCCATTCACGTTCGTATTCCTGGCCATCGCAGCCGCGGTAGAGGCCTCGGCCTGCCTGGACCATTGGCTGAGCGAGCGATGGCTGGCCGCCGCCGCCGCTGACCTCTCCGTATTGCTGGCCACTTGGCTGGTTACGAATCCACGCGGCTTGCCGGAATCCTACGCTCCCATACCGCAGGGCTGGTTGCTGGCCGCGCAGGCCGCCCTGCTGGCCATCTATCTGGCCAGCATCATGGTGCGCACCCTGTTGCGCGGCTTTACGTTCACCGGGTTTGAAACCGCGCAGTGCGCCGCGGCGCTGCTGATCGGCGTGGGCGGCGGCCTGCGGCTCTCACGCGAAGCGCCGCTGGCCGCGGCCTTCTCCTTGGCCTGCGCCGCGGCCTGTTATGCCGTGGCCTTCGCGCGGCTGGACCGCCCGGACGGGCGCGGGCGGAATTTCTACACCTACTCGAGCTTCGGATTCCTGCTGGCCCTGGCCGGCACGGACATTCTGCTGCCAGGCGCCGCCGAAACCGCATGGCTGGCGCTCGCGGTGGCGTGCATCTGGGCCGGCGGGCGCTTTGGCCGGCTCACGTTGCAGATCCACGGCGGCCTCTACCTGGCGCTGGCGCTGGCGTCCTCCGGAGCATTGAGCCAGGCTGGAGCCCTCCTGTTAGGGACCGACGTGACAAGCCGCGCCTTGGCGCCGGTATTGGCCGGAGCCGCGGCCGCCTTGGCATGCTATCTGCTGGCCGTCCGATACCCGGCGTCGCGGCAAGGGCGAACGGTCGAGTTCCTGCGATTGACATTGGCCGCCGCCCTGCTCTGGCACTCCGCGGCCATCGCCGCCTGGGCGCTCACCGCCGGCTACCACGCGTGGCTCGGCGCGGACGCCACCCACGCCTACTGCGCCACCCTCCGCACCAGCCTGCTGGCCGCCTCTGCATTGGCGTTGGTCTGGGCCGGATCGCGCTGGCGCATCGTCGAGCTCTCGCGCCTGGTCTACCCAACCCTGGCGCTAGGCGCTTACCGCCTCCTGGCCGAGGACCTCCGCCAGGACCGCAAAGGCGCCCTGTTCCTCTCCCTGTTAGTCTACGGCGCAGCCCTAATCGCCGCGCCGCGACTGGGTAAGAGCCGCCCGGTACAGGCAGGCTAGGTCAAGGCTGCAGGCCGGGCATGCCTGCACCGCGCCGTAGGGGCGGCCGGGCACGCCCAGGGCACGCCCGGCCAGCGGCGAGCAAAACCCGTCAGCCCGAGAGCCTGTCGCAAAACCCGTCCGCAAAACCCGGGCGATGCGCGCGGCGCAGCCAGGCCGCCTCCTCGGCTCAAACAATTATTACAAGACTATGAAATGAAAAATAGTACTTGACAGAATATTCGGGGGGGGTATTCTAATTTTCGAACTTATCAATCTAATTTAACTCATCGAATTCTAACTTGCCTAAGGAGGCTCACGGGGATGTTCTCGCGAATTCTCGTTACGGCGCTCCTGGCCGCCCTCGGCCTTCCGGCGCTCTGCCAGCAGCCTCAAACCTCGCAAACCGCCCGAACCACCCAAGCCGCAGCGCCGCTTCCGGACTACGCCGTCTACGGCGCGTTCCTGTACCGCGTCAAGTGGCTGAGCGATCTTGCCGATAAGTACGCCTCGCGAGGCAAGGCTCCCTCGGCGGCCTATTTCCGGTCACTGGTCCAGATGCAGGCCGGGCTGACCGACCAGGAAGGCGCCGCCCTCAAAGCCATCGCGGCGGACTGGCGGGCGGGCGACTCCGGCATCGTCAGCACGTCCCAGGCCCTGGTCAAGGCGGGCGCGGCTGCCAACGCCGTCCAGTTACAGGCTCTTGCCGTGCAGCGGCAGCAGTTGGTAACCACCCATATAAGCCAGCTTCAGGCCGCCCTGGGACCGGCGCGTTTTCAGGTACTCGATAGTTTTGTGCACGCCCTCCCGACCCTGAAGGGCGCGACGACCGCGCCGGCGCCGAAATAGCCGAGGGAGAGGAGAAGCCAAATGAGACTGAGATACCCGACCATCCTCCTCGCGGTTCTGGCGGCGGCGTTTCTGCCCGGAGCGGCCCACGCGCAGGATTACGAGTATTGTCTAAACTATGTCTGCGAATCCTACGCCGTCTACGACCCGACCACCAACGAGATCAACGGATATGCGCGCACGGTGGACTATGGGGAGTACGGCGAAACCGGGCTCCGCGCCGACGCGACCCTCTCTGATCCCAACGGAAACACGGTGGCTTACGCGACCGACTCGGCGTACGGGGAAGCGGACGCCTACGTTTGGTGGGCCGTCGGTTCATTCTACGGGGACTACGGCCTCCAGGGCGCCCACTGGTATTACATTGAAGACGACTATATGGAAGGTGGGGACTGGCTGCAGTACACGAACTGGAGCGCGTGGGCCGAACCGCAACCCGTGATTTTCTCCTGCGGCGGACCGTGGTATCCCGGATACAATAGCGTCAACGTCAGCGGCTCGGGCTTCACGGGCCAATCGGCGTGGATCACTGGGAGCTTCGTGGACTCGTCCAGCTTATCCGTGATGTCCGACTCCTCGGCCCAGGGCTGGGTGCAGGTTGATACCGGGATCACGAGCCCGACGTATGCCTCCGTCTACGTGGGGAGCGCAGCCTGCACCGTGGTGATGGAGCCGGACCCGACGCCTAACATCACAAATGTGACGCCAAGCCCGTGGCAAGCCGGGTCGGGTTACACCTTCACGGTGTCCGGGACGGGTTTTGGAACGAGTGCGAATGTAATCATCACTGGCCCCGACAGCACACAGTATTACAACGGCTCGTGCTCGAACGGATTGACCCCGGGATCGCAACCATGCGGCGACACCTCCTTTACGGACTGGGTTACGGTTCCGTGGAGCGCGCCAACCGGGAACGCCACGGTGACCATGACGTCCAACGGCTATAACGGTTTGGGGTTCCTCGGGAGCCAACAACTGGACGCCGGTAGCTACCCGGTGCAGGTGGCGGCAGGCCAGCAGACGAGCTTCACGAATCCTGCGGGCGAGGTCAGCAGTTTTGTGGACTGGCAGTGGAACTATACACCCACCGGCCAGGCTGGGCTGTACGACGGGGGCAGGTTTTCTATGACGCTGCTGGGCCACGGCCCCAATGGCGCGATGGCGCCCGGGGAGGGCTACGCGGGCATAGGCGTCTTCGAAAACCTCTCGGGTTTCCGGGATGGCTGCTTCCAGGACCTCCCAGGGTCCGCGTTCCCAGAAGTGAAGCATAGTGACGGCCTAGGCAGTACGTGGTGGGTGCAAACCGTCTGGCAGGGGGGCAATCCTTTTTACGTCTATGGTTACGATTTCATAGGGATGCCAGCGGGTTGGGTGGGCTACTATTTGGGTTTCATTCTTCAAATGTCCGGCGAAAATGGGGGTTCCTGCTCGTCGAGCGTGCTCCAGCAAATGAAGGTCGTGCTAAGCCTGAGTGGTCCATATGCCTCTGGCTACTCCGGCCTGACGGTTAGCGCCACCGGCGAGTACGGTGCGTACCGAGGGGCCAGTTATCCGCCCAATTAGACCGCCGGGGGCGGCCGCGCGCAAGAAACTCTAGGAGGAGGGACACACGCATGTCGGGAAGAGCTTTAACGTCGGTGGTGGGAGGGGCGCTGGTGGCAGCCATATCCCTGGCCCAGACCGCCGGGCCGGTCGATCGGCTGGTCATCACGGCAGTCCGACCGCTCAAGGATGTCGTGGACATGCTAGAGGCGGCGTACTCCAAGCCAGTAACATACGAGGAACCGGTGCGGGTCTGGAGGGGCGACCTTAAAGTGGTCGGCAAGAACGAAAACGCGAGATTCGCCCTCCTCCCGCAGGACAGGAGCTTCCGTCTGCCGGTAGCGTTGGGGCCGCCCGAAGCTCCCGTCCTAGATGGCACCCTCGTGGGTAAGATTCTGGACGCTTACCACGCGCAGAATGATGGGGTTCGCTTTCGACTCCTTACCTCGAACTATGGGCTGCACATCGTGCCCGCCCTGGTCAACGGTGCCGACGGGCGCCTCGCACTTGGCGGGTCCCTGCTGGATACCGTAATCACGATCCCGCGTGAAAGACGCATGCCCGACGGCCATATACAGGCACTGAGCGACGCTGTCAACGCATCCTCGGCTACGAAAATGCAGGCTGTGCCGAATCTTCAGTTCATGGAACACTTCGCGCCGGGCGGGACTGTTTGCCCTAGTGGAGGCCCCTCGATTGCGGACTATCCCGGGGCTCCGGGGCCGCCGGAGGCTTGCTCATTCGAATGGGGGGCAGCCGCCGTTCCGGCGCGAGAGGCCCTCATCAGCCTGCTAGAACAATCCTCCACCACGATGACTTGGAAGCTACTGTGCCAGCCCAGCGCCCAGCCGCAGGACCGGATCTGCTTCCTGGACGTGGAGCCCCTCGTCGTCACCGCCCCCCGAGCGGACGGCCGCCCGCGCAGGCACTACCTGTTGTATGACCGCTGCACCATCTGCCCGCCGCCGGGCCGCCATCTGGCGCCGATCGAGCCGTGAGGCTCTGTTGAGAGCATGGAGAGCATGGCGGGACGGACGAGACGTTTCCGTGTTTTATGAGAGTTCTTGGACATCCGGGACACTGAGTTGTTTCCATGCCAAGATCGAAGCGCGTGGTGGCGGTGGGGGCGGCGCATCACGTCACGCAGCGGGGCAACAGCCGCCAGGACGTGTTTGTCAATGACGGTGTGCGCCGCGCGTACCTCGATCTGCTCGCCGAACACGCCGGCAGAAACAAGCTTCGCGTGGTCGCATACTGCCTCATGACTAATCACGTGCACCTGGTCGTGGTTCCGGAATCGGAGCGCTCGCTGGCCAATACGTTCCGCCACGCGCACGGCCGCTTCTCGCAGTATTGGAACACGGCGTTCCATCGGACGGGACATTTGTGGCAGAATCGGTTTTACTCCTGTCCGGTGGAAGAGGCGGCGGAGTGGCGCGTGATCCGGTACGTGGAACAGAATCCGGTTCGGGCGGGGATGGTGGAAAGGGCGGCGGAGTACGGGTGGTCGAGCGCGCGAGCGCACGCCGGGATGGAAGCATCGGCGATGCTGGACTGCGAATGGTGGGAGCGGCGGTGCATAGCGAAGTCCTGGCAGGCAGTGCTGGAGGAATCCGGTGAGGAAGCGGCGGCGATCCGGTTGGCGACATACAGCGGTCGGCCTTACGGCTCCGCCATGTTCGTGCGGGCGCTGGAAACGCAACTGGGCCGGAGGCTGGAGCGGCGCAAGGGAGGCCGCCCGCCAAAACGACCTGAGGAGTCGGCTCAAATGGCATTCCGGGACGCCGAGCAGTGAATGGAAACGTCTCGTC
>JBEKPK010000068.1:0-18096 GCA_049520795.1 Bryobacteraceae bacterium
ATACGGTGGTCCGCGACGGCCTGCGGGTTTTGCTGGAGCGCGAGTCCGACATGACCGTAGTGGCGGAAGCCGCCGACGGGCGGGAAAGCGTCCGCCTGGCGGAGACGGAAGCGCCCGACGTCGTGGTGATGGACTTGGCCATGCCCAACATGAACGGCATGGAGGCCACCCGGCGCATCCTGGCGGCGAACTCGCGAGTCGGCGTAGTGATCCTGAGCATGCATCAGGACGAGAGTTACGTGCTGGGCTCGCTCAAGGCCGGCGCCAAGGGATACCTTCTCAAGGATTCCATGCGCGGCGAAGTGGTCCAGGCGATTCGGGCGGCGTCTCAAGGGCGCTCCTTCCTCACCCGTAAGATCGCCCGGATCCTCCAGGAGGACTACATCAGCCGGTTACAGCAGCGCGGGCTGGAAGACCGTTACGACCTGCTCTCGGATCGCGAGCGCGAGATCCTGCAGATGATCGCCGAGGGACGTTCCAACAAGGAAGTCGCAAACTTCCTGAATATCAGCCCCACCACCGTCGAAACGCATCGCGCCCACATCCTGCAGAAGCTCGATATCCACAGCGTTCCGGAACTCATTCTTTACGCCGTGCGCAAGGGCATCATCTCATGAAGCCCTTGCGCATGGCCGGGCCTTTCCGGCGATCGGCGAGGGTTTACGAGGAACCTCTCGGTTCCAGGCTGCTCTTCAAACCCTGGTACTCTTTGGAGACGCCGGCGAACTCGACGGCCTTATCGACGGAACGCGTCAGGCTCGCCGCTTCGTGGCGGAGGTTAACCAGGTATGCCTGATAAGTGGGAAGCCACAACTCCAGGCGGTGGGCGTCGCCGAACACGATGGCGTCTTGCGCGTCGTCGGCCATCAGGCGGGTAGTCGTCACGATCTGATCGATCACGCGCTGCTGCCAGGGATACACCACGCGGCGTATGGCTTCCAGCCGGCAAAGCCTGGATCCGATGTCGTTGATCTCACCCTTCAAATCGAGTAACAGGTCTGCGTGGAGTTGCCAGCTCAGGTCGGGATCGCGGGTATAACTCTCCAGCTCTTGGGCATGGTCAATAGCCTGCCGAGCTTCCGATTGAACGTCCTCGAAGGTGGCGTTGGCTTCGCCCTTGAAGTCCCACGTGTTCGACGCGGCAGTCGGCGTTCCGATCGCACATGCCTGCGCCGCCGGGACGGCTGCCGAAGCAGCGGCCGCGGACATCGCGACGGACATGCAACCACATAATAGAAGAATTCTAAGTCTCATCTTGGGTTTTCCCCTCCTGTACTGATTGACGTCGCGTCCGAAAGCCGGGTCATCCTGTCGAAGCTGTATGCCGCCATGGCCGGGTGAACTAGAGCACAGATGGCCTCCGCGCCGCGCGCGTTACCCCAGACGGCAGGATCGCTCGCGATGGCGATAGAGCGGGAGGGCTTTGGAACGCCTTACAGCTTTTGTGTTCCCGCGGTCTTTCCCAGCGCGCGATCGAACCTGCCGAGCGGCAAATGTCCAGCCTTGCGCGCAAGCCGCAACATCAGGCAATCGGAAAAACCCAGAGCCGGCCGCGAACGAAACAGATCGAGCGCAGCCGCAACCGCGTCCGAATCCTGCAGTGTCAGGTCCTTGTGGTTCAACAGCATCTGGAGCGCGGCGGCAAGGTCGGCGGCGCCGAGCTGGTACACGGTTACGAGGACCCAGGTGGCTTCGGCCAGCGCGAGAACCGACACCCAGGCGCCCTTCTCGACGAAGCGGTCGGCGGATTTGGCCTGGCGCAGGTCGTCTCGCGTAATGAGCCGAACCAGAACATTCGTATCAATGGCGCGCATGACGCTTCCGGATGTTTTGCCGTATCCCCTGTCTCATCTCATCGACCGTCCGTGATTCCGGCGCCTGCCTGGGGAACAACGCCCGATGGATGTCCTCCGACGAAAACCGGGCCGCACGCCGCACCACGATGTTCTGGCCGTCCTCATCCCATGCCAAAACCGAGCCTGGCCCCACGCCGAGCTTTTGACGGACGCCGGCGGGGACCGAAATCTGCCCCTGCGCCGTGACCTTCGAGAGGGCGATTGTCATAGACTCTACATTACCACGGTAATGCATATAGGCCGCCGGCTCGCGGACATCGCGAGCCGGGCGTGAGCCGCGCCGCCCGATTTTGCGCCCGGCCTCGCATGTGACACCATGGAGGTTCTATGTGGCTCGGAATCGATATCGGCACCGGAGGCTCGCGCGCCCTCCTGGTGGATGCGCGCGGCGGCGTCCGCGCGGGTTACACGGCGGCTCACGAAGAGATGCGCATGGAGCATCCGCTGTGGGCCGAACAGCGGCCCGAGAACTGGTGGGACGCAGCGGTCGAAGCCATCCGCGGCGTGCTCGCCAAAGCCGGCGCATCGGGCCGCGAGGTGCAAGGCATAGGGTTGAGCGGCCAGATGCACGGCCTGGTGATCCTCGACGACGCGGGCGCGGTGATTCGCCCGTCGCTGATCTGGTGCGACCAGCGTTCGCAGGCGCAGGTGGACGCGGTCAACGCGGCGATAGGGCGCGAGAACGTGGTGCGCTTCACCGCCAACCCCGTGCTCACCGGCTTCACCCTGCCCAAGCTGCTGTGGGTGCGCGACAACGAGCCGCGCAACTTCGAGCGCGTGCGCACGATGCTGCTGCCCAAGGATTACGTGCGCTACAAACTCACGGGCGAGTTCGCCTCGGAGGTTTCCGACGCCTCCGGTACGGCGGTGTTCGACGTGGTCAACCGCCGCTGGTCGTTCGAGATGATGGACGGCCTGGGCCTGGACCGCTCGATTCTTCCGGCGTGCTACGAATCAAGCGAGGTCAGCGGGCAGATCACTCCGGAGGTCGCCGCGCTGACCGGTCTCGCGGCCGGCACGCCGGTGGTGGGCGGCGGGGGCGACCAGGCGGCCAGCGCGGTGGGCAACGGAATCGTGGAGGCCGGTATTGTGTCGTGTACGCTGGGCACCTCCGGGGTGGTGTTCGCCCACATGGACAAGGTGGCCTACGATCCCGCCGGCCGGGTGCACACCTTCTGCCACGCGGTACGCGACAAGTGGCACGTGATGGGCGTGACCCAGGGCGCGGGCCTGAGCCTCCAGTGGTTTCGGAATCAACTCGCGCCGGGGGCTCCGTACGACGATCTCACGGCGGCGGCGGCCGGATCCCCGGCGGGCGCGCGCGGCCTGTTCTGGCTGCCCTACCTGATGGGAGAGCGCACGCCCCATCTGGACGCCACGGCGCGCGGCGGATGGATCGGACTGACCGCCAGGCACACGCGCGCCGACCTCATCCGCGCGCTGATCGAAGGGGTCTCCTACAGCCAGCGCGATTGCCTCGATATCGTGGAAAGCCTGGGCGTGGCGGTGAACTCGGTGCGCGCCTCGGGCGGCGGCGCGCAGAGCCCGTTCTGGCGGCACCTGCTGGCCTCCATCTTCAACCGGCGCGTGGTGACGCTCGAAACGCAGGAGGGCTCGGCCTACGGCGCGGCCCTGCTGGCGCTGGCCGGCACGGGCGAGTATGCTTCCGTGCCGGAAGTGTGCCGCGCCGCCATTCGCGAAACCGATTCCGTTTGGCCGCAGGCGGCGGACGCCGCCTTCTACGAAAAGGCGCACAAGATATACCAGGCGCTGTACCCGGCGCTGAAGCCGATCTTCGGACAGATCGCGGGGCTGTAGGGGCGGGGCGCACCCAGGGGTTGTCAATTGGCCGGCGTTAACGGCGCCATTTTTCACAGAAGGCTTGCCCCATGGCGGGCTCCGATCCATTATTCGCTAACGCTTTTCCCGGCCGGACCGTCTATGAGACATCGTGCGGAAAGTCTCCGCCTGGGTCATCGTCGCGTGTCTGCACCCGGCCGCCGCCGGTGTCTTTGCCGGCCGGGTGGTGGAGGACCATAGCGGCAATCCGCTGTCACGGGTGGAGATCCGAATCACGCGACCCCACACCGCCGGGATCGTCGCCGAGATGGAGACCGACGCCAATGGCCGCTTTCGAACCCCGGACCTCCCCGACGTCGAATGCATCCTGCGATTCTCGAAGACCAGCTACGCCACTGTCGAAACGACCACCCGCGCACGTTCCGAGATGCTCCTGCGGCTGGTGCGTTGCGGCGCCATCGCCGGCAAAATCGCCGATTCCGAAGGCCGCCCCGTGCCCTACGCGCAGGTGGTCGCGCTCACCCCTTCGGACGCGATCGCCGGCACGGTGGACCAGAACAGCGCCCGGGGCGAATACCGCATATATGGCCTTCCGCCGGGAAGCTACCAGGTAGCCATCCTCACCACCGGGGAGAACCGCCCCCGCCGCGGCGTGCTGATCTATCCCAACAACTCCAGGCCCCGCGATTTCACGGTCGCCGGAGGGGAGGACTATACCGGCGCCGATTTCATTCTCCCCACCGGTCCCGCGTTCACGGTCGCCGCCAAGG
The DNA here is from genome assembly GCA_049520795.1 of Bryobacteraceae bacterium. Lineage (GTDB taxonomy): Bacteria > Acidobacteriota > Terriglobia > Bryobacterales > Bryobacteraceae > BOG-224. Next base: position 4,427 of record JBEKPK010000068.1, read on the forward strand.
TGGATGTCTCCCAGACGCGCCCACCCATTTTCACATTTGTCTCCGCGGATCGCCCCGGCCTTCGCCTTGCCCAGGGAGTCGGCCGGCCCGACGGCGCATTCACCGTCGAGGACGTTCTTCCCGGCGACTACGAACTGTTGGCCACGGTGGTTTCGCCGGGCAATCCGTCGGTGTTTGGGCGGGCGCGCGTCACCGTGGTGGCCTCGAACGTCGAAGGCGCGCCTGTGAGCCTCGACCAGGTTCGCTCCGCGTCGTTCACGCTGCGCACCCAGGAACCGTGCGGTTCCGACGCCGTGGTGGAGCTTACCGCCGCGGAAGCGTGGCTCCCCAATGCCCCGGTTTCGGCGGTGCTCCAGGCCCACAAGCCGGCGAGCCTCACCGGCCTGGCGCCGGCCCGCTACTCGATCGCGGCCAGAGCCCCGCGGGGGAACTGTTACGCGACCACCCAGCCAGTCCTCGATCTGACTCGCGACTCCGCTTCCCAGCCGGTGGAGGTGGTTCTTGCTCCACCCGGCTCCATTGGCGGACATCTGACGGGAGCCGCGCGCCCGGCGGACTACGTGGTAGTCCTGATGCCGCGCGACGGATCTTTGCAGCGCATCGCCCTCCCCGATGAGAAGGGGCAATTCACGTTTCCGGACCTCGCTCCGGGCGCGTACGCTTTGCGGGCCGCCGGCCCAAACGACCGCTGGGCGCCCACGCCCGGCCGCGCGCCGCCGCTCACGGAGGTCTCCGCCGGCCCGCCCACCCCCCTGGAACTCCATGTCACGGAGGTCTCTCGATGAAGCTTCTGGTCAACCTGACAATGGCGGCTCTGGCGCTTCTGGCGCCGGCCGATACGCCCACGGGTTCGGTGAGTGGCCACGTTCTCGATGCCGACAGCGGCGCGCCAATCCCGGATTTCCCGGTCGCGAACAACGTCCGCACCGACGGCAGAGGCTTCTACAGGCTGACGGGGCTCAAACCCGGACCCTTCCGAATCGCCTTGCTGGGCGAGCGGGTTTGGCCGGAACTCATTGAAAGGTCGGTTAACGTGGAAGCCGGCGCGGAGCTGACCGGCGTCGACCTTCCCATCCGGCTCGACGGCGAAGTTTCCGGGCGCGTGGTCGATCAGAACAAAGACCCGGTGGCCGGCGTGCCGGTGCGGCTGATCGGGCGCGAATACTCTGCCGGCGCGCTGCGTTACTTCACGGACACTGGCTCCGCGACAACCAATGACCGTGGCGAATACGTCATGCACAACGTTCGGGCCGGGCGGGCCATGCTGCTTCTGATGGAGAAACGGAAGGTCTACGAAGGTCCCATTTCGGAAACTCCCACCGACCCCAAATTGCGTAAGCCCGCGTATCGCGCGACCTACTATCCCAATGCCGATTCGGCCGGGACCGCGACGCTTGTCACCCTGCGCTCGGGCGAGCGCCGCGGCGGTATGGACATACAGGTCTTGCGGTCGCCCGGCTATTGCGTGGACGCCACGCTGATGCTCGATGGCGCGCCCGCCAGCCTGGATTTTAAGGTCACCGATGAGCTGACCTCCAGCGCCAACATGATTCCAGGATCCGCCAGCAGCGGCCCCACGGGCGTTTCTTCGGGTCCCGATGGCAAGATCCGCATCTGCGATTTGTATCCCGGAGAGTTCCGTATCGCGGCGCTTCGTCGCGGCGGGCTCTTCCCGGCGGTCTTCGGGGCCACCAGCGTGACCATCGGTGACGAAGACGTGCACAACGTGCGGGTGATCGCCGGCAGCCCCGTGACCATCCAGGGCGAAGTCGCCTGGGATGGAACTCCACCCGATGGCGCGGCCGCGGCCCAGTTCACTCTCCAGGCGCCGACCGTGACGAACGATGCCATGGCCGGGCCGGGAAGCCGTGCCAGTTGTCCTATCCCCGGACCGTTTTCCTTCCCGGCATTGCGTACGGTGGAGCATTTGTTGCAGCCGGGCGTCGGTCCGCCCAATGCGTTTCCCAGCGCTTACGTGAAGGACATCGCCTACGGCGCCGCGAGCGTCCTCCACCAGGCTTTTCGAGCCGGCGATGCGGGCACGTTGCGGGTGACCGTCGCGAACGATGGCGGCTTCGTGAAAGTCAGCGCTCCGGCGGGCGCGCGGATTCTGATTGTGCCCGGCATGGCCGCCACCGAGTCCATTCTCGCCGGCGCGATGGTTTCCGGACAGGCCGACCAAGCCGGCAATTACACGTCGCGCAGCCTCGCCCCCGGAAAATACACTGTGCTGGCTACCAACGACCCGATCGACCAAACCCCCGAGTGCATCGCCGCTATCTGGCGCGCCCGCAATCGCGGCGAGGAAGTGGACATCGGGCCGAACGCTACCGTGACGGTGACTCTGCAAGAAGTGATTTCGCCGCGGTCGGACGGGCTCCGTTGAGGCTGCAGGGCCGGCCCTGCTCCATCGGCCGATGTGGCGTACCCACTCGTGCGCGCCGTGTTCCGACCCGAGGCGCGCCGCCTAGCGGACGCGCCCCATTTCTTCCAGCGGCCAATAGGCGAAAACGGCCTTGCCGTAAATGTTCTCGCGCGGCACAAAACCCCAGGCGCGGCTGTCGCTCGAGGAACCGCGGTTGTCGCCCAGTACAAAGTACCTGCCCGCCGGCACGGCCTCGTCGTGCGCGGTTGGGGGCCAGGAGCCATTGTCCCTGTCGGTCACGTAGTCTTCAACCAGCGGGCGGCCGTTCACATAGACCTGGCCCGAATCTATGCGTATCCGGTCGCCGGGAATCCCGATCACCCGCTTGATGTACGATTTGGTGGGATCCATGGGATACCAGAAAACCACCGCATCGCCGCGCCGAATGGAGCCGAGTCCGAAGCGGTAGGTGAATTTATTGATGAAGATCCGTTCCTGGTTCTTGAACGCCGGCATCATGCTGGTGCCCTCCACCTTCACCGGCTGGTAGATGAACACGATCACGACCACCGCGATCAAAACCGAGAATCCCAGATCGCGGATCCAGGCGAGCGCGCTTCCCAAGCCGGAGCGAATCGCCACACCGGGCGTCCGGGGCGCGGGCGCCAGATCGTCCGCAGGGGAATTTGTGGGGTTCTCGTGGTCCGGCATCCCGCTTGTCTATGCATTATAGACGGAACGCCGGGCGATCCGGTTGCGGGCGGCGCGGCGGGAACGTGATGTCTAGTCTCCTGTCCCGCCTAATTCTTTACAACAGCTCTCAGCAGCGGCGTACCTTATCCTATGGCTCGCCAACTGGAACAATGAGAGCCCAAGGCGTTCGTTTGGAAGTCCGCCGCCGATGTCATTCTGGTCGTGGATTCGCGCTTGTTTTCATCCTTCGTTGTGACCTAACGTGTGTATTGCCGGCCGCGCGGAAGCTCTGAGTGAGTCCGCACCCGCCGTGCTACGATGAGGTGGCAAGATCGGTTGCAGGGGGGACGAAGTTGTCGGAGCGATCGGGAACCCTCGCTGACGATCCGTTCAGGGGTCGGCGCCCGGCCAGTCATGAACGGCTGACGGGACTGCCCTGGGATGCATCGTACCAGGACGGCCCTGCGCCTTGGGATATTGGCCACCCGCAGCCAGCAATCGTGCGTTTGGCATCCGAAGGCGGATTCGCCGGAGCGGTGCTCGATGCGGGCTGCGGGACCGGCGAGAACGCTCTTCACATCGCCTCGCTGGGATTGTCCGTTCTGGGCGTTGACGTGGCTGAGACGGCACTGGCGATCGCCCGAGAGAAGGCCGCCGAGCGTGGGACCGAGGTTGAGTTCGCCGCGGCTGACGCGTTCCAGTTGAAGCGCTTGGGGCGCATGTTTCAGACGGTGCTGGACTCCGGACTGTTCCACACCTTCGAAGGCGACGAGCGAACGCGATATGTGGCAAGTCTAGCGTCGGTGACCGAGCACGATGGAACTCTGTATCTGTTGTGCTTCAGTGACGATGTCCCCGATACCGGCCCGCACCCCATCAGGCAGGAAGAGCTTAGAGCGGCGTTCGACCCAACCAGTGGATGGAATGTCGCCGCCATCGAACCGGACCGGATTCAGACGAGATACCACGACGACGACGGCGCACCCGCCTGGTTCGCGACAATCAAACGGATCTAACTCAGCGTGGGGAGCGTTGGCCGAGGAACGCGAATGCCGGGCCCCAGCACCCTTTGCGGCGCGCGACGGCGCTGCCGGGTTTCGAGACCGCGCATTACCTCCGCGCGTTCCGCGTAAGCGCGACGCATCATGGCGCGCTCCGCAGCCAGACTACTCCAGAGGAGCGCGACCGCACAGCCAATCGCCAATAAGCCCTGTCCCGTAATCTTAGCGATCGGCATCCGGCCGCTCTCCTCGGCGGCGGTTTAGTGCAATCCGGGCGCCAATCGATGCAACCAGTGTTTTCAGAGTGGGTGGCCCAGGCGCGTGTGGCCCTGGGTCACACGCGGATCAGCGGGGAAACAGGCGAATGGGCGGCGCTACAATCGTAGTGCCTGGCCCCACCATGGCTTTGGAAGTCCTGGCCGACCATCTCGCGCGCGAAACCCGGGAGGCGGAGCTTTGGAAGCCGCTCGACCGGGACCGCGTCGAGTGTTTCGCCTGCGGCCACCGCTGCCCCATTCCATCCGGGTTCGCCGGGGTTTGCAAGGTCCGTTTCAACCGCGGAGGCAGGTTGCAGGCCCCCTACGGGTACGTCCAGACGGCTTGTTGCGACCCCATCGAGAAGAAGCCTTTCTTTCACGCGCTGCCGGGGTCGCGCGCCTTCAGCTTCGGCATGTTGGGCTGCGACCTGCATTGCGGCTACTGCCAGAACTGGGTCTCCTCCCAGGCTTTGCGCGACCCCGCCTCGGGCCTGGACTTCAGCGCCGCCACGCCGCGCGGCCTGGTCCGGCTGGCTGTGCGGCAGGGTGCGGCGGCGTTGGTGAGCACTTACAACGAACCGCTGATCACGGCCGAGTGGGCCGTCGCCATATTCCGCGAGGCCAAGGCCGCCGGCCTCGCCACCGGCTTCGTCTCCAACGGAAACGCTACCCCCGAGGTCCTCGAGTACATCCGGCCTTGGGTGGACCTGTACAAAGTCGATCTCAAGAGCTTCGACTACCGGCGGTATCACGAACTGGGCGGGCGGCTCGAACCCATCCTCGAATCCATCCGGCGCATTCACGAACTGGGCTTCTGGATGGAGGTGGTCACCCTGATCGTGCCCGGTTTCAACGATTCCGATGCCGAGCTTGGGCAAATGGCCGAGTTCCTGACCGGCGTCTCACCGGATATCCCATGGCACGTGACGGCGTTCCACCAGGATTACAAAATGCAGGGGCCGGAGAATACTCCGCGGGAAACGCTGCTCCGCGCCGCCGGAATCGGGCGCGCCGCCGGCTTGCGGTATGTCTACGCCGGCAATCTGCCCGGCCAAACGGAAAACCTGGAGGACACGCATTGCCCGGGTTGCGGCGAGCGTCTGATCGAGCGCCACGGATTCCGCGTGCTGCGCAACCGGATACCCTCCGGCGGCGAATGCCCCGCCTGCGGGCGCGCCATACCGGGCTTTTGGAAAGCCGATAGCGGAAAGCCATGAAACTTTCGTCGTATAGCGGCTCCTGGTATCCGAAGGGCGGCGCCGAGTTGGAGGGTCTACTCCAGGAGCGGTTCGAAGAATCGCGGCGGCGGCGGCCCTATTTGTACCCGGGCGGCATCGGCTTTGTGGTTCCGCATGCCGGGCCGGCGTATTCCGGCGCCGTCGCCGCGGCCGTATATCGCTCGCTCGCGAGCCTGGACCCGGAGCGCGTCGTGGTGCTGGCTTTTCCACACCAGGGGGGCCTCGAGGGCGTGGCGGCGCCGGATGTGGATCGCGTTGCAACGCCGCTGGGCGAGACGGCCATCGATCCGGCGTTCGGCGGGTTCCCGCTGGCTCCCGACGCGCGGATCTGCGACCATTCCTTCGAGATTCAGTTGCCGTTTCTCCAACGGGCGGTTCCGCGGGCGCGTATCACGCCGCTTTATATCGGCAGGCTGAGCGCGGAGGGCCGCGCGGCGGCGGCCGAAGCGCTGGCGGCCTGCTGGCGGCCGGGCGTGGTGTTCTTGGCGTCCTCCGATTTCACGCACTATGGGCGCAGCTTCGGATTCGTCCCTTTCCCGCCGGACCACGCGGCCGCAGGCCGTTTGCGGGAACTGGACGACGAGTATATCGAAGCCGCGGCCACGCTCGATTCCGCGCGTTTTCTGGAGACGCTGGAGGGAAACCGCGCCACGGTGTGCGGGTCCGGCCCCATCGCGCTGCTAATGGAAACCCTGCGGCGCCTCAATGCGGAGCTGTATCTGGACAAGTTGGACTATCAGACCTCTGGCGAGTTGACCGGCGACTATAAGCACTCGGTGAGCTACGCGGCTCTGGGGTGGTTCCCGCGGGCCAGCTTCGATCTGGACGAGGGTGACCGCGCCGCGCTGCTCGAAAGCGCCGAAAGGACGTTGGAGGAACTGCGCCGCGCCGGCCAGCGCAAGGCCATTCCGGCCACCGGCGGCTCGCCGGCTTTGCAGGCGCGCCGCGGCATGTTCGTCAGCCTCCACCAGGAGCGGGAATTGCTGGGCTGCGTCGGGAATATCTCGGGCCGCGGGCCGATGGCGGAGGAGGCCGCCAAACTCACTCTCGCAGCCGCGCTGGAGGACCCGCGCTTCCGGCCGGCGGCCCGAGTCCCCGGCCCCATCCACATCGAGATTTCGGCGCTCACTCCGTTCCGGCGCATTTTCGGAGCCGCGCAATGCCGCGTGGGAAGCCATGGCCTGTTTCTGAAGCTGGGTGACCGCGGCGGCCTGCTGCTGCCTCAAGTGGCCGCCGAGCGAGGGTGGCTAGCGGAGGAATTCCTGGAAGCCGTGGCGCGCAAGAGCGGCCTGGGCAAACACGCTTGGCGCGACCCCAAAGCGCGGCTGTACGTGTTCGAAGCCGAGGTGTTTTGAGCCTGAATTACGAAGTTAACTTCGGATTAAACTGAATTCCCGCAGGCTATTACCTTTGAAAGAACAGGCTTTGTATCAGGGCACGGCTTGAGCCGTGCCGGTCGGACAGCATTCTCTGGGCTTTAGCCCCTGTTTGGCGACCCCGCTCAAATTCTTCTCATCCTACTGAAAAAACAGGGGCTAAAGCCCCCCGGGTGTTCCCGTGTTTACGGCCCGGCTGAAGCCGTGCCCTGATACAATGCGCCAAATTCGGGATTCAGGTTGAGGCGAGGCGAGCCGGGCCGGGCAGGCCTACGGTTTTCCCAGAGAGCAGAGAGGGTCTCCCAGAATCACGCCCTGCCAACTGAGAAAGTGCAGCGCGATGTAGTAGCTCTCCGCCAGCGTGCGGCCACTGTAGTACGCCGGCAACAGATAGTCCGGCCGCGCGCAGCCACCCAGGAACGGTTCGTACGCGTTGCCCGACACCCCCGTGGCGCCCTCGTGGATGTAGTCCGCGCTGAGGCCCTGAGCGGAGGTCTCGAACATGTGCGCCGGGTCGTCCCACGTCGCGCCGAACGTCCACGTTTCGGGCGGCCGCTTCAGAGTACGGGCGTCGGTGGAAACGAACTCCGTCGCAATGGCCCCTGGCAGCCATTGAAAACCGAGCCAGCGCCGCTTCCGCGCGGGGTCGTTTCCGCCCCAGGCGGCATAACCGATCACATCGCGGCGGCCATAGAGGACGCTTTCGGTCTCGTCGAGCGTGACGCGTGCCTTTGGCAGCAGTTTCGCCGCGGCCAGCAGCCACAGGTCGCCCTCCGAGTTCCCGCCCCTCGTATCGATCACGAACTTGCCCCGGTTGCCCGCCGCCAGCGACCGGTCGATCATGGCCTTCACATCGGCGAGGTCCCAGGCCGCCAGACGCGTCACCAGGTATATCGCAAATCGTGGATGCTGGAAGGGAGCGTCGCGTTGCCCGAAGAACGGATTATTCACGGGCCCGGCCCGCGCAAACTTCATGCCCGCCATCTTGCCGTACAGCAGGGCCAGTTCCGAATCCACCGAGGAGGACTCCCTGGCAATTCCCGTGCCGTCGCCGGTCACCTTGAGCGGCACGCCGAGGGTGAGGGCGATGTACAGGATCTGGTCGCGCATTCCACCCCCCGCCAGGCACGCGGCAATGGGGCGCTCAATCTGCCCCAGGTAAGTGTCCCAGGAGATTTCCTCAGCGGTGGTGGTATCCAGGTAGCAGACGTTGTTAATGGGAACGGAACGCCGCGGACGGTAGTAGTCGGCGACCCGGAGCGAATCCTCGCTCTGGCGATTGACCACCAGCAGAACCTGGTCGCCGGATTGGGCTCGGGCGGCGGAAGCGGCTAACAGCAACAGAACAGGCAGCAGCACTGATTCGATGGTAACGCGGAATGGAAGAACGCCCCGGGCCGGAGGTGCGGTTATTTTTCCGTCCACGCGGGACGGCTGCGAATTCGATAGTCCCACTATCTCAACCGCACCACCCGGAGCCTTGTTACAATACTTACCAAACAACATCGGCCGGACGAAATCCATTATTTCTATGCCGCCGATTCATTATTTTGACTGGAAGGCCGGCGTTTCCGGCGTCCTATGGATTTCGATCAGGTACATACGTTTCTGGAGATTGTCCGGCTGAAGAGCTTCTCTAAGGCCGCCCAGACGTGCTACCGCACGCAGCCGGCCATCAGCGCGCAGGTGCGCCAGCTCGAACAGGAGCTGGGGGCCGATCTGTTTGAGCGCTATGGCAGCCGTATCTCCCTTACCACGGCGGGCAAACTCTTCGCCGAGTTCGCCGGGCAGATGATTGACCTGCGGCGCCGCGCCCAGGACGCCATAGCCGAGCTGGAGCGCAATCCGCGCGGCGAGCTGGTAATCGCCGCCAACGAGGCCACCTGCATTTACGTGCTGCCGGAAGTCTTCTCCCAGTTCCGCGAGCGATTCCCCGCCGTGCAGCTTCAAGTGGTGCGTTCCTACGGTGCGCGCGTGGTGGAGGCGGTCATGGAGAACGCGGCGGACTTCGGCCTGACGCAGCTTCCGGTGGACGAAAAACGCGCGCAGGTGGTCCCCGTGCACCGCGAAGAGGTTCGCATGGTTGCGCCGGCTGGCCATCCGTTGGGGAGCCGCGAATCGGTGTTCCCGCGCGATCTGTTGGAGTACTTCCTGATCCTCCCGAAACAGGGAAGAACGCGGTCTCGTCTCAATGAGTGGCTCGAACCGGTCGAGGACGAGATCCGCGTCTCGATGGAGCTCGATTCCACGGAGATGATGAAGCATTTTGTGATGGCGGGTCTGGGTTTGAGTTTTCTGGCCGTCTCGAATTGCCGGGAAGAAGTGGCCGCCGGAAAGCTGTGCGCCGTCCCGTTGGCGCCCGAGCCCATGTTCCGGCGCGTGGGCTTGGTCTACCGCAAGGATAAGGCGCTCTCCAGGGCAGCCCTTGGCTTTATTCAGGTGGTGCAGGAGAACCGCGGCGGCGAAAGCGACCCGGTCGCGGCGCTTCCCAAGCCGCGGAGGGCGTTGGGATGAAATGTGAAGGTTGCCGTGGAGAATTCCCCTCGGACGAGGCCCGCTGTCCTTACTGCGGCAAGCCCAACGCCGCCGTGACGGGCGTCTATCGGACCTCCACGGTGCTGATTTCCCAAGGCGGCGACGGGCGCGTTTACCGTTCCGTGGAGGAGGCTCCCGAGAGCCTCCGCGCCCAGCTTCGAAAGTCTCTAAACGGGGTCAACTCCGCCACCATCCTGATCGCCGACCGCCGCGGGCGGCGAGAGATCGCCAAGGCGCTTCACGGCCTGCCCTCCGCCGGCCGGCGCGGCCTGGCCATGCCCGGAAGCCCGTTTCCCGGCGCCCCCCGCTGGCTCACCCGCAGCCGCAAAGCGGCCCTGGCAGCCGTCCTGTCCACCCTCGCACTGGCGGTTGCGGCCGCCGTCCTCTCGGTCCACTGGCGGTAGGGGGGAAGGAAGAACGCCAGCGAGGGCGCCGGCGTCTGGAGTTGGTGCATTTTCCCTCGATACTCCCGGTCTTCGGCGCACTGTATCGTGGGACAGTTCTGGCCATCTCGCGCGACGCGACGCCCGTGCTTACCTCGGGCGCCGGTGGAATCGGCAGCTTGCAGGCATTTACAAGAGAGTCCGCCGGGCCGCGTTCAGGGCCAAAATGGGAGCGAATTCTCCGAGCGCACGTCGTCGCCGATCTGTTCCTCCCAATCCATGTCATGATCCATCACCATGCGGTGAAGCGACGCCCGCACCGTAACCTCCAGGTTCGGGTCATTCGCCATCGCCCTTTTGTTGTTAGCCGTTGGTTTGTCAAATGGCAATCTGAACCGCACGGTGTCGCCAGGCTCCAAGCGTGCAATAGAAAGCGGCTGCCGGCTGTTGGAAACCGATTCAACATATCCGATCATGGCGCTCAATGTGTCACCCAGTCTCACTTCGAATCCCAGGCAGCGGCGATCCCCGTCCTTGTCCGCCAAAACCGCGTCGGAGTCGTCGCCCACCGGAATCGAGAGGTCTGTCTTCCCGGTATTCGTGACAACCACCTCCAAGGTCCATTTCTGACGGCCGGACTCGCGGTCCATATACGAAAGAATCTGGTCGAGACGCACGCTGATCGGAGGGGTACCGGGCAATGGCTTGCTACCGCCGTCATATGCCCGGCCACGGCCGCGCACCCCCCGGGCTGGAGACGGCTTAGTGGGCTCGTTCGGCGCGGTGGGCGCCGGGACTTTGGGGGGGGCGGACAGATCGACATCGGCGACCTGGTTACCGGCTGCGAGGAACAGAGCAATTCCAAGGAAAGTCGCGATCATGATGTCACCTCTATTGGCCGCATGTTCGATACGGCGGATAATTGATGTTAGGAGGCAATCCAATGGGCGGCTCCACATTTCCGGCATCATGCGCGGCCTGATACATGGCCTGGATTGCCTTTCGGATGTCCCCGTCGCTGAGACGAACCAACGCTTCCGAGAGGGGGTCCGGGTTTTGGGCGGGGATCGCAAGGTAATCCCGCACCTCGGTGTAATGGCTCGTCGTGGCAATTCCGAACTCATGGGCTTCGGCGGCGGCTACGATGGCATCAATGGTGGGAAAGCAGCCCCCTTGATGCTGGTAGAATGGGTCATCGGGATCCGTCACGCCGGGGTTAAGCTCCCATGGGTAGGAACTTAAATCGGTAAGAGGGGCCAGAACGTAATAAAGCCCCTCATTCGGGCCGCCGGCGGGGACTGGGGTGTCGTTGTAGGTAAAGCCGTAACAGTAGACGGACTGGGCCACCCCATTGGTGCTGCCTTCAGTAGGATCGGGTGGCGATGTCAACAGGTTCATTCCACACGATCCCATGGGGGCCTGCGATCCCTCCGCCGGCGGCATGAGAACCAATGCGAACCACGGTCGCGCTGTGACGGTGACCGCTTGCGAAAGGGTTTGCCCCCCTACCGTTGCCGACACAGTGCCGCCCACGACCATTGTGCCGAGCCAGCTCGATCCTGTGCTTGGCCCAGGTACCGAGAAGTCAGTGCCATCGCTAGATTGCCCTGAAAACGACCACTGTGTGACTATGCCGCCAGTCGCCCTGCACGTAATCGAGCTGCCTCGCGTCAGGGTGGCAGGGGAACCGGCGGGAGAACCGGTAGGAGAACAGGACAACTGCGGGGGCGTCGGCGGCTCCAACAGGATAGCCGTCACCCAAAAGCCGTCCACAATCACGCCGATGGTACAGGCCGCGCTAAGCGTCGAAACGTTCAGCACGCCCGAGATCTGCGTGCCGTAGACCGTCCACTGCGACTGGTCGATCCCGGAGCACCCTACAATCACCGGCTGATCCGTGAAACCACTGCCGTAAATGTTGATGGAATACGAGTTGCCGCTGTACCACGGCTGCGGGTCCGTGGTTACGCTGGTGATGACCGGCGGCGGCGGCACCCACACGTCGTAGTAGCTGTCCCCGTCATACGCTATGTCGTCCTCCAACTGATACGAGTGAACGCCGTCGACCTCGTACCCACCGCTCGGGCCGGGAGCATAGCTCACGTCGGCCTCCGCATCCGAATATCCCGCGGCGGAGACGTCATCCACCGTTTCTCCGTTGGGGTCCTCGAGCAAGGATTCGGCGTACAGGTACCAGCCTCCCCACCAATAGTCTACCGTGCGCGAATAGCCGCTGATCTGGTTGGCGTTCGGATCGTAGACCGCGTACGAGTCGCAGGCGAACTCGTAGCAACTCGAATACTGCGCATGAGCCACTCCGGGCAGGAGCGCCGCCGCCAGAACCGCGAAGAGGATTGTCAGGTGTCTTGGTTTCATTTCGGCTCCTCCTCTCCCGCCGTCATTTCGGCATCTGCGCAGCCGCGCCGCCCTTCACCGTCGAGGTCGCGCGGACGAAGCTGTCCAGGCGCTGAAAGCGCGCCGTTCCCATGGCGGCCTGGAGTTGGCTGACGTGGTTGGTTACCAACTGCTGGCGCTGAAGCGCAAGCGCCTGTAACTGGGCGGCCTGACGATGCCGGCGTCCCCGGCCCGCCAGTCCGCCGCAATGGCCTTCAGTACGGCATCTTCTTGAGCTGTCAACCCGGCCTGCATCTGGACCAGCGACCGGAGATGGACCGCCGATGCGGCCTTGCCTTGCGAGCCGTACTTGTCGGCCAGATCGCTCAGCCACTTGACGCGGTAAAAAAAGGCGTCATAGATGATATAGTCGGGAACCGGTGTGGGCGGCGTGGTTCGAGGCTGCTGGCAGAGCGCGGGAAGGCCGAGACCGGCCAACAGTACCGTAACAAGAAGTCGCTGGAACATCCCCGAGGACCTCCTTGGGTACTATTGTTAAATACAGAAATAAGGAATATGCCCACATAACTAATTTGTCAAGCACTATTTTGTTTAATTAGTTCGAGATGACTACTAATTCGCGTGGCGGCTTTGACGTCCGTCAAGGGAGAGTCGGTCACCCGGACAACACTCCCATTGCGTCTGCTCAGGAGTGCCGGAGACAAGAGCATGGAGCTTCAAACAGGCTACTCCACCCCCAAACTCGGTGACCATTTCCCAAGAAAACAGCGCTTTGTTATATACTATTTGCCAACCCATAATCTACTGAAATGCACACCAAAACCGAGGCAAATAGTCAAGTGGTCAAGTACGGGTCTAGGCTAGGCGTACGGGTCCCCGCGGGAACGAAGGCCGTCATTCAGCTTGGGTCACAGCACCCCAACGCTCCGAATAATTGCATCTGCGTCACGTGACGAAGATAGCGCGGGCTAGTGCTCTGACCGCGTGATTACTTCCTTAACGTCGCGGGCCGGGCGTGCCCGGCCCCTACACCGCGCCGTAGGGGCCGGGCATGCCCGGCCCGCGGCAAGGGAACAAATCAAACGGTCAAGGTACTAGTGGCCTGCAGCGACACCACACGCAATGGAAGTATTTCAAGCCTCGCCTTCGGCCGCGAGGTCGAGAAAGCGGCTTTCGGACCAGTGTGGCTGCAAGGATGCTCTACGGGAGGGCGCAATCGTCGCGTCTGGCGCGCTTGCGCGCTTCCACCCAGGCTGGAAACACATCGGGGTTCTCCAGCCACACCAGTATCCACTGCGCCATCTCGGTCTTCAGGGCCTGCCTCTCCGGGCCGGCGCCCGGTTTGGCGGCCAGGAACCTGGCGCGGTCCTTGGCTCCCATGGCCTGCCGGCGGCAATAGCGGGCGCGCGCGCGGTCGCCGGCTTCCATGGCTTCGGCGTAGACCCGCCCCAGGGCGCGCAGCGATTC
>JBEKPK010000069.1:0-20638 GCA_049520795.1 Bryobacteraceae bacterium
CGCCGAGAATTTGGGAGGGTCTGGACCTGGGAACACGAGGGAGCGGAGATTCCCATGACGCCCGCGGAATTCTTCCTGGCCCCGGCTGAATTCGTCAGATCCCCCGACGCGCTTCGCGCGCCTTGTTCGCTCGAACACGCGCTGGCTTACACGCGCTGGCTGGCCACCCATCACTACGAAAACTTCCATGTGGCCACCTTTTTGCTGCCCCGGCGCCTGCACCAGGATTTCTATAACGTGTATGCCTTCTGCCGCTGGGCGGACGACCTGGGAGACGAAACCGGCGACCCCGCCGAGAGTCTCCGCCTGCTCGCGTGGTGGCGCGCCGAGCTCGACGCCATGTACGATGGCCGCGCTACGCATCCGGTCTTCGTGGCCCTGCTCCCCACCGCGCGGCGTTACGGCATCCCCCAAGAGCCTTTCGCCGACCTGATCCACGCGTTTGTCCAGGACCAGACCGTGACCCGCTACCGCGACTGGGAAGACCTGTTCGATTACTGCCGCTATTCGGCCAACCCCGTGGGCCGGATGGTCCTGTACCTATGCGGCTACTCCGACCCCCAGCGGCAGCGCCTTTCGGATGCCACTTGCACGGCCCTGCAACTCGCGAATTTCTGGCAGGATGTGACCGTGGATCTGCTCAAGGGCCGCGTGTATCTTCCGCTTGCCGTTCTGGAACGGCACGGCTGCACGGTGGAGGATGTGCTCGCGCGCCGCGCGACGCCCGCCTTCCGCGAGGCCATGCGCGAAGCGGTGGAGAAAGCGCGCGGGCTGTTTCTCGAAGGCCTGCCCCTTTGCGGCATGTTGGACCGCCGCCTGGCGGTGGATGTCGATCTGTTCAGCCGGGGCGGAATGCGCGTCCTCGATAAGATCGAAGCGCGCGGCTACGATGTGCTGGCGGCGCGGCCTTCCATCTCCAAAACGGAACGCGTGCGGCTGCTGGCGGCGGCGCTGGCGCGCGCGGCGTTTTCGCGGGCGGCGTGATGGACGACGTCGCCCGTTCCTACCGCTACTGCCGCGGCGTGGCGCGCAGCCGCGCCAAGAACTTCTATTACTCCTTCGTGCTGCTCTCGCGCCCCCAGCGCGACGCCATGTGCGCCATGTACGCCTTCATGCGCTACTGCGACGACCTGAGCGACGAACCGGGCGCCACACGAGCGGCCATCGAACGCTGGCGCGCGGAGCTCGACGAAGCCCTCGCCGGCCGTTTCAGCGGCCATCCCGTGTGGCCCGCCTTCCACCACGCCGTGGGGCAATTCCGCATACCGCACGAATACTTTGGCGAGATGATCGACGGCGTGGCCTCGGACCTGGAGCCGCGCCGCATGGAAACCTTCGATCAGCTTCACCGCTATTGCTACCAGGTGGCCTCCGTGGTGGGGTTGACCACGGTGCACATCTTCGGCTTCGATTCGCCCGCCGCGCTGCCCCTGGCCGAGAAGTGTGGCGTGGCTTTCCAGTTGACCAACATCCTGCGCGACATCCGCGAAGACGTCGAGTTGGGCCGCATCTATCTTCCGGCCGAGGACCTGCGGCGCTTCGGCGTCACCGAGGAAGATCTGCGCGCGGGCAAGCGCACCCCGGCGTTCGTCGAGCTGATGCGCTTCGAAGCCGCGCGCGCCCGCGCCTGCTACGACGAATCGCGGCCCCTGCTGGAGATGGTGAGCCGCCGCAGCCGGCCCTCGCTGTGGGCGCTGATCGAGATCTACTCGCGGCTGCTCGAGCGCATCGAGCGCAGCGGCTACGATGTGTTCGCGCGCCGCATACGGCTCTCGACGGGGGAAAAGGCGGGCATCGTAGTGCGTGCGCTGGTGCGGTGTGGATCGACATGATATCTCAGAAAGGGTCCTTTGCGCAACGTGGCTCACAGTCAGTAGTTGAAGTGTAGAGGAGTAGATTTCGGGCGTGTCTTGCCGCTTGCTTTCGGTTGCATCTAAACCCGATCATGGCGCTCTCCGATGAACAAAGGCAACGAGTTCGCGAAGAAGAGATCGAGAGACTACGGGTGTGCCGCGAGCTTGGCGGTGATCCGTCTCACCACGACTGAAACCGACTCGCCGTGCGCAAAACAGTTATTTTTTGGGTCGTTCTCATCGCCGTCGCAGGTTTGCTCTGGAGCATGGTGAGGAGTTCCCACAATCGCTAATCCCGACTGTCTCACAAACGGGTCCTTTGCGCCCATTGGGCCGGGGACCGTCCCGGTTGAAACCGTGAAAGTTATACGACCCAATCACGCTTCGGGTCTTTCACGTATAAACGTTTTACAGTGCCGCAAGAGGTGCACAGGTCAGCAAAAAGGGTCTCCCTTCTGTCCCGGGACCATCTGAAAAAGCGGTTCTTTTTCGCTTTGCAGAGGAGGCCGGGACGTACGTCACCACCACCACCAGAAGCAGAAACAGTGAGACCGCTGATGAGTTGTGAACCGCCGCAGTGTTCACATGTATTGTTGGGCATGGACAATTATAGCCCATGGGGGTGACTCGTGATCTCCCTTACCGTCCCAAAAAGGGTAAGCCGTGAGACGAAAATGCGCGCCACCCGGGTACAGCGTCAGGAAGGGCAGTTAGCCGGGAATGACGAACGCGGAGGGGATTCGTTCGTCCAGCGTCGCAAGCACGGAATCGTGCGCCCGCGCCAGCTCCGCCAAATGGCCGTCGGTAGTCGCCGTCGGTAGTCTGCCGCCCCGTCTTGACCCACGCAGGAAGACGCAAGATGTCGTGATCGTCCGAGATGAAGCGGAAAGGGACCCTTCGCTGCGCCTTGAGTCTCGCCAGGAGAGTTCTCGACTGAGCGACGCTCAATCCGTATTGCGGAGCCTGAGAGAGAACGCGCACGAAGTCTAATTCCGTGATCGGGCAAGTCGGGATTTCGTAGCTCTCGCCCTTCCCCAGACTCAGCAGCTACCGGCCCACGCGCGCATGGAACTCGTGTTCGAGACAGACCAGCGCGACCAGTGCGTTCACATCCAGCAGATATCTCACGGCAGATTCGACAGAATGTCCCGAACCTGCTCGCTCGAGAGTTGCGGGGCCCGCAGTCCGGCGCTGAGAACCGGCAGACCAGTAACGGCATCACGCCCGATGGTCGCTTTGGCGGGTCGCGCATGGTGGGGCGTAAGGACAATTTGCCCGCTCTTCACGCAAGCATCAAGGGCATCGCCAGGGCCAAGTCGAAGCTTGCGCCGGATGGGACCGGGAAGAACTACCTGCCCCTTGCTGGAAATGCGGGTTTGCATGGTAAGAGTATCGTACCGCGCGAGGGCCTTGGGGCACAAGACAACTGTGGAACCGCAGCACCTAAGTGTGGCGCCGGGTTGCACCCGGAATCTCCGGGACAGGCCACGAAACCCCGAAACCATTGAATTTGGGGGTTGAGTAGCCCGTCCGATACCCTCTGGTTCATCGACCGCTTGCCGGGCATGGTACGAGTATCGTAATATGTGAAGCGTATGATCCGTTCCTGCCGGGACAAAGATGCACGGCTGTTGCTGGAGCGGAAATTCAGCAGGCGCCTCCAGGCGATCGAGAAGTCCGCCCGTGTCCGGCTGGAAGTGCTCGATGCAGTGACATCGCTGGGAGATCTCGAGTTGCCGGGTTTTCGGCTGGAGGCCCTCAAGGGTGACCGGAAGGGGCAGTACGGCATTCGAATCAATGACCAACACCGGATCTGCTTCAGGTGGCGGGACGGGGATGCCCACGACGTGGAGATTGTCGACTATCACTAGAAGGGAATGAGATGGCAATTCAGAAACCAAAACGGCTTCCGCCGCTTCATCCTGGCGAGGTGCTTAAAGAACTGCTGTCCGACGCGGGATTGACGGTCAACGCGCTGGCTCTGGCCCTGCGAGTACCCGCAAACCGAATCGGGGGAATCGTCAAGGGGCAGCGGGGCATTACGGGCGACACATCACTACGATTGGCCCGTTATTTTGGAACATCCGCTCAGATGTGGATGAACCTGCAAGCGAAGTATGACCTCGCCATCGCCGAGGACGCGGCGGCTGCCCGCATCAAGGTGGAAGTGCGTCCTCGTGCCGCGGCCTGACCTGACAGTCCGCTCCCCGGAGTGCGTAGCGGTGGCCGTAGGATTCCGCGGCGCTGAGGTCCTCGAAGGCCGTTTCGGGCCAATCACTCTCACCAGCTATTGTCCGCCGGGCCGACGAAATGCATTTTTCAGACAGGGCGCCACGCCAGGGTGAAAAGCGCTGCACCCAAAACCGAGGCGTAGAAGGGAGCCAATCCGGCCTTAGACTGGAACGACTTCGAACAGGCCACCCGCGTTCCGAGATCAACTATTCCTGGTACTGATCCAACACATCTAGCACCTGATCACGGAGGAGAACGACACCTGCGGTTACGGCACTATGAAGAGAGTTGATGGAACTAAGCACGTCATCGAGTTCCGTTGCGTTCAGAGCTATGTGTGAATGGGGAAAGGGCTGCTCGGACGCAGTGACATGGATATGTGGACCGCGCTTGTAAACGGCGTGCTTCAGCACGCCAGAGTCGTCCGGTTCGTTCGGATCGCAGTGCATGGCTAGGATCTCGGCTTCATCCGATTCATCGGCTCTTCGTCTGTACAGATGAAGATAAGCCCGCTCAATGTAGAATCTCTGTCTCTTTTCGTCGACTGCAATCCAACGCTCGTGGTATCCCCCGCGAATACCCCAAACCATCGTCGAGAACCGCCAATCAATGACGCCAAACTCTGGGCGTGCGCCAGAGTGGACGCCAATCATTACCTCGGAACGATATGACACGACTGCGTACGCCAATCGGATCCTGCCCGCGAGTGGCCTCAGCATTTGACAGATCTCCTGTCCGCGAGCGGAAAGCGCACCTACCTCGATTTCACAGTACATGGCTCTTTTGAGTGCCGCCTGAGATCAGACTGCGCTCGGCCTCGCTGAGGTTGTAGAGATCGGCGACTATGTCGTCGATCTCACCTTCGAGTTCAAATGCTGGCTTCCCCTGGGATTGAATCCTCGCTTCGACCGCTCGTATCAGCCGTCGAGCCGCAGTCTTTTCAGCACTCTTGAAAGTTGGTATACGCGTCCCACGAAGGCGCGAGGACTCCAGGCGCGAGTAACCCCGTTCGTAGGTATGCGCCCGCTGTGCCATATGCCAGAAACAAGCCGTCGAATTTATAACGCCCAGCAGGTACAGCAAGTGGTCCTTTTTACCCGGCTCACTATACTTCGAGAAGATCAGTGGAGCACGGGAGACCGCATACAGGCCTGCGGAATCCAACGAAAACTTGGGTGTAATTACGAGATGCGGGGTGACGATCTTCTGCCGTAGCATGTTCTTGGGGTCACGAGATCGTTCGGGCTTCCACCAAGGTAAAGCGCCAGTCCTAACAGCACTGCGTCGCTCTAGCGTGGTGCGTTGAGTTTCCAAAAAGGCCCAGGTCCTCCCAAATTCTGTCCGCAGTTCTTCCTCGGCCAGTAGTCGCGCATTCACATACGGGTAAAAGACGTAGGACTGTACAGCCGAGGGTACCGTGAAGATTTCCATCTCGCGATCCGACAGTAGCGGAGCGAATAACTGAGCGTCAACGCGCGACAAAGCCTCGCGAGAGATTATGAAGACGTCATCTGCGCCCGTATTCATACCCTGCCTAAGCTGAGCCTCGCTTCCCAGTTCGCCCATTTCTGCATACTTGTGTAGGACCAATGCTAGTGCGGGAGTCGCTAAGGACCACTCATCTTTTGCAAACGCATCCTGGGTTGATTCGTGTACGCTGTAGAACGACGTCTCTAGCGTGCGGTCGTCCAAGACGTCTTGAAGCGCCTGAGCAACTCTATCCTGACACCGAACGACCTTCGCAAGAGGTGCCGCTTCATTGGCGAGTCGCTTCTGGAAGATCAGGAGGATAGTGTAAACGCCAACGTCTTCGAAGACCCTAACTGCCGTGAGGTCCGCAAAGCAATGAATCCAACAGTGTGTTGTCAGGAACCGGCGTACATGCTTAGCACTGTCGGACTTAAGAAAGGTCTCCGGGAGCACGAACAAACCGTAACCACCCGGATTTAGGGATTCAATAGCTCTCTTCAGAATCGCAAGGTATAAGTCGGGTCGCCCTTGGCTCACGTCGCTCAGGACTTCACTGATGGCTTCACGAACCTCTTGGGTCTGCGCTTCACGTTTTACATACGGGGGATTCGCTATTACGACATCTACATTAGCGCTTCCCTGTTGCGCTTTGAAATATGTGAGGGAACTTTCATGCCGTATATCGACGGCCCTAACTTGATCATCTAGCAAAACGAGCGAGAGCAGGGAAAGGGATAAGCGTGCAGCCTGGCAGGCATTCCGATCAACATCTATACCTAGGACATTGTCAAATGTCGCGGCCACTGACTCAGTGGTCCTGGAATCTAGCAGGGCTTCATTCTGTAGTTCTAGGAATGCCCGCAAAAAAATGCCAGATCCGCATGCGGGATCAAGTATCCTCAGGCGTTGAAAAATGGCGAGAGGAAAACGATTCCGAATGAAACGTGCGAAAAACCGGGCGATGTATTCTGGTGTGTATACTGCGCCGTAACCTTTGTCAAGTTCCTCGACCGCCATTTTGGGCAGGAGCGACAACTGGTCAATGTCGGGAATCCTCAAAACTGAGACGTAGTGCTCATAGATTCGACTGAGTGCATGCTTGGAAATCAGGGAAAAATTGTATTCGTAGAATCGGGCGAAGCGGTTTTGATAAAAGTCCGATACAAGCTCTTGCAGTAGGCTCGGTTCGAGAGACTGGAAAGCCGCAAGGGTATCGAATTCGATAAGATTCGCCGGCACAGCAGTGAGTGCCAGTTGGTCGAGAGCAGTTTCGACGAGCTGCCGTGCCGACAGATGCGTTGGGTCTTCAGAACACGCCAGATCGGCTAGCAGGCCGGACTCATGGAACGAATGACCGAGATGCCGTCTGTGGTCTTCCGCAGCGCGGATGAAAATGATCGCGTTGAACAAGGCGGAGAGCGCAGTGTTAGAGATTCCGGGGAGTACGCCCCCCAGTTGCCTTTTCCACAGCGATATCGTTTCTATAATCGCCTTGTCCAACGAAGGAACATCCGGGCTTGGGTGCGAACTAGCGATCCGCTGAAACGTCGTCCTCCGAAGGGCGGATGGGTTAGAGCGCGACAGCGGCTCGCGCACAATGTGAAAATCAGGCGGATGGTAGCGATTATAGACAAAGGCGACACCCTCGTAATCAACATTGATGTGCCAGTCTACGAGCGAGTTGTAGGAAGACCCGACGAGCACGCGTTGCTGTGAGGCGCTCAGATCGTTGAAGCGGTTCGGGTGCCGCATGAAGCTGATTAGGGCCGAGTATTCCAGCCCGTGCTCCACGATCAAGTGAGCGGTGGCGAAGTCGTTGCTGGCGGGAATGTCAAGGCGGTCACTGGGTCGCCACCCTAGCTCAAATGCGAAATCGTTTAGCCTCCGAGGCTGATCGACGATCGGAAGCTGCCCCGTCAACCGCTGAACCAGACTGTAGTGGTCGATCATGCGGACGCCCTTCCCAAAACATTCTCCTTGCGTATTGTATTACGTTTTGGACCCAGAGATTCGCCCGTTCTTCGCCACCTTGGCGGGTGGCGACGGTGCTCGGCCGGCGATGTCGGCAATCGCGAACTCCCATTGTCGCGCATTCGCAATGCACTCCGGGAATCCCTCTCTCCGCGGCCCCTCAATTTAGGCAAACCGGTGACGGGCAAACCGGTGACCGGGACGTTTCCGGCCGGCTCCGACGGAATTGGTCCATCGACAGCGCCGGGAACGAAAATGCGTGCGGGCTAGCTGGCCCGCCTCCGGAAGCAGTTCGCCCCGGAAATCAGCGTGGGGCTCTGCCATCCTCGCCAGGCCGGCCACCTACGCCGCGGCGCCGGATCTGACCACCGAAATCTCCACGCGATAGCCCAGGGAGGCGAGAATGCGGATCAGCAGGTCGCTCGACACATGCTGGAGATCGTCGTTCAGGATCGCAGTCACCCTGGTTCTCGAAGTGCCGGCTCGCTTCGCGATCTCCGCGTGGGTGAGGTTCCGCCGCCGCACGATCTCCTTCAGCCGTCCAAGTAGGACGTGCTGAACCTGCCATTCCTCAGCGGCGATGCCGGGGAGCCCCAGGGCGCCGGCCAGCTCCCGCGGCGTTATGGCGACGATCGGTTTCAGTTTATGCATCGAGAAGCTCCTTCAATCGCTTTCTGGCCAACTCGATTTCAAGCGGAGCCGTCCGCTGGGTCTTCTTGACGAAAGCGTGAAAAACGAGAACACCCCGCAACGAGGCGGCGTAGTAGAACGCGCGGAAATTGCCGTCCTTCCCCTTCACGCGAAGTTCCGACAAGCGGCAACTCCTGGCATTGGCCGGGAGTTGGGCATTCCAAGCCGTTCTCCCAGCTGGAGCCGGAAAAGTCCCTTCCCCAGAAGCATTCATACTTCCTTCGGAAAGCGGCGTATCACCTCCCGCGCTTTAGGGTGGAAAATGATCGGCCGCACATTCGTACTGTATCAAATTTGGGACATTGCCGTTGGCGTCAACCACGCTCGAAAGGCCACCGGGATAGATCCCTCAAATAGGCCTCCCGCGGGTAACCTCAGTGTTGCGGAAATAGGTCCCCACAAAGTCGGCTCGGCGACGGCAATCGGCCGAATCGTGGCCAGACTACCGCGCAAAACCCCCATTTCGTGAAAGTCTGGGCGAAACGCCCAGGAAGCCCCCTTGTGGCAAGTCCGGTCGGATTACTCGCCACAATCGCGCCAGCTCCGCCGACCTACGCGTCCGCGGAGTTCCGAAGAACGGCCGGTTCGGACTGCCTCGAATTCACAATCACAGCCCCCGCCCGAGAAGTCGCCCCGTATTTTCAAGCACTTGCCGGCCCCACGCCCAAAACCCGCCCAGCCCGCCTGCTACTCTCAATTCGAAAAGACGCCGGGAAACGCTCGTCAATGCGTCCCTCGCCGCGCGGGGCCGCATAGGTCGGGTTCATGCACCGAGGAATGTCCGTGAATTGGCTTTGTTCCGCAACCCAGCAGAGGCCCTCAAATTGGCTTCGTTCCGCAACCACGCTCCCGTCGACGTCGGCGCGGCCACCACTCCGGCCCAGGATTGGCTTCGTTTCGCAACTACGCATCCATGGACCCGGCGGCGGCTCCGACCCAGGATTGGCTTCGTTCCGCAACTACGCTTCCATGTCGCACACCCGTTAGAATGTACCTTCTACCTCTGCCGCCCAATCCATGCGCCGCCACCCGATCACGCCGGCAGGAAAACCCGCCACGGCGTACCATCGGCGGCAGCCAGGAGATCGTTGGAACATGGATCGGTACGGTGGATCGCTGTCCCGGCAGCCACCCGATCACCCGCCCGTCGATGGGCGCACCGGCCGGCCGCGGACCAGCGGGTCCGCCCCACCATCGATATGAAACCCCTCGAGCCGTACAACGCGCGCTATGTCTGGCTGCTGGCGATGGTCGCCGCGCTCGGTGGATTACTCTTCGGCTACGACTTCGTGGTAATCGGCGGCGCCAAGCCGTTCTATGAGAAGTTCTTTCAACTCCACTCCGAGCAGCTCATCGGCTGGGCCAATAGTTGCGCGCTGCTGGGATGTCTGCTGGGCTCCATGCTGGCCGGCGCCGCCGCCGATCGCTTCGGCCGCAAGAAGCTGTTGATCGCCTCCGCGGCGATCTTCGCCGTCTCCTCCGTCCTCACCGGATGGGCCTCCACGTTCCCGGCGTTCGTCGTCTGGCGGATCGCCGGCGGCGTCGCCATCGGCATCGCATCCAATGTATCGCCGGTGTACATCGCGGAAGTCAGCCCCGCGCCCTGGCGTGGACGCCTGGTGTCCATGAACCAGTTGGCCATCGTAGTGGGAATCCTGGCCGCTCAAATCGTCAACTGGCTGATCGCCGAGCCGGTTCCCTCCGGCGCCACCGCGGAATTGATCCGCCAGTCCTGGAACGGGCAGTTTGGCTGGCGCTGGATGTTCACGGCGGTAACCGCTCCCTCGCTGATCTTTTTCCTGGGCGCGTTGCTTGTGCCGGAGAGTCCCCGCTGGCTGGCTGTCCGGGGGCGGAAAGACCGCGCCCGCCGCACTCTGGCGCGGATTGGCGGGGAGGCATACGCGGAGAAGGCTCTCGCCGACGTGCTATCCACGGCGAAAGCGCCCGAGCGAGAGGGCCGATGGGCGGAATTGCTGGCGCCGGGGATGCGGAACGCGCTCATGATCGGCGTCTTTCTGGCCGTCCTGCAACAGTGGAGCGGGATCAACGTCATCTTCAATTACGCCGAAGAGGTTTACCGGAACGCCGGGTACAGCGTGAACGATACCCTCTTCAACATCGTCGTCACGGGATCCATCAACCTGGTCTTCACGCTGGCGGCGCTGGGCTTTGTGGACCGGCTGGGCCGTCGGTCGCTGATGCTGGCAGGTTGCGCCGGCGTGGCGCTCTTTCATTTCCTTCTGGGGCTGTCTTACCATTTTGGTTTGAAGGGTCTGCCCGTTCTGCTTTGCACGCTGGCCACTATCGCTTGCTTCGCGATGACCCTGGGCCCGGTGACCTGGGTGCTTATCTCGGAGATTTTCCCGAACCGCATTCGCGGGGCCGCGGTCTCGGTATCGGTGTCGGCTCTGTGGATCGCCTGCTTCGTGCTTACGTTTACGTTCCCGGCCCTGAACGCGGCGCTCGGTCCCGCCGGGACCTTCTGGCTGTACTCGGGCATCTGCGTCATCGGGTTCCTGTTAGTATACCGGCGCGTGCCGGAGACCAAAGGGAAGACCCTCGAACAGATTGAGCGCGACTATGCGGGAGTAGGGACGGCCGGGACGTAAGTCACCGGAGAGAAAGGAAAACTTTATGCGCGAACGTAGAACCCGGCGCGAGTTCGTTTCCACCGCCGCGGGCACTCTCGCAGGCCCGCTCATCGCGCCGGCGGCCGCCGCCACTCGAGCGATGGACGGCCCACGCCAGGAAGTGGCGGCGAATCAGGCCGAAGCGTCCGCGCCGGAGATATACCGGCGCCTCGGCTTCGCGACCATGAGCGGCGAGGATCCACTGAAGCTCTGGGCCCGGCTGCCGCAAACGAAGGAATGGCTCCTTGGGCCGCTTGCGCCCGACGCCTGGGCTGGACAGGTCTTCATCGCCGACCACGAGGACATCTTCGCTTTCCGGTTCCTGCCTCTCCCAAAGGCATGGATGACCGGGGCCGGCGCAGGGCGGGCGGCCTACTGTGCGGCGAACTTCGAAAAATGGCTCGGTGTGGGCCGTTGGGGCGGCGCCTGGCGCAATTGGTGGAAATCGGTAGGCCCGAAAGCGCCCGACGACTCCTATGCCCGGTTGGTCTGGCAGATGCCCGACGGAGGGCCGGAGGTCACGTATGAGTGGGCCCGCACAGCTCCAAACGAGGTGGTCTGCCGCGTACGGAACGCAACGCCGTCGGATGTCGCCGTCCAGGCGTACGCGCCTTGGAACGACAACGGTCCGAGATATGCCGTGCTCTATTCGCAAGACCCCCAGCGCCGGTTCCTGCGGGGCCGCTCCTGGATTCCCGGCACGCGCGACGGGATGCGCTGGGCGCTGGCCTGCTCGGCGGCCAGCGCGGAAGCCGTGGGCGACGGCTCCACCCGCTTTTGCGGGTTCTACCCCCAAGTGGAGTCGCTCTATTTTTGCGGCCGGCAGGGACAGTCCTACGAGGAGTTGGAACGCGCTACCGGGGACTGGCTCGCCCCCGGACGCATTGACGAGCTGCTCGAGCGTAATCGTTTGCGTTACCTGGCTGCCCGGCCGAACGGAATCGGTTGGCTTGCCGACGCGCCGGCTGCCATCAACGACCAGCTTCAATGGAGCGAAGTGTACACGCCCAGCCGGCGCCGCGCCTACATCACGGTTTCACGGGGC
Source organism: Bryobacteraceae bacterium (assembly GCA_049520795.1). Taxonomy (GTDB): domain Bacteria; phylum Acidobacteriota; class Terriglobia; order Bryobacterales; family Bryobacteraceae; genus BOG-224. The sequence continues at coordinate 11,892 of JBEKPK010000069.1, forward strand.
TGGGGCTTTTTCCCCAACAATTCCGCTCCCGACTTTCTCTGGGACAGCTTCTTCAACGCCGTGCTGGTGTCCCAGGAAGACGAAGCCAAAGCCCATAACATGGTGCGTGACATGGTGGCCTGGCAAACCGATCCGGGCATGTTCCCGCAGTTCGGCGAGTTCTCGAATATGCCCCTTCCGACCACTCCTCCCGTCGCCCGCGGACACACCCAGTACCCCATAGCCGCGCTGGCCGTGGCGAAGCTCCACATGCGCCGTCCGAACCGCGCCTTTCTAAACGAAATCTATCCACATTTGCTCCGCAGTCACCGCTGGTGGTTCGCGGATCGGGGCGACGGACAGCCCTGGCGCGACGGCAATCGCAACGGACTGCTCGAACTCGGCTCCAATTACCCGGAGGAGATCCCCGTCACAGCCCGGCGCCAGATGGCGTGCAATGAATCCTACGACGACAGCCCGCAGTGGGCTACCGTCCCCTATAACGAGAAGACTGGCACGCTCGAGCAGGACACCGTGGAACGAAATTGCCTGTACGCCATGGACTGCTGGGTGCTGGCGTGGGTGGCGCGGCAGCTCGGCCGTGAAACCGAAGCCGCGGATCTCGAGGCCGAACACCGGAGGATGGCCGGCACGATCAATCGCCTGCTCTGGGACGCCAGGCGGCAGTGCTATTTCAATCGGCGATGGGAACCGCTCGATGGCGACTGGTTCTATCCCCAGGTCAGTCCCGATATCTTCTTCTCGCTTCTGGGCAGAGTGGCTGCGCCGGACCAGGAGCAGGCGCTGCGGAAGCTCTTCTACGATCCCTCGAAATTCGCCGGCGAGTGGATACTGCCTTCGATCAGCCGCGACGATCCCCAGTATCCCCGGCAGGATTACTGGAGGGGAAAGGCGTGGGCGCCCATAAACTGGCTGGCCTACCAGGGTTTCAAGATCTACAACTGGGATCGCGAGGCCGGCTTGCTGGCCGAGTCAAGCGCCAAGATGTTCCTGAAGCCCTGGCGCGAGAAAGGCGAGTGCCACGAGAATTTCCTTTCCACCACGGGCCAGGGATCGGGCGATCCGCACTACACCTGGGGCGCGCTGATGGCATTGGTCGCAATCGAGGAGTTGATCGACGCGAATCCCTGGCACGGCTTGCGGTTCGGCAGTCCCGAAGCCGGCCAATCGGGCGGCGTCGAACGGTATCCGGTCGCCGGCGCGCTGTACGATGTCGCCTTGTCGCCGGAGGGCTTGTCGGTAGTCCGCGACGGACGGGCGCTTTTCAACACCGACGCGCCCGCCGAAATCCGGCGCGTGACCTTTTCGGGGGACCGCGTGGATTTCGAGATCCGCTCTGCGCGGCGCGCCGGCGTGCGCGTCGGCGGCGGCCGGACGGAGTATTTCCAACCCGGAGTTACACAGGGCTCCGGACGGCTCTGAATCGCGGGTATTCAAGTCCCCGGCCGGAGCTGAGCTTCATTGCCTTCCAGGCGCCGTTCCGGACCGGTAATCGTCGATGATGTATTTGTCGTACTGAGGCGTAGGTTCGAAGTAACCGGGTGTCCTCAGATGCTGCCTGACCACCTCTTCGTTCAGTTCCACGCCCAGCCCCGGCGTCTCCGGCACTTGTATATAGCCGTTCTGAATGAGCGGCTTCGGAACGCCGGTCACCATGTCGTCCCACCATGGCGTGCCGGGCGCCATGGTTTCCATGGCGAGGAAGTCCTTGATGGTCGCGATCATGTGCACGGTGGCCATGCAGCCCACCGGGGACGCGACATAATGGCACGCCGTGGGGATCCCGTTCATCGACGCGTAGTCGGCGATACGCTTGGTTTCGCGGATGCCGCCCGAGGTTAACAGGTCGGGATGAATGATGTCGATGGCCCGGTTGTCGATGAACGGCCTGAAGCCTTCCTCCAGGCCGAAGAGGCTTTCGCCAATCGCTAGCGGCATGAGCGTGGCTGCGCGGATTTCCTGGTAGGCGCGCCAGTTGGCGGGGGCATCGCCGTAGCGCAGCGTGCCGACCTGGAGAATGTCTTCCATCCAGGCGAGGCGGTAGGGCTCGAAGGCGCGGGCGTAGCGGATGGATTCCTTCACATCCAACTGGCCGAAGTGGTCCGCCGCCAGGGGCGCCTCATAGCCGATGATGTCCCGTACCTCGGCGATGTGCTCACACATGAGCTTGATTCCCTTGTCGGTGGCCACGCCATTGTCCTGGGAGGCGCCGGGGAACCGGGCCAGATAGTTGGTCGCCGACAGGTCGTCCATCTTGAAAAACGTGAAACCGGCCTGCTTCCGCTGCCGGACACTCTGCAGGAACGCGTCGGGATTACTGCTTCCCGCAAAATGGCAATAGATGCGCACGCGAGTACGGTACCGGGAGCCGAGCAGGCGCCAGCACGGAACGCCGTAGACCTTGCCGGCGATATCGTGCAGGGCCGTATCCACGGCGCTGTAGCCGCCGCCGCCGCGCATCTGATTCGCGAACTTGCGGATGTTGTCCAGAATAGGCTCGATGTCCAGCGGGTTGCGGCCCACCAGGTGCGGCTTCAGAACCAGGGCGATGCCTTCCACGCCGGCGTCCCGAACTTCGCCCAGCCCGTGGACGCCCTGATTGGTATCGATGCGGATGATGGGAAAATCGAGCACGCCGGCGATCCGGCAGGCCCGCATGTCGGTGATCCGAAGCTGGCTCGGGGCGGAATTCCGGTTTACGCCGCCGGGCTGCGGCGTCTGGGCCGCGGCCTGCGGTTCCACAGCCTTCAGGATGGACCCCGCAGCCGCCATGCCTCCGAGCAACCCTCGGCGGCTGATTCGCCGTCTGTCATTCATGTGGCGCACCCTCCTCGAAGGCGCAAGCGTAGCACACCGGCCGAGCGCGTCTTCCCGCGTCCAGTTTCACGCGGCGGGATCGTACGACATCGCTGTGTACTTCCGTCCCCTCGCGAAGACCGCAAGCATTCCCTCCTTGCGCTGGGACCCGCTGTGCACTATGGTCGGGTTCGTGAGCATTACGCGACGCACGATCCTGACTGCCATGTCCGCCGCTGCGGCCGCCCAGGCGCAGCGCAGCCGAGTTCCCAGTTGGAAGCCCAAGCTAGGCGTGTTGGGCCAGTACTCCGACGCCAACATCGAGTTCGTCAAGGCCGAAGGATTCACCGGCATGCAACTCTCGCTGAACCCCGACCGCCTGGACGACGCCGCCATCGCCGCGCTGAAAGACAAAATCCAGCGCTCCGGCATCTACATCTCGGCGCTGGGCTGCGACGGCAACCACATCGATTCCGACCCCGCTCGGCGTGATCGCCAGATCCAGTACGCCATCAAGTGCCTGGAGCTTTGCGGCAAGCTCGGAATTCCCAATATCGGGGGGCAGTCCGGAACCATCAAAGGCCAGCCCCTCCAACAGCAGGTGGATGAAATCGTCAAGGTTTACACCGAGAAGTACTTCCCCGTGTGCGAGAAGAACAAAGTCCGCATCCTGTGGGAACCCTACGTGGGCGGGCCCAATATCGCCACCGGCCCGGTGGGCTGGGAGGCGCTGTTCAAGGCCTTCGGCAACAGCCCCTGGGTCGGCCTGCAGCTCGACCCGTCGCACCTGGCCTGGCAGTTCATCGACCCGGTGCAGGCCGCGCGCGACTTCGTCGACAAAATCTACGACGTCCATCTCAAGGACACCGAGATCCTCTGGCGCGTCGTGCGCCGGGCCGGCATCCAGCCCGTCGACAACGCGCGCTGGTGGCGCTTCCGCCTGCCCGGCGAAGGAATCGTGGATTGGAAGGGCCTGTTTTCCGTGCTGGCCGAGGCTGGCTACAGCGGGGCCATGAACATCGAGAACGAAGACGAGTTCTACTATCCGAACTACAGCGGCGCCGATTTCACCGGACAGTTCAAGCGCGGCTTCCGCCTGGCGCACGAGTTCCTGAAGACGGTCGTGCCCCCAGTAAGCGCATAGCCGACGGCTGCGGGCCGCCTCGGAATCCGCCTCTATCGGCATATGTCGCGAAAACTGATGGCAGCAGCGGCGGTGGCGCAGAACCTCCTTTTCGACTGAGGTGCTTGCGCCGTGATCCCCGGAAACGGTCTCCTTCAGGAGAAACGAAACGCATGAAGGACATTATATGTAGGGAACGTTAATCTTTCGACAACGGAAGACACTCTCCGTTGGCTCTTCGAGAAACACGGTTCTGTCGAGGGTGCCGGATCGTCACGGATCGTGAATCTGGACAACCATGTGGTTTCGGATTTGTGGCAATGACGAGCCGCACCTTCCGCAAATACCAAGTATTGTGCGCCACAATGAACAGATGAAGGAGCCGGCACGTCGGACCCTCAGACGGCGCTCCGACGAGCCGAAGCTCGGAATCGGTCAGGCCGTTCCAATGAAGGACGGCAAGGTCGGGGTGGTCGTTGCCCGCTTTGCACCTTCCGGCGAAAGGCGCAACGAAGTTCATTACGTCGTCGAGTTGAAGGCCGATGGCGGCAGCGGCGACGATTGAGATGAAGCTTCGGTTGTGAACTTGACTACTAAACGCCGGCTTCCGGCCCCGTCTGTGCAGGAGCCGGGGCAGTCTTCTTCGCCGCTTTCGGCTTCTTCACGGCAACCTTCTTCCTGGCGGCCTTTTCCTGTTGCGCCTTGGCCGCTCTCACCGCTGCCCAACGCTTCTTCGTGGCGGCGACGATTCTTGCCAGACCTTCCTTGCTGATCCGGCGCTTGGGCTTGGGCGCTTCCTTTGGGGCTGGCGGCTCGGCCCCACCCTTGATCGCCGCCCACCGCTTTTTCTGTGCTAGCGCCATGCGGCGGCGTGCGGCAGCGGAAACCTTGCGCTTCCTGGGGGGCGCTTCCGGCGTGGCGGCGGATTCGGCGGGGCCACCGGACAGGATGGCTCGGAGTTCGGCTATCTTTGAGTCGATGCGGGCTTTTTGCGATTCGTAGCCTTCAACGGCGGCGGCGATCAGTTCAGGTGTCAGTCTTGGTGTAGGCATGAGATTCGTTCCCTTTTCGAACGTGCTTACATGATGCCACAGAAATGTTCGGGGTTGTGACGGCGCCTCACACAGGTTTGCAGCCGCGGCGGGAGCTGAGCCGCGAAGCAGTCGGCAAGATGACAGTTTCACTGCTAATCGGAGCACCTGATGCCGAGGCTGTGCAGGAATCTCCTATCATCCTGCGTCTCCACTGGCAGCGTGGAGTTCGACAGTTTCGCTGATGCCCCAGCGCCACAATCTCGCCAACAATCCGACAAAGACTTCACAATGCACACCCTGCTGCCGCACCGCGGGCATCGCCAGTGAACTACAAGGTCGTGCGTGGCCGAGAGGCCGACCGCTGATATGGTCTTGGCTATCCCACCACACTCACAGGACAACTTCAATCTGCGGTACTTCATGCGCGCTCCGTTTGCTATCCCGCAACCGACGCTTCTTACCAACCTGCGCGGCGGCGTAGTGCTCATTTGGATTCTTTCAGCGGGCCAACGCCAGGACAATACCCGCAATCGTTAGCGATTCCGGATAACAACGGATATGGGAGAAGCCAGTGGCGGCGCGCACCTCCCGATTATCGGCGGGGTAGTGGGACCGTCCAGTACGTCTCGCGTTGCCGTCCGTTCCCGCCCACTACAGCCCCAGCTTGCCCGCGCTATTGCCCCGGAACAAGCTCCCGTCCCGGATATGGCGCCGGACCGTCTGAACCCGGCCCGTAAGGAGTGCCCGCTCAGTGCGTCATCGCGTAAACCACGTAGTTCACACCGATGCGAATTCCGAGCGCGGCGTACCTTTCCGGATAGTCGGAAGCATCCGCCCACTCCCAGGAATCGCCTATGTCGGACTGGAAAGTAATCGCCACCATCAAACGGCCATGATCGTCGAAGATTCCGCGCCAGCGATCCGGGCAGGGCTCGCACTTCCAGCTTCTCCCTCTCTGCACCGACCCCTCGCTGGCGACCTGGTATCGATCGTCCAGATTGTACACGGTGTGAAATATGGGTTCGCTGTTTTCGAGGTCCATCACCTCGCGGTCGGGGAAAACCTTTTTCATGCTGGCCATGAACGTGTCCCACTGGTCGGGGCCCCAGAAGTCGTCGGCCATGAAAAAGCCGCCGCGCAACAGATATTCGCGCAGAGACTTAGCCTGCGAATCGGTCAACCGCCATTGGCCCGTCTGGACGGCATAGAGCCAGGGCCAGTCGTACGCGGCGCCATCGTCCAGATTCACGGGCTGCTCCACCGACCGAACGTGGATTCGCGTCAGACGCCGGACCGCCTGCACGAAATGGCGGTCCGCCCGAGGATAGTCCTGGGTCCAGATGGAGTTCCCTTCGGTCCATAGCCCGCCGCCGCTGCGGAAGCCAAAGCCCGCGCCGAACCCGGTCCGGCGCCCCGGAGCTTGCGGGTACATCAACCGCGCAAAGACCCACTCGGTCTTCTCCTGCCAATCCGGCGGCAATGGGATGGCGCCCAGGCGGTACTCCACGCCCGGATATTCACGGAACGGCAGTTGGAAGGCATACAGCGTGCTGAAGAAGGCAACGCCGATTCCCACCCAGAGGGCCCTGCGGAAGGTCATGTTCTCGCCTTCCGTGAGAATATCATTGGCGGCGGCCGTTTGCATCCAGCGCCAGGACCCTCGGTTATGCCCCATGGGGCACGTTGAAACTGCTGAAACGCCGGCCCGAGATTCTCGGGTTGTCACGCTCTCTTGCCGGTGGCCATCCTGCCAGCCGGTGTCCGGCGGAATAACCGGGACCGGCGTCGGGCTCCGAGCCCCTCACCACTCTACGGCCACCACCTCATGATCCAGTATCGAGGGCACGCGCAGCCGCAACTCTCCGTTCGATTGCTGAGTGCGCGGCGTCTGGTTGCCGGCTAACAGGGTGACTTTGCGCGGGCGTTTGCCTGTCGGCAGGCGGATGGCCACGTCCTGCGCGGGCAGCGGGATGAACTCCCGTGTCGGCCCTTTCATCATCATGGGATTGGTCAGGTTGACTAAGTGAACGGTCATGGAATCCTTCTGAGCCCACACCGTCACATCGAGCACGCCCGGGCCGGTCACTGTCACGGGCCGCGGCTCGTTAGTTACCCAGTCCACCGCGTTGCGCAGGAGCTTGCCGTGGTCGGACGCGAGAATCTCCCAGAAGACACGGTCGATATCCCAGGGGAAATAGGCCACGCGCCCCTGGCCTGTCTCGCGCACGTAGACCTCCGGCGTGCCGGTCTTCTCCACGCGCGGAAACACCTCTTCCATGGGCAGGTCGGGGTAGGAGGGGATCAGCGTCAGCGGCGGGTTGCGGTATTCCGCCGCCGGCTTGGCGTGCAGGCGCGAAACGCCGTTGATGATCCGGTCGGCGTCTTCCAGGCCGGCTAGTATGGGGTGGCGTTTGCCGGTCGACGGGTCGGTCTCCAGGCGCAGGTAGGAGTTCATCATGCGTGAATCCATGCCGCCGTCGTAGGAAGCGCCGAAGAGATCCGCCAGCCCGAAGTCCTTGCGCCGCACGCCCCATTCGTCATAGAGCGAGGTCTCGAACGTGGCCACAAGGCCGCCGCCGCGCCCCACGTACTCGCGGATCTGCCGGCATTGCGCGTCGGAGAGGGCGGCGATGTTCGGCAGAATGAGCGTTTTGAAACGGTCCACATGGGCGGCGTCGAGCAGGCCGTCGTGAACCATCTCGAAGGGAATGCGCGCCTCAATTAGCGCCTGGTAGTAGCCCAGCGTGTGATCCTCCACGCGGGCGCCGTAGAACTGCGCGGTCTGCTGGGAGTAGACCATGGCCACGCGCGCCAGCGGCTCCTCGTTGCGCAGAAAGCGCTCATTGCGGAAGTGCCAGGTGTAAAGGTCTTCCACCGGTTTCAGCCAGCGCTTATCGCGCAGCGTGCCGCTGAACTTGGTGAACCAGGGATGCAGGCCGTTGGCGATGCCATCGAGCACCCACAAGCGGACTTCGGCCGCGTTCTGCACCGAATCCTTCCAGCGATAAGCTTCCTCCACTCCCACGCTGAAAATGCCGCCGATGGCCTTCTTCCCCATGGTGGCGCGGTACTCCTTGCCGTTCTTGCCGTTGGCCCATGGAGGCGTCACGCCGCTGCGCGCCTGGCGGTCGGCGAACAGCGTGGGCGCAAGCTCTCCCACGGTCACCATATTCAGCTCGCTGAGCGCGCCTCCGCCCGCATTGGCGATGTAGCGGGCGTTCGGATTGGCCCCGCGAATGGCGTCATCCCACACCCGCCACAGCGCGAAAAGGCGCTTCTGCTTCCACTCCATGAAGGCCCGCCGCGCGGGATCCTGCGGGCTGCTGGTGCGCGGCAGGTCCATTCCCGAGGCGGCTTTGAAATTGCGCTGGCAGTGTTCGCAGTAGCACATGCCCGAGCCCGACCAGCGGTTGCTGAAGATCCCGTCCACCTGGTACAGCGACACGATCTCGCGCGTGACCGCGGTCATGAACTCGAAGTTGTAGGGCCCCAGCGCGCAGGTGAACCACAGCTCCGGCATGGACGTGTGGCGCCGCTTGCGGCCCTGCGCGTCCACCGCGATCCAATCGGGGTGGGCGTCGTAGACATCCTGATGCACGGCGTGCGGATCGGTGCGCGCCAGCACCACCATGTTCAGCTTGCGGGCGCCGGCCACCAGTTCGCCGAACGAATCGCGGTCTCCCAGCCACTGGCTGCGATAGTGCAATGGAATCTTGGTGGGATAGTAGGCCACGCATCCGCCCGCGCTCAGGCAGGCGGCATCGGAATGAGTTCGCCGGAAATAATCGAGCCAG
>JBEKPK010000070.1:0-17978 GCA_049520795.1 Bryobacteraceae bacterium
GGGTTCTCCTGTTTGAGGTTTCTGAGCCGACTCTGCAAAGCCGGTCTCCGCATTGTACCCTTCAGGAGAACCCTTCGCCATTTGCGTCCTTATACATTCAAACAGCCTGAACTGCGCGATTTTTCCGCTGTGCCTGTGCGCTCCGCAAACAACGCCAGTTGCCTCATGTCAATTGCCGCCGCGGCGGCGACTGGCTCCTTCCTGGGACGCCCGCGCACCCAGTGTCGGCCAAACTGCTCCGAGATCCCCCTAACGAACTCTTCATCGCCAAACGGACGCCCGGCATAGGTGCAGCGCTTCAGCGATTCGGACGGCTCGCGGCCCGGCCCGCTCAGGGTTCGTCCCCAGTCCACCCCACCGGACTCCCGCCCCCACCACTCCAGATCGATCAGCCCGCACGAGTCCCTTGTTCCGAGGTGCGCGCCGGCGCTGGACCAACGGTAGTCGCCGGGCCGTTCCGCAAGCCCGGCACGGACCGGGTTCATCTCTACATATGCCAAGGCGGCCCACAGGTGGCTCGGACCCAGGCAACAGGCGAAGTAGCGGTTTTGCCACAGGTGGCCGCTTCGCCCGTGCCGCGCATTGTAGTACTGCGCGTATCGCCCGTGAACCCGCCGCAGCAAAACCGAAAGAGAGTCCTCCCGCTGGGGCATCGCGATCAAATGGGTATGGTTGGTCATCAAACACCAGGCGAGCAGGGCGACTCCGGCGTCTTCCAGGTTCCGCCGAATCAGGCTCAGGTATGTTTCGCGGTCGGCGTCGGATGAAAACGTCTCCCGCCTGTCCACTCCGCGCTGCGTCACGTGGCAAGCGACGCCAGGCAGGATACAGCGGCCGCGCCGAGGCATATACGTCGTAGTATCACCAGCAGCCCGAGGCTCTCAAGAAAATCGCGCAGTTCAGGCTGACGAGTTTCCCGGAGACGAGTTTCCCGGACGAGTTTCCCCACGAGTTTCCCCGAGTTTCCCCGCTGGAAATCGTAGAACACTTCACACAGGTTCAGTACGTGGGCGATGCACTGTCCATCGGGGTCCAATAGCGCCTCGGACACGCGCCCGGCGCCCGGTTCGTCTCTGAGGTACGCGATCATCGCGCTGGCATCGAGCACAAACAGCACGAGCTCAGTTCTCCGAGGCCAGTTCCTCACGCTTGCGCGCCATAAATGCGTCGCTGCTGGTGGGGAGATGAACGTACGCCGGGAAGACAAGCCTCCAGGCTTGTCAAGGGCGGCGTGGAGGACGGTTCAGGCCGGACGGCGGGAAAACAGCCGCCGCAGCAGCCCTGGCGGCCGGCCGTATGGCTGCCTGCCGCCGGGAACCGGCAGCCCTTCGACGATCCTTCTGGGGTTGGCCTCGAAGAGCAGTACGGCAGCGGCGTGGCCGCAACGCGACTGGACCGCCGCATAGGCCTCGCGTAGGCTGGTATGCCGGTGCTTCGGGTTGTGAGCGTCGCTGGCCACAACGTGCGCCAGGCCGCTTTCCAGGAGCTGGACGGCGGCCGTTTTCGCCGCTCCGCCGAAGGCGCCGGTAATCGAGAACGCCGTCAACTGGGTCAGACAACCCAGTTCCACCCAGGCCGCCACCCTATCGATCTTCCGCTGGAGCATCGGGTTGCGCTCCGGGTGCGTGACGATGGGAACCAGTCCCCGCTCGAGCAGGCGTTCGAGCACCGGCTCGGTGTGCTTACCGACGTGCGAGTCGGGGCATTCTATCAACAGGTACTGCCCGCCGTTGATGGTGTAGGCCGAAGGCTGGTTCACCAGCAGATCGATGTTGTCGAAAGTGAGATGGAATTCACAACCGCGGTGGACCTTGGGCTTCCCGCCTGCGCGGGCGTTGAGCTTCGCCACGGCGCGATCCACCAACTCCGGCTGGTAGGCGTATTGGGGATTGCAGTGCGGCGTGGCCACGATGTCGGTGGTGCCGCTCTCCCGCGCGATCTCGAGCAGGGCCAGACTCTCCTCCATGGTGGAGGCCCCGTCGTCCATCCCGCAAAGGACATGGCTGTGGATATCGACCATGGGGAGAGAGTCATGCTAGCACGCGGCATTGGACCCGAGGACCGAGGTCGGCGGGAAACCGCCTCTTGACGCGGAGACGCGGAGACGCGGAGAATTCTAAGTGAGAAGAACAACCGCCATGAAAATACAAGGTATCTTTCCGCCCATCGCCACTCCGTTCGATTCGAATGGCGACATCTATCCCGCCAAAGTGCGGCACAACGTGGAGAAGTGGAACCGCACGGCGCTTAGCGGGTATGTTGTGATGGGGTCCACCGGGGAGAGCGTGATGCTCACCTCGGAAGAAAAGGCGACGCTGTGGGGGATGGTCGCGAATTACGCCGCGCCGGACAAGCTGCTGATCGCGGGAACCGGGGTAGAGAGCGTTCGCGAGACCGTCAGCCTCACCAACGCCGCCGCCGAAATGGGCTACAAGGCGGCCATGGTGCGCACGCCGCACTATTACAAAAACGCGGCCACCAGAGCGGAGACGCAGATGCTTTATTACCGCGCCGTGGCCGACCAGACGCGGATTCCCGTGATCATTTACAACTGGCCGCAGACCACCGGCGTGGATATTCCCGCCGAAGCGGTGGCCGCGCTTTCCGAGCACCCCAATATCATCGGCATCAAGGAGAGCTCCGGGAACCTCGAGAAAGTGATGCAGATGGTTCGCGAAAGGCGGGCCGGGTTTCACGTGCTGGTCGGTTCCGCGCCGACCCTGTGGCCTTCCCTGCTCATGGGGGCGTGCGGCGCCATCCTGGCCTATGCCAACGCGGCGCCCTATTCCTGCATCGCGATTTGGGAAGCCCATCTGAAGCGCGAGGAAGCGGCCGGCATGGATTGGCAGAACCGCATCGCCCATGCGGCCAAACTGGTGACCGTGAAGTATGGAATTCCCGGGCTGAAACACGCCATGGATTTGAATGGGTATTACGGGGGACCGCCGCGGCTGCCGCTGAGCCCGCCATCGGCCGAAGCGAAACGTGAGATCGAAGAAGCGTTCCGGGATTTGAAGGGATAGCCTGGCCGGGCTGCTAGTATATTCCCAGAGACCTTTTGGCTGGCCGGATAAAGGGCGTTATAGGTACAGCGAATGAAGAGAAAACTCTACGGCGCCGCCTTAGCGGTGTTTGTGATCGGGGCCTGCTTGGGCGGTTACAGGATCATGAAGAGGCGGCACGCTACCGACGAGTTCGGCCGCCCGGCGTCGCTGCACCCGGGCGGCGGCAGCGCCAACGCCGATCCCTCGGCTAAGCTCGAGGACCCGCTTCAACGGGCGTCCCTGCCGGAATACCAGGACGTACCGGCCGCCACGGACGCGGAATTGACTCCGGCGATTCCGACCGATCCAAACCGCGAGAACTGGCTGCGTTCGCAAGGAGACGACGCGGACAGCCGCTATTCTTCACTTACCCAGATCAATACCGAAAACGTCAAGAATCTCCAGGTTGCCTGGACCTATCATTCCAAGGACGGAGCCGCCAACATCCAGTGCAACCCGGTAATCGCCAATGGCGTCATGTACGCTCCCACGGCGGGCAATCATATTGTGGCGGTCAACGCCGAGAACGGCTCCGAGATTTGGCGATTTACCCCGGAAGGACACCCGGCTCAACGGGGTCTGGTTTACTGGCCGGGCAACGGCGCGCTAAGTCCACGGCTTTTCTTCACCTCCGGCGCGTACCTCTTCGCCCTGGATACCAAGACCGGCCGTCCGGTAAGCGGCTTCGGACGGAATGGCAAAGTCTCCTCGGGCGGCGTGGTGGCTCCCGTGATTTTTCAGGACGTGATCGTAGTGGCTAACTGGAACGTCATTCTCGGCTATGACCTGGCAACGGGAAAACAACTTTGGAGATTCGACGTCTTAGGGAAGCCCGCGCCGGGGCAGGAGGACGTCGATCGCGGCGGAAACGATTGGGGCGGCATGGCCGTGGACGCGAAACGAGGCATTGTGTATGCCTCTACCGGATCTCCCCATCCGAATTTTCTGGGCTTAGACCATCCCGGAAAAAATGAATACGCCAATTGCGTAATCGCGCTGGAGGCCCGAACCGGGCGGCTGCTGTGGTCCTTTCAGGAAATCCGCCATGACATCTGGGACCTGGATATCCCCGCCCCACCCAACCTGGTCACCGTGACGCACAACGGCAGACGCGTGGATGCGGTAGCCCAGGTCACCAAGATCGGCAACACTCTGCTGCTCGACCGCGGCACGGGCAAACCACTCTTCCCTTATCGTCTGCGGCGTGCTCCCGTTTCCAAGCTGCCCGGCGAGACCACTTCTCCTTACCAACCTGTCTTCGATCTGCCACAGCCTTTTGCCCGCCAGGTATTTACAGAGGATGATGTAACCAATCTGTCCGACCGCGCTCACTCCTACGTGGCAAAACAGATCGCCGGCGCCAACCTTGGATGGTTCCAGCCCTTTGAACCGGGAAAGCCCACGGTCTATTTCTGCGTACATGGCGGCGCGCAATGGACCGGAGCGTCTTTCGATCCTTCCAACGGGTGGCTTTATGTAAGCTCGAATGAACTTCCGTGGATCATGACTGTCATGCGCGTTCGCGCCGGAGCGGCGCGCGATCCGAACCAGCCGCCCACGCCGGGAGAGACGGCCTACGGGCAATTCTGCGCCGGCTGTCATGGGAACAATCGCAAAGGGGCCGGCATGGCTCCCCCGCTTTTGGGCCTCGGGAATCGCATGTTGGACGATGAGGCCGTCGATATCATCAGGAGGGGACGCAACTCCATGCCTCCCGTGGAGATGGCTCCCGATCAGCGGCGGAAACTCCTGGACTTTCTCTTCGATCGCGACCTTCCGCAAACGGCCGCGCCGGACGCCAACGCCCATTACACCTACTTGCCCAACGGCTATCCAAAACTTCTGGACGATCAAGGGTACCCGGGGTGCAAACCTCCTTGGGGCCTCTTGAACGCCATCGATCTCAATACAGGCAAAATCGTCTGGAGAGTTCCCCTGGGCGAGTATGACGAGCTCACGCGCCTGGGGATCCCCAAGACCGGCACCGAGAATTTCGGCGGCGCGTCCGTGACCGCCGGCAGCCTGGTTTTTTGCGCCGGAACGCGCGATCTCAAGATTCGCGCGTTCGACAAGAGAAACGGCCATGAACTTTGGAGTTCCAAGCTGCCTTTTGGCGGATTCGCGCCTCCCTCGATCTACCAGGTGAACGGCCGCCAGTATATAGTGATCGCCGCTACCGGCGGCGGCAAGCTCGGTGGACCCACGGGCGACGCCTACGTGGCGTTCGCATTGCCCAATTCCGCCAGGTAGTTTCCCCAGTTCGGGCCGAAATTCGCAAAAGGCGGGCCGCTACTGTTCGTCTCCTCACCAGAGGTTGCGCCGACGTTGTGCGATGATGGGATTACAAAGGGATGGATCGGAGCGGCTCGCCGCGGGGGGCGGCAATGATGATGTTCCACTTCAGGATGGCTCATGCAACCGCGCTCATCGGAGCGTTGTTGCTGCATCCTCTGGGCGCCGCAACGGACCGGCCGGCGATTCGCGCTTTCACGTCGTCGCCTGCGGTGATTGAGTCGGGCGTAGCGCAGCTCTCCTGGTCGGCCACGGGGGCCTCCACCCTGTCACTCGACCAGGGCATCGGCGATGTGACGGGGCGCGTTTCCATTTATGTCAGCCCTCCGGAGACCACCACCTACACCCTAACTGCCACCAACTCCGCGGGATCGGTCCGCCGCCAGATCACAGTCGCGCTTGAGCCGCCTCCTCCGGTTCCTCTGGGCAAAGGCGCGACTTATTACGTCAGCCCGTCCGGCCACGACAATGCAGACGGACGCAGTCCGCGGACCGCCTGGCGGACTCTCGCCAAGGTGAACGGCAGCCCTCTGAAGCCGGGAGATAACGTCTTGTTCCAAAGGGGAGGAGAATGGCGGGAGTCACTCAAAGTTCCAGCAAGCGGCGAGACAGGCAACCCTATCACATTTGGCGATTATGGCGCCGGAGCCAAGCCGAAGTTCCTTGGAAGCATTGTTCTCGCGAACAGCGAATTCCGGCCGGCCGGAAACGCCCTCTACGCCTACTCTATTGCGACTCCGGTACTGGCCGTTCTGGCCGATCACAAGTTTCTTAACTACAAGAAGCCCGATAACGCGCCACCGGCGCCGTTTTTCTGGTCGTTTAGCGGTTCCACGCTTACTATCAATTCTTCGGGCTCCGACCCTCGCTTCGATGGCAAGCTCTATACCGCCGTAATTCGCGAAGACGTGATCTTCAGCAATTACAAGAGTCACCTGGCGTTTTACAACCTGGTTGCGGATGAGAGCGCTGCGCCCGACGGGGGCTACGCCTTCCGTATCATGGGCAGCCAGGACGTCTTGATGGATCACTGCGAAGCCTATCGAGCCGGGAAGCACCATTTCGGAGTGATCAATTCGACGCAGGTGGTGGCAAGGAACCTGTACGCCGCCTGGGCCATGCCGGGGTTGGGGCATGGAGGCGCCATTGCGTACGTATCGTACGGGGACGCCAGCAGCCCCTTGCCCGACCAGACTTCGGAATGGCATAACTGCGTCTGGGACCATCCGGAAGACCCACAGGACGGGGACTCTTACTTCGCGTTTTACAGCCACGGCCCCAGCCTCACGTCGGTTCTGGTGGACAAGATGATCTCCCTTGGAGGGAACTTCTCCGTCGCCGACGACGAAGACTCCTCCACTGCAATCGAGGTCCGCGGAGGTCTGGTTCAAAACGCGCGGGTCGAGGTTTACGGCAGGAACATTCTATTCGATGGCATGCGCATCACCGGCCCGTCCGCGACGTTGGACATGAGCGGCTCCGACCTTACCTTCCAAAACATGATCATCGATGGGACGAATTTGGGGACCTCCTGGTATCAGAGTGCGGTGGTTTCCCGCGGGACCGGAAACATTTTACGATTCAGTACAATTGCCGTCGATCCGCACGCACTTCCATCGACTACCTGCATTGCCATAGACAGGGGCGGCGCCTCCGGCGCCAAGCTGAGTTACTATGGCAACATTCTTCTGTCGCCGGGCCGGGTGGTAAAACAGTGGAACGAACGGCCGCCCGAGGCCGACTTTGTTGAAGTCCGGGACAACTTCTATGGTCCCCGGGCAACGTTCAACGACAGCGATATGAGTCTGGCTCAATGGCAATCCTCGGGTCTCGACGCGGGGTCCTTGCAAGGCGATCCGATGTTCCAAGACCGGGCGCATGGCAACTATCGACTGCGGAAGGGTTCGCGGGCCATAGATGCGGTTTCGCCCATCTCGACATTTTCATCGAGGCGCCCGATTTCCGAGGATTTCTATGGCTCTCCCCGGCAGCAGGGCGCGGCGGTGGATATGGGCGCCGTCGAGTCTCCCGCAGCGGCGCCTGCGCCGCCGGCCGCAGCCAGGGCAGTGGTCCTGGGATTTCTGCTATTCGGATTGACAGGCGCGCTCGCGGTGGCGCTAAGCCGGAGAAGACACGCCCTTGACCACAAAAAGGCGCTTTAGCCGCAAGCAGTGCTTTTCGACAAGATTCCACGACGGAAGGGCGGCCCCGAAGGTGGCTGCGATGCCCCCCAGGAGAGCGAAGAGCCAGAAGACAAAACGGAAATGCTCCGGCAAGCGAAGGGAGATGCGACCGATCGTGTTTGCCTGAAGAATGAAGACCGGCGCATGAAAGACTTCCAACTCCCCAACGCCGTCATCGCGCGAACAGGCTCTTGACTTTTTCGTTTTGGGGGTCGGCGTACCAGGTCCGGTACATGACGCTGTCACCCTCTTGAACGGCCTTGACCAGACTCTTGTGATAAAGGTCGAGAGGCCCGTCCGCGGTGTAGATCAGCGAGAATGCATTCGGATACACGCCGCGGACATCCGCGGACGTGGACACCTCGCCTCGGCGCAGTTCTTTGTACGGAGCCGAATACGCATAGTAGCGAAGGCCGGAATGCTCCGGAATCAGCAGGACGTCGGGAAAAGCGGCGGCGACTTTTTGTATGACCGCCGGATCCATCGGATTGTTGGTGTCGGCGTCGACATTCGAGTCGATGTAAGCCATCGTGATTCCCCAGCGGTTCTTGGCGTACTCGATCTTGTCGATGAGGAGCTGCGCGGGGTCCGCCGCCGCCGTCTGAGTGGCTCGGGCGCCCGAGATAGTGAGCTGCTGAGGCCGCACGGTGACCCCTACCCGCAATCCGGCATTGCGGAAACGCTGAAAATATTCGTCGGCGACGTCGGCCATTTCGGGGGCCACCGTATTCACTATTCGAGGATCGCCCAGGTAAGAGACGTCACTGGCGAATCTCTGCCCCTCGATATCCCAGGTAATCGCGCCCTGGGCATTCATGCTCTTCATAACTGCGATCGCGCTATCGGCAAGCACCAGAAGCCTCTGGCGAAAATCCGCCTTGCCCGATGGAGTCCCAACATTCAGGTGGGCGTCGCCAAACCATCCTTGCGGATTGGCTGCGTTGTTTTGCCCGGCTGTGGCCAGAAAAATCGCCCCAATGGGGCGCCGGTCCGACCATTTCAACTCGTATGGGAAGGCCGCCCGGAAGCGTTTATAAAGATCGGGCGCAACCTTATCCGCACTCGTATCGGCGTGGGCAAACCGAATACTCACATCGTACTGGTCCGTGCCTTTGGGCGGGATCGGCCTATCTATTCTCGGATAACTGTCGGGATATGTGGGGATGCGGCCGGTGTGAACGCTGAGGGGAAACACGGTGTTATGCGGCCGGTCGTTCGCCCAGGGAAAGCCCACCATAAGCGGCTGGGTGATATCCTCGCTGGCAATCACAATCGAGCCCGAGCCGTATGAGGCCCGCACCAGCCCGATGTCGCCGATGTTGTGGGCCAGCAGCGGCGTCGTCCCGTCGTATTCCTGAAGCTTCTCGGGAAACTTCAAGGCCAAGGGCTGGAACAACAGGCTTTCAATGGTATCGGGCGAGTTATTGGTGGTCTGGATGCTCAGGTTCAGTTGATTGTGGGCCGTAGCATAGGTCACCTGTACAGTGCCCCACGGAAAGGTCCGCGTCAAGTGCTGGCGCTGAACATCCATGATTACGGCGCCCGACTTCTCGCCTTGGTAGGTTTCGCCGTTCGCCTTTCTCAGCGTGACGCGTTCGACGCGAAACTCACCGTCCGCGATGTACTCCACGTTGTTGCACTGCAGCGATTTGATGCCTTTCCCATCAAACGTGACCGAGGCCACCAGCGGGCGGCTGGATCGGATCAAGACCCCCGCACCCAACAAAGCCGCGCCCGTCACGGACATAATCGCGATCGTTGAAAACTTCATCTCGCCTCCACATTAGAGCAATTTCGGGATCTACAACCGCTCCCGTCCGGCGGCGCGCGGCAGGCGCACCCAGCTTGCGCTTCAGCTACTCTGCGCCGTTAAACGGCGCTCGGAATCGAACGGCGCAGAGACGGGAGCTAAATTCACGGTTACAAAGAAGTCGCGAGCGATCGGCTCGATAGCGTAAGTGATATTATCGAACGATCCGAACAGCGCTTCCAATTCGTCGCGGCGGTACAAATACAAGTCGCAACGGCTGCGGTAACGGAGCTTCCTCTGCCATGCGAGCAGCCCGCCCGCCATGGGGAAGGACAAAAGGACTTTGGAGCGCGACAGCGACAGCGCCTTTTCAATGACTTTCCGAGGATCGGACATGTAGTCCATAAAGCCCATGAGAATTACATAGTCGAAGGACCTGGGCGAAGAAAAGGCGAGAAAGTCGGCCACTCGGAATTCGCAGCGGCTCCCGACGCCCGCCTGACGGGCATGTTCTTCGGCGATCTTGAGCATTCCGTCGGCGAAATCGATCCCCAGCACCCGTTCGGCCCCGCGCTGCGCCAGGGTTATGGCATAATGCCCGGGACCGCAGCCTACGTCCAGGACAGTCTTGCCGTGTATCGGTGAGCAGCGTTCCACCGAGTATACGAAGCGAAGCTTCATGCTCCTGCGAAACAAGTTGTTCAGCAGGCCGTCGATCAGGCCGCCGCGATTGCTGTAGATAGCATCGAAATTCCCTGCATATTGGTGAAAGAACCCTTGGGTGCGATGGGTGGTCATTGCTTTGAGCCTCCGTTCGTCTCATGCGATATAAGGTATTGGTGAAAGGTAGTCACTCGAAAGTCGCTTAAAATACGGGACACCTTGGACGCGGTTGCAGCAAGATTGACATACGACTTGAACCCGCGGTACGCGCTCATTGGAAGGCGGGGATGGTTTGGGTCGATTTCCCTGGGGTGGATGTAGAAGACTACCGGGCGCCCCTCATTTACGACCTGGCGGGATTTGCGATTGATAAACCAGTAGGGAAACAGCCGCATATACCCGCCTCCGGAGACACAAACCGATTTGCCGAAAACGCTGGAAACGGTGATGGGGAACTCGAACAGTGTTCGGCCATTCTTGCACTGGATCGAGTGGAATCCGAGTGGAGCGCCGGGCATTCCGCCGTGCCCGTGAGGAGCGGGGAAGATGGAGGAATCGTAGCGATAGCCGGCCTCCGCCAGAGTATCGAAGAGGCACTCCACCACGGAAAAGCCGGGTGCGCGGTAACCACTGACGGCCGTTCCAGCGGCGTCTTCCAGGATCAAACGCGCCCGGAGCAGGTCTTGGTAGAGTTGCTCGCGGGTGAGTCCATAGTTCAGCCGATGGGCATAGCCGTGGGACGCGATTTCGTGTCCCCGGCGGGCAGCCTCTTTAACCAAATGGGGAAAGCGGTGAGCCACCCAGCCCAGGAAGAAGCAAGTGGTGACGACCTTCTTTTCGCTAAACAGGTCGAGGAGGCGTTCGAAGTTCTGCTCCACTCTCGACGGAAGAGCGTCCCACTCCTCGATTTGCGGACCCCCGACATCGAGAATGTGAAACCAGTCCTCCACATCCACCGTGAAGAAGCCTTCCATCGCCGCCGCGGTCGGTTGGGCGGTTTCTTGGGCTTGCGCTTGGGGCCACAAAGGGTCCGCCACGGACGCAGGTTCGAGAACAGCATTGCGGTATGAGACGCTTTCCGGCCGACTCTGCTCCGCCAAGCGGTCCGGTGACACGGCCGCTGGATGCTGTAAAGCGTTTTGATAACGATTTGGCCTCATTGGTTCTTATTTCCCGTGCGATTCGGGCGCGACCTCAGCCCGGTCGGGTTAGAACAGCGAACCCGGGCGACTGGCATTGGGTTATCCCCGAATGCCACCAACCGCAGGGTGGACGTTGTCTGTGCTGGAGTCATGGTGGTCATTGCGGATCGGATAAAGCGAACGCCACGTATTCGTCTCCGGAGGGGCTTTCCACCATCGAGCCACCGCCAGCGGCGATGACCACGTATTGCCTGCCCTTCACTTCATACGTCGCTGGCGTGGCATGCCCAGCGGCGTGCAACTCGGTTTGCCAGAGTATTTTTCCGGTATCGATATCGAATGCCCGAAACATCCTGTCTTTGGTGGCTGCGATGAAAACGAGGCCGGACGCGGTGATAATGGAACCGCCGGCATTCTCGGCGCCGGTCACCGGCAGCCCGCGGGCCGTGAGCTCCTTGTATTCGCCGAATGGCTCCTGCCAGACGATTTCCCCGCTATTCAGATCGATTGACGTCAGGCGCCCCCATGGCGGCTTGACAGCCGGGTATCCCTGGTCGTCCACGAATCGGTTGAAGCCGCGGAAACCGTATCGAAAGCCCGAGCCCGGCTTAGCGTCCACGATCTCCAACAGGTACGGGATGTCGTTGGTATTCACTACCAGGCGGCCGGTGCGCGGATCGAGGGATGCGCCGCCCCAATTGGCTCCGCCGTGCAACCCGGGTATGAGGATTGTGCCCCGTTTGCTGGGCGGCGCAAACATGCCGGCTCCAGCTATCTCTTGAAACTTCAACAAGGCGGATGCATGGGCCTGGGGCGAAAGATCGGTCAGATCGGATTCGGCGATCTCCATACGGGAAAGGGCTGCGGGCTTCACCGGGACCGGCTGAGTGGGCCACGCCTGTTCGCCTTCCAGGCTGGATGCCGGCACGGGCCGCTCCTCCACTGGAAAAGCGGGCTTGCCGGTATCACGATCCAGAACGAAGACGAAGCCGTTTTTTGTAGCCTCGACGACCACATCCATAGGCTTTCCGTTATGCCGTATGGTGGCCAGGGTGGGCGCCGACGCCAGGTCGTAATCCCAAAGATCGTGGTGCACCATCTGGTAATACCAGACGAGTTTTCCGTCATCCGCCCGCAGGGCCACGAGGCAATCGCTGAACAGGTTCTTGCCGGCGCGGTCCCCGCCGTAGAAATCGAACGTGGCGGAACCGAGAGGCACAAACACGAGGCCCCGCTCACCGTCTACAGTCATTCCTCCCCACGCGTTGCTTCCGCCCACAGTTTCCCACGCGCCGGCGGGCCAGGTGTCGTAGCCGGTCTCTCCGGGTTGCGGAATGGTGTGGAAGATCCATCTTTGCTCGCCGGTGCGCACGTCATAGGCGCGGACGTGGCCGGGGGCGGCGGGTTCCGGCCCTTCACCGACCATGGAACCGACGATGACCAGATCCTTATAGACGACTCCCGGCGAGGTGACCGTAAAACCCAATCCGTCGATGTTGCGTCCCAGCCCCTCCGTCAGGTCAATCACGCCACTCTTGCCGAAGCCGGGCATCGGAGCGCCGGTCCGGGCATCCAGGGCGATCAACTTATGGCCGCCGGCGAACAGAATGCGCCGGTCCAATCCATCCTCCCAGTAGGTTACGCCGCGGCTCGGGCCGGAATGCTTCTGTTCCCGCATGGGGTCCGGCAGGATATGGCGCATCGCGGCGCCGATCCACCGCCCCGGGAGGCCCGATCCGCCGGCCAGCAGAAACACCGTCGCCAGAAGCCATGCGTGAAACTGACACGACGGCGTCGCGATGGGCCGGACACGCCGCCGCGACACGAACCTTCGAAGCATCACCGCCCCGGCCAGGAGGAGCGCCCACAACAGCGCGACCGCCGCCCAGAGCCGGGTATAACTGGGACGTTCCGGAAAGGGATTGTACTTCCAGATCTCGCGCCCCGTCTCCGCATCGAGCGCAATAACCTCCAACACCGGAGACGTGACGTACATCACGCCCCTCACGATCAGCGGATTGCACTCCATGGAACTCTTCAGGGCATCGCTTCGGCCGCCCGCGTGGTACGTCCAGGCGACGCGAAGATTCCGCACGTTCTCTTTGCGTATCTGGGACGCCCCAGAGAAGCAGGTGCGCGAGGCGTCGCCGCCGTAGTCGCGCCACTCCCTGTCGGCGCTCACGGCCGCGCAGGGAGCGGCGAAGGACAGCGCAAAAAGAACGATTTGAGCGCGATTGGCCATCAGGCGCTCAGGCGGTCGCTCTCGAACGGTTGTTCGACCTGTTCGTAAACGACGTTTGGACGCGCGATAGACCTGGACACAGTACTATTGGTCTCCGACTCGACGAAGTACAGCGGCTGCTCCTTCGTCTCGTCGAGTATTCGCGCGACGTATCCGGAAAGGATGGTCAGAATGGTGAAAAGCAGGAGAAACATTGTCGTATTGGTTATTGAGATGGTCAGCCAGCCTTCGGCGATTCGCGACTTCACCAATGTCACGACGAAAATGTACGCCAGGTAGGCGAGGTTCCCGGCGCTCGCCAGGAGCCCCAGCATGGAGGCGAAACGCAACGGGATAGCGGTATTGGCCACCAGAATATTGGCCACCGCGTTTAAACGCCCGATTGTATGCCCCACCGCGGAGCGTTTCCCGCCACGCTTCGCGCCTTCATACGAAATGGCGCTCTGGCGCAGTCCCACCGACGCGTGAAGATAGCTCAAATAGCGGTTCTTGCTGCGAATTCGTACGATCGAGTTTACCAGCCGCCTGCTGAACACCTTGAAAGTCGACTCATTCGGCCGCAGCTCAAACCCAAGAAGGATGCTGGCGAGGCGATACGCCGGATGGCAGAACAGCCGGTCGAGCAGACTGTCGCGCTGGCCAGCGGGCATGGCGGTTACCGAGTCGCACCCGTCCATGGCGGCCGACACCAATTGCGGAATGACCTCGGGCGGGTGCAGGGCGGGTTCGATCAAAACGACGTAGTCGCCGATCGAATGGTCCAGCGCGGCGGCGAGCGAGACTTCGGTGCTGTAACGTCTCGAGAGCCGCACTACGCGCACGTTCGGAAGCCGGCCCTGGAGTTCCTGCAGCCTGCAATAGACGTCCAGTGGAGAGCCATTATCGATCAGCAGCAGCTCATAGTAGGCGTAGTGCTTATCGAGGATCTCGAGCGTGGACGCCACGAACGATTCCATTGCTTCGCCATCGTCCGGTACAATGGCCAAAACCGAAATGAGCACATCCCCGTTTGGCTGCGGCTGGTTTCCGGTTCTTGTTTGAGTGGATTTAGAAGCTTTGCGCATGCATAGTCCTCGCTTTCACCTGTTCGGCGTCCATGGTCTGAACGATGTCGTATATATTGTCCAGTTTCGCGCCCAGAATGACAAAAACCCCTTTTGCCCCGTGATCGCGGCAGCACAGGATCGGCCGTCCGTCGTCTATTTCGTTTCGCAATAGAACGGTTTTCGTTTCGAACAGCGATCGCACATAGCGCGCCTCGCGCAGCGCGGGCATGTAGCGCTGACAGTCCTTCAGCATAAACATGCTTTTCGAGGATCGCGCGAGATCGGCCGACCGGGGTACGGCCTCATCGAGATCGCTCCAAGCCTCATGGGGCGTATACGTAACGTGCGACAACGTGTGCAGCCCGGTCGATGGAAAAGGCAGGCTCGAGAAGAACGGTCCGTCCATCACCGTTACGCCGACATGCTCCAGCGCGGGCGGCATCTGAATCAGCGCGAGCTCCGCCATCTCATGCTTGAGAGGCAGTCTGGGCAGTCCCGATCGCGCCAAGAGCTGGTTGATGCCGGAGTACGTGCAGTTGAACACGTACTGAGTTCCTAACTCCGTGCCATCCCGCAGCACGACGCTCAGGTCCTGCGCGGAGTTGGTCCGAATACGGTCCACTTCGCAGTTACAGGCCGTTTCGATATCGAGGGCGCGCAACCGTTCGGTCATGCGGGCGCGGAGCTTAACGGCGTCGAAGGCGCACTCCTCCACGACGAAGATATCTTCAATCATGGCCCGATTGAACAGCTTTTGGATGGCAGGCTGGGCCTTGGTCAGCGGAATTCCAACCTGTTCGCAGTGTTTCCTGAACTGATAGGCGGTCGCCTTGGAAGTGTCCCGGACAATCGCATAGACGTGAACGAAGCTGCGGTCTATGCAGTCCGGGAAGTCCTGCATGAACCGCGGATAGTTGACGGCCGAGCTTTTGGCGGTGAGGAGGCTTCTGGGATAGTGATATCCGTTATGCACCCTCGCCTGGTTGGCGTAGGACGCCCGCGTCAGCAACTCCGCCTCCCGCTCGAGAAGCAGAATGCGAGGGAGCCGCGCCGCGAGAACGGACGCGAGAGTGGAGCCGTAAAACCCGCCGCCGATCACGATGGCGTCATACTCGGATTGTCGGAACGCCGTATTCATTGAAGTTTCCGTGGCGATCATGGGACTCAACTTGCCAAGGCCGTACTGACTTTCGTCATATGAGCCGCCGCGTGTTCGGCGACAGTTTCGGGCGGGCCCAACTTCGACCGGAGGGCTTCCGCGAAGGGAGCGATCAGAAGCGCCAGTTCGGTCATCCTTGGATCGTGCCGGAACACTACAAAATCAGATCCGCTGATTGGTATCTGCACGCACCAAAGGGAAGGCGCCACTGGCGGGCGTTTGGCTTCGTCTTCAAAAACGTGGGCATCGACCCGCATAGCTACGTAGCTGAACCCGGCTTCCCGGCAGGCATGGCGAAGGACCGCCCAGCATTCGTGCACGGTGGTGGCGGCGGCAATCGATTGCTGATACTCCTTGAGGTGGATCTTGGTGCGTAACAACTGGCGAAAGTCCCCCGCGAACAGGAAATGGTTGAGCACTCCAAACTCCGTGTAGCGCAAGGAGCGGAACCCCACATAAGCCGCGGCGACCAGCAGAAGCAGCAAGACAGTCGCCATCCGCGGATGAAGGATGGTCTGCAGCACGGCCAGGGACGCGGTCAGAGCGGAGACTCCGTAGAGCACCAGCGCCGCACTGCGGTGACTCATGCCTTTGGAGAGAATCCGGTGATGGATGTGGTCGCTGTCCGCGCCGAATATGGGCCGCTTGCGAAGGAAGCGGCGCACAATCGAGATCATCACTTCTCCCACCGGCAGGGACAGTGCAATTAGAGGGGCCGCCATGCCCAGGCCCGAAGTGCCGCTTTGATGCCACATCAGGCCGTAGCATCCCAGCAGGAATCCTACCGGCAAGCTTCCGCAGTCTCCCAGGAAGACGGACGCGGGATTGAAATTATAGTAGAGGAACCCGACCAGGCAGCCGACCATGGGGGCCATGGCCAGGGCCAGACCGGGACGGTGGTGAATCGCCGCCGCCATCAAGAGGCTTACGGCGGCGATCAGCGATACGCCGGTCGCCAATCCATCCAGGCCATCGATCAGGTTGATGGCGTTGGTGCAAAGGACCAGCCAAAAGACACTCATCACGCCGACCACGAAGACCAGCAGAGGCGGGGTGCCTGGCGCGGTCGCCAGGTGAACTCCAACCAACACGGCGTAAATCCCGGCGACGAGCTCGCAAACCAGCTTTCTCCAGGGGGATAGGCCTCGGATATCGTCATAGAGGCCGGCCCCGAAGATGATCGCCACGGCGGGCAACAGCCGCAAGATCAGTTGCAGGCTGGGATCGTGCCATTCGAGCAGCCCCGTCCATAAGGCGAACACCAGGGCGACGAAGGCAAAGAAATAGCTGAAGGCCAAGGGAATTCCGCCCACGCGCGGAATAATCCGTTTGTGGATCTTGCGGTCGGAATCGGGCCGGTCGACGACCTGCAAAAACCCAAAAAAGTCGCGACAAAACGGCGTCAGGACGAAAGAGCTTACCAGGGCGCAAAGGCCCACCACGATAACGGTTCTCATCAGGTCCTCCAGTTGTGCTTTGTCATGTTGTCGTCAAGCGGCGCATATAGGCACATTGCGCTCTGTTCAGTCGATCTCCAAAGCCCGGTCCGGGGCGGATACGGCTACGCCCACCTGCTCGGGCATAAAGTCGCCGCCGGCCTTGCTGGCGCCCAACAACGAGCAGAACCTGGCAACGCCCCGAGGGAGGTCGTAATTCTCCAAAAAGGCCGTGCGCGCCCTGGCGCCCGCGGCGGGGACCATTTCGGGGCGCGACTCCAGTTTGTTCAGCAGAGCCACCAGCCCGGGCCCGTCCCCACAATCGATCTGCCACCCGCAGTGGAACCGTTCGATGATCCAGAACGGCGTCGTGGTGCGCGGCCCGATGTAAAGAACCGGCCTACCCGCGGCCATCAGTCCGTAGACTTTGCTGGGCACCACCGAGCCTGCCGAAGCCGGCCGCTGCGTAACCAGCCCGATGTCGATTTCCGAAAGACTCTCCGCCAGCCGTATCCGCGGGCAATACGATTGAAAAGAGACATTCCGAAGCGTTTCCGCGGCGCATATCTCCTGTACGTACTTTTGTCTCTGCCCGCCGCCGATAAAGCGAAAATGGAACCGGGGGTCATCTTTCAACGCCCTGATCGCGTAAAGGATGGTATCGACGTCGTGCGACAATCCCAGGTTGCCCGAGTAAGTGATATGGAGAGGCCCAGTGCGTTTTCGTTCGATTGGGAATATCTCTCGTCCGTCCGCCCAGTTTTCCGCCACGTGCAGCTTGTGTTCGGGAATGTGGCGCTCCGCGAGGCGCCGCCGCATGCACTCGCCGAGGGCTACAATGCCGTCCGCCCGGCGGTAGGACCAGTCGCTGATAAGGTGCAGCAGGCGCACGACCGGCGCGTCGCCGCGGAAAATACCCACGTCCACCAGCGCCTCCGGGAACAAATCCATGACCCAGATGTAATGTCTGGCATGGTGTCTCTTCTGCAGAATTGCGCCCACCACCGAAAGAAGCGGCGGA
>JBEKPK010000071.1:0-17850 GCA_049520795.1 Bryobacteraceae bacterium
ATGGCGGTGGGGTGTGTTCGTGTGGCTGGCCGCGCTGCCGGTGTGCGCCTCGACAATCGATGTCATCGGCCAAACCCAGGTTACTTTGGCCCCGGGCGAAATGCTGGCATTCACGTTCTCCGCCGGCAGCTACCTGGCGCAGGCGGCGCAATACCAAGCCCCCGCGTATCCTACCTGGATCAACTTCATGTTAGCCACCACGGACTCGGCCTCGGCCTGGGACCTCACGGCGACGCTGCAATCGGGGGACGGCTCGACGTCGGTCGCTTTCGATGATGTGGTGGTGTCGGCCGGAGCGTTCCAGGGCGCGTTGTACAACGGGGCCGTCACCACGGTTTCGGGCTCGGTGGAACTGGCTCCGGGTATAGCCGCTGGAGTTTTCTCCGGTCCCGCCATTCTGGCGCTCGGTAACGCCGGCTCCGCCGTCACCGTGGGGCTGCCGCCCTATCTGCTGGCTCAGACCATGGTGGTGAGCCTGTCGGGGGGCGGACTGAGCGTCGGCGGAGTCCTGTACGGAGTATCCCTCGAACAGGCGCCCGGGCTGTCGACGGACACCGCGCAAGACCTCTCCGCGGATGATCCGCAAGACGTCCCCGAAGCCAATTCCGGCGTGCTGCTGCTGGGCGGCGGCGCGCTGCTGATTGGCCTGGGAGTGGCCACGCGCTGCTACGCGCGGTGAAGGCGGCGCTGATGCCTTGTAGGCGCCACGCGGCCCGTTGAACGGACACGCCCGCCGCGATGCACCTGTTTGCAATCGGCTTCCTCACTCTGATACTATCTAGATGGCTGATCGGAATCCTCCCCTTGAAGCGCCTCAATCCAACCAACGGAGTCGGAAAATCAACTGAATGAGCTTTACAGTATTTCTTGGCAACCTCCCCACTTGGGTCACTGCCGACGACATTAAGCAATGGCTGGCCGCTGAAGACCTGGTCGCCGACGCCGTCAAAGTAATCCGCAACCACGAAACACAGGAATCGAAGGGATTCGCGTTTGTCGAAGCCCCCACGGCGGACGAGATGCAGTCTATAATCCGCAGATTCGACCGCGCTCCGCTCGAGGACCGGCTTTTGCGAGCCAACCCGGCTCAGCCGCCGAAGGGCAAGGAAATGCGCGGGACCCCGGCTCCATCGGCTCCCGGAGTCAAGCCCGCCGCGGGGCCGCCGCGGCAGGACCGGCCGGATCGCCGCAAGCGCGGCGGAAAACAGCGCGATCAGGCGCCCCGAAGCGCATTCGCCGCCGAGTTGGCAAAGGTTCTGTAGAGCCGGCGCCCCACGGGTGGGCCGGCCCCGCCACCGGCGCTCCTCCACACCTGTGAATTGCAGTCACATCGGCCCTTCCAGCATCCTCATACATATCAAATACTTACAATTGGCTTGACGCGTGCATTCTCAGCCCCCATGAGATACCCCTGGCTCGGCTGTCTGTTCCTGGGCAGTCTGCTGTTCGCCGGAACGCAGGACTTTTACAACGTCAACACGCGCTATACCGTGGAGAGCGTGGTTGTTTCCGGCAACGGCTGGACCGCGGACACCTCGTCCGCGGGAGCCGACAAGCTCAGCTCGAGCTTGCGAAAACAGATTTCAGCGCTCATCGGCGGCGCCCTGAACCCCGCCGCTCTGGACCGCATCGCCGGGCGGCTTCGCCAGGAACTGGATGCCACCACCGTGACCCGGCACGTCGTGAGGGGCGCCACGCCGGCTTGCGTCAAGGTGGTTTTCCAGGTGGAGGACAAGGGAGCGCGGTTCGATTTGGCGGTCCCCAAGTTCCTGTACAACTCCAAACAGGGCGGTAGCGGGGCGCTGGAAGGCGGCGCCAAAGTGAATCACAACTCCTTGACGGTCGGGTTGGTGAGCGATGGCGACGAACTGGCGGAGCGCTACGCCGGCCTGACGGCGCGCTACGAGAACACCAGGCTGGGAAGCGATAGCGTGCATTTCCAGTTCGAATTCGACGATTTCCACGAGCAGTGGAACCGCGCCACTCTCGATCAAATGGCTCCCGGGCCCACGGGCGCGCCGGAAACGGCCACCGCCGTGTACCGCACCCGCCAGAATTTCGAGCCGGCCCTGACTATCGTCATCGCCGAACCCATCACGCTGACGGTGGGCGCCAGTTTCGAGCGTTTTCAGAACGAGTACGCCGGCGCTCGCATGGAAGCCGCCGACGCAGCCACCGCCAGCCTGCGTTTTCACGAGCAATTCGACGCATCCGATTACGCGCAGAATGTGGAGGCGGTCTACAGCCTGCGCGCCGCCACGCCCACCTTGGGCAGCGATTTTGGCTATACCCGTCACCGTTGGGGCTTCCGCTATCGAATGAACCACGGCAAACACGTGGTCACGGACGACGTTTCGGCCGGCGTTCTCACCGGGACCGCCCCGCTCTACGACCGATTTGTGCTGGGGAACAGCAGTACCCTGAGAGGTTGGAACAAGTTCGATCTGGACCCCCTGGGCGGAAACCGGATGGTTCACAACTCCGTCGACTATAGATACGGGTGCTTTGAGGCCTTCTATGATGCGGGCGCCATTTGGGACAGCGGCGTGGAACCGGCTACCATCAGGTACGGTGTCGGCGCGGGGTTGCGCCAGGGATCGTTTTCGCTGGCCGTCGCATTTCCCGTTCGGCGCGGGAGAGCCGACCCGATTCTCATGATGGGCATGAACTATTAGATGCCGTCGCACGCTCGGGACACGGGGCTTAGCCGGAGAAGCTGGCTGGTGGCCGGCCTTGCTCTACCCCTGTTTCGAGCCCGCGCGGCCAATCCGCTTTCCATTGTCTATGAAGGTGACGACCTCCGCCCGGTAGTCCAGAACTTGCATTTCCTCACCGGTAAACCCTTGGAACGGCTCCAGGACGCCGAGAAAGTGGTGTTCGCTTCCTGGCTGTCGCTGTACACTATCGACCAGAGCGTCCCGTTCCGGCAGGCGTTCGGGCGGTACGTGGTGAGCTACGACATTTGGGAGCAGAAGTTCATGGTCGCCATTCCGAGTCAGGCCGCGCGCCCACGGGATAACATGACGTCCCTCGATGCTGAAAAGTGGTGCCTGGAGAATTTGGCCATCAGCGCCTCGGGCCTGGCGCCGGACCGCCCTTTCTTCCTGCGCCTGGAATTGCGCACCGAGCAGCGCCGCGAGTTGTCGAGCGTCCTGGACGATCCCGGCATCAGCCTCGTTAAGGCCGCCGCGGAGCTGTTCAGCCGCAAGCCGCGACCCGACGAGCCGCATTGGGGGCCCTTCGAGAGCGGCCGCCTGCGTCTTTCCGAACTGGTCCGCATGCCGGGCCGGGGAACGCACGGGTGAACCGCCTTCGCAACAGGCTGATCCTGATCTTCCTGGCCGCCACCCTGGCCCCCCTGGCTGCCACCATCTGGGTGACCATTTCTTTTCTCGAACTCAGCCTGGAGTATTCCTCCACGGACAAGCTGGACGCGGTTTCCAAGTCCATGGAAGCCGTCGGTCTTGAGTTCTATAAAGGGGAGCGGACGAAACTGAAGCAGCGCGCGGAGGCTGGCGAATTGGAGCCGCACAAGTACACGCCGGCGGAGCGCGCGGCGTGGCCCGAAGCCGTGAAGACCTTCGCCGAAGGCGACCAGGACGAAGCGTTCACGCTGTCTGGAGACGAAGGCAACCGCCTGGATTACCTGACGCGCCGCGGCGGCGAGATCTGGGTCTTCTCCGCCAGCCTCGGGGACGTCCGCATGGAGCGCCTGCACAACCAGTTCCAGGAGGCGCGCGCCCAGGTCAACAAGGCCCGGCAATACGACTTTCGGCGCGGGTTCAAGTTGGGATACCTGTTTCTGGCGACTCTGTTCTGGCTGGTTTCGCTCGCCCTTCTGGTGTACCTGGCGCACCGCATCAGCCGGCCCGTTCAGCAGTTGACGGCCGGGCTCGGGGAACTGGCGGCGGGGAATCTTTCCGCGCGCGTGCGGACCGGGCGCGACGACGAAATCGGCCGCGCCATCCATGCCTTCAACCACATGGCGGAGAGGCTCCAAGAGAGTACTGATCGCCTGGTTTACCTGGGCCAGCTCGCGAGCTGGCAAACGCTGGCGCGCAAGATGGCGCATGAGCTGAAAAACTCGCTCACCCCCATCCGCCTCACGGTGGAGGAGATGGCGGCGCGCTGCGATGAAGCCGACCGCGGCTTCATGGAGCAGGCCACCCAGATCGTGGTGGACGAGATTGAATCGCTGGAGCGCCGCGTGCGCGCGTTCTCGCAGTTCGCCGCCGAGCCGCCCGTGCGCCCCGCCGAGCTGGATGTGAACGCGCTGCTCGAAGAGCGCATCGCGTTTCTCGGCGCCGCCCACCCGGAAGTGGCATACGAGCGCCGGTTGGCCGCCGATGTGCCGCCTGTGATGGTCGACCCGGATTTGATCAAGGGGATTCTCACCAATCTGCTCGAGAACGCGGCCGAGGCCGCCGGCGAGGGCGGGCGCATCCTGGGCGTCACCGCCGCCCGGAACGGCCGCGTAGCCATCGAGGTGCACGATTCCGGGCCGGGGATCGGCGAGCAGGCGCGCGCCTCGCTGTTTCAACCCACCATCACGTTTAAGAAAAAGGGCATGGGGCTGGGGCTTTCCATCGCGCGCAAGAGCGCGCTGCTGTCGGGGGGCGATATCGTTCTGGTGAAAGGAGAATTGGGCGGCGCGGGGTTCCGCGTGCTGTTGCCGCCCTCCGCCAATGGCTTCCAAACGCGTTCTGATCGTCGATGACGAAGAGAATATCGGCCGCTCGCTGCGCATGATTCTGGAGCGGGAGGGATACGCCGTGAGCGTCTGCCGCACCGCCGCGGAGTTCCGCAAGCATCCGGACGCCAACCGCGCCGATGTCTACCTGCTCGATCTCAAGCTGCCGGACGGCAACGGAATCGAGTTATTGAAAGGCATCCGGCAGAACGGAGTTGCGTCGCCAGCCATCATGATCTCGGGCCATGGCGCCATCGCCGACGCGGTGGAGGCGACGCGAGCCGGGGCGTTCGACTTCCTCGAAAAACCGCTGGGCCGCGACCGCGTCCTGCTGGCCATCAAAAACGCGCTCGAGCAAGGGGCCCTCCGCCGCGAGAACGAGCGCCTGCGCGAGATGGTGGGCGGGGCCCCCAAGATGATCGGCGAGAGCCCCGCCTGGGCGCGCACCGTGGAGCAGGCCTCCATGGCGGCGCGCTCCGATGCGCGCGTGCTGCTGATCGGCGAATCCGGGACCGGCAAGGAACTGCTGGCGGCGCACATCCACAATTCGAGCCCCTTCGCCGCCGGCCCGTTCGTGAAAGTGAACTGCGCGGCGATTCCCACCGAGCTGCTCGAGACCGAGCTGTTCGGCCACGAAAAAGGCTCGTTCACCGGAGCCACTGGCACGCGCCGCGGAAAGTTCGAGCTGGCCGACGGTGGAACTATCTTCCTCGACGAAGTGGGCGACCTGCATGGAGCCTCGCAGGCCAAGCTGCTGCGCGTGCTCCAGGAGGGCGAATTCCACCGCGTGGGCGGCGAACAGATCATCCGCGTGAGCGTGCGCGTGATTTCGGCCACCAACCGCGACCTGGCGTCCCTGGTGGCGCAGGAGAAATTCCGCGAGGATCTTTACTACCGTCTGAGCGTGGTGCCCATCCGCGTGCCCGCCCTGCGCGAGCGCCCGCACGACATCCGCCTCTTGGCCCGCTACTTCCTGGACGAGTTTTGCGCGCGCAACAATTTCCGCGCGAAGATGCTGGACGAAACGGTGATGCCGGCCCTTGAAAGCTACGCCTGGCCGGGCAACGCCAGGGAGTTGCGCAACGTGGTGGAGCGCATGGCGATTCTGACGCCCGGCGAGCGGATCACCCGCGAATCGGCCCCGGTCGAGGTGCGCGTGCAGCGGGAAGTGGGGCCCAAATCCACCATTCAGGAAGCCCGCGAATCGGCCGAGCGCGAGCACATCCTGCGCGCCCTGGAGGAAACCAACTGGAACGTCTCCGGCGCCGCCCGCACGCTGGGCATGGAGCGAACCAACTTACACAAGCGCATTCGCGCGCTGGGGCTGAGCCGGGGGAAATAGGGCGGGGCGGGCTCGCTTCGCCGATTCGATGCGGCGACACTGGAGAGCGTGGATCTGCTCGCCGCGCGCCTGCACATTGGCCGTTCGGGCCGCGTGATCGGGACCCGGGAGCTGGTCGTTTCCGGTACGCCGTACGTCATTCCCTACCGGGTGAAAGAAGACCGGCTGGAATGGATCGCCGTGTTTCACGGAAAACAGAGGTGGCCTGAACGTCTTTAAGGGTTCGCCGGTGACCGCGCCGCCTCACTCCCACTGGAGCTTCACTCGCAGCATGGCTCCTTCTTTGGGCAGCGCCAAGCCCCGGGCGGGGAACTTGCCGGAAACCCCGGGCTGGGACTTGGCCGGCGTCCAGACGCTGTCTTTGTAAAGACCTTCCTCGATCCACACGAATCGGGCTTCTTCATGGCCCGAGGTCACAGGCGGCCGGAAGTCCATGGTGCTGTCGAACCCCAGGATCAGAAACTCATCCGGCTGCACTTGGGCGAGCAGCGCGCGGCCCGACGGAGTGGTCGGGGGTCTGGGCTCCCCCCAACCGGGTTGCCTGCCCATCGCCGGAGGGAACCTCACCTGCACGTCGTAGCGGTCGAAAGAGAGCAAACGGCGCCCGATGTACTCCTCCTCGATCGCGGACTGCAGCTTCTTCGTCCCTTGCAGCTCCGCAATCGCCGGAGTCGCGTTCCCCAGCAGGCGGTAATCCGCCGCCACGTCCGCGAACTGCGGGCCGAACTCGCCGTCGGCGGTCGCTCCATATTCCTTGATCCCCACTCCGAACTGCGCAAACCCGATCGCCGCGTATTCGCCGATGGCCATGAAGCAGTACCGCGCGTATTCCTTTCCCTCCCCGGTCTCCACCATCAGCAGCGGGTTGTCGGGGCGGGCGTAATCCGATAAGTCTTTCCGATAGTTCACAGCGGAGCGGTCGTAGATATCGGGGGCGATGACGTCGATGGCCGGAGCCATAACCTTCCACAGGTCCAGCGTGTGCGCCTGACCGCCTCCGCTTGGGTAGCTGTCGCCCGGGCGGGCGAAAGCGTTGCTCCCCGGCCCACCCATCCACACGTTCAAACACAGCGGCAGCGGGTAGGCGTCCTTCCCGGCCTGGGCGACTGCGTTGATGTACTTAGCCATGTAGTAGGTCGTGAAAGCCTCTTCCGCGGACTGTCGGCCGAAGGCCTGCTCCCAGGTTCCGGGCTTTTTCTTGAGAGCGGTCGCAAACTCCTCCGGAACCGGCCCATTGAATAGCTTGTTGGCCTCTGGAGAGTGGTCGCGTGCGGTCCCCAGTATCCCGGCCTCGTTCTCGACCTGAACCAGGATTACGGTCCGATCGTTCTCGTCGATCGCCCGGATATGCTTCATCAAGGCCGCGAAGGCCTTGCGATCGGCTTCCAGAGTCGCTGCCCCCAGCGGCGAAAGCGCCGTCAGCGCTTTTCCGCGCTCATCGAGAGCATGGGGGAAACGCGCGGGGTTGGACCTTACCCAGTCCGGCTGAAACGTCTCGTCGCCGCCCTTCCATGCGCCGAACCAAAGCACAATGGCCCTCAGAGAGTGCGCGCGAATATCGCGCACGATCTGGTCGAATGCGGCGAAGTCGAACTCACCTTCTTTGGGTTCTATGTATCCCCAGTGGACTGGGAATTCGATGGTGTTCGCGTGGTACGCCTTGAAGCCCGGCAACACCTTCGCGATCTCATTCTGGATAGGCTCGACGTTATGGAACGATGGCCCCGGCAACCAGGCGCTGAAGTTATCGACCTGTCCGCCCAGCATAAGAAAAGGCTTTCCATCGACAAGGAAGGTATATTTGGCGCCTTGCTTGACGATTTGCGGAATTGGCTTGCCCTGCGCGAACGCCATGGCAGCGGCGGCGGACAAGACAAGCGACAAACCGATGCATTTGCGTAGCATGGCTGGCATCCTCACCTCTACATTAATCTCCCCAAGGGGAAAATGGGACTCCTTTTCGCGCCCTTTTCATCGCCCCGGCGATGCCCCGAACGATGAGCGCCGCCACTCAGCGGTAAGCCTCGCGGCGGTTGCGGATGCCGGTGATCTCGATGGTGGTCTCGTCCTTGGGATCGAGGAACACCCGGTAGTCGCCACAAAGCGGAGCCGGAAGCCGGCGAGGGGTGGCTTGAGCTTCATCACGTCGCCGTCGCGGTTGGCCAGGTAGCGATCCACGCATTGGAGAATCCGCATGGCGGTTGCTCGGTCGATGGCTCGCAGGTCGGCGCGGGCTTCCGGCGACCAGACTACGGCTATGCGCTCGGAGCCGGCTACCCGCTCACTGGCTCAGCCCGAACTCGCGCATGATGTCTTCGTGCGGGATGCCCTCGCCGCGGGCGAGCGAAGCACGGGCGCGATCCAGCGCCTCGGCTGTTTCAGGCGTGATCTCTTCCTCTTCTACTGGTGCCAGGGCCAGCGAACGCGCCAGCGGTTCCACCATCACTTCGAGCAGGCTCCGCACGGCGTGCATCTTCGCGGCCGGCAGCAGATCCAGCAACGCGTGAGCCTGTTGGCGATCCTGATTAAGATTCGGTTCCATGGTCTTCCCCTTGACGCCCATTCGCTCCCATCATAAGCAAAGCCGCCCCCGATTACACTCGGACCCCGGGGGACTCGGAGGACTTCGGGGGAATCGGGGGAAACGGGTCAGACGCATTTTCCTGAAGGGGCTCGATGCCGGGCAAGCCTGCTATCATGGCCGTGAATCGAGGGTCCAGCATGCCCGATAAAGGACAATTGGCGGTTGATAAGTTTGTGGAG
This sequence comes from Bryobacteraceae bacterium, assembly GCA_049520795.1. Classification (GTDB taxonomy): domain Bacteria; phylum Acidobacteriota; class Terriglobia; order Bryobacterales; family Bryobacteraceae; genus BOG-224. The sequence goes on from JBEKPK010000071.1 coordinate 8,796, forward strand.
GGGTACAACTGCGCCCAATCCGTAGTCTTCGCCTTCCACGAGGAATGCGGCCTCGGCGAGGATGCGGCGCTCAAAGTATCGGGCGGTTTCGGTGGAGGCATGGGCCGTAAGCAGGAGGTGTGCGGCGCTGTGACGGGAGGAATCATGATCCTCGGGCTGCGGCGCGACCGCGCCATGCGAGGCAGCCCGGTCACGGAGGATCTGCACCGGGCGACGCGCGAGTTCATGGACGGCTTCGCCGCTCGGAACGGCAGCTATCTTTGCCGCGATTTGCTCTCCGGCGGCGATCTGATTACGGAGGAAGGCTACCGCCGCGTCGTGGAGGCCGGCTTGTTCGCCAAGGTCTGCAAAGAGTGCGTGCGAAGCGCCGCGGAAATGCTCGAGAAGATGGCGTGAGCGGCGGGTGCGGCCTTACATGTTCCGCGCGGCGAACCGGCACATGGACAGGCCGTCCATCAGGTTGAAGGGAAACTGGCCGGTGGTGTAATGGGCGCAGGGCAGGGTCACCACCTTATGGGGAAGCTGCAACTCCCGGAAATCCCGCACCAGGCGTTGGGAGTAAACCGGCAGGAAGCTGGTGTCATAGCGGGCCCAGATCAGCAGGCTTCGCATGTCCCGTCCCACCATCCGGTCGAGGTACGCCGCCGGGCTGATCACCGCCCAGTAGCGCCGCAATTCGTCCTGGGTCACGGAGCCCTCCAGACCCTCGCGAACATGCCGCGTCGCAAGACCGGTCCACACCACATCGGAAAAGTAACGTGAGACGTGGTTGAATATCCCGGTTCGCACGCGCGTATCGTGGGCCGCGGCGATGAACGCCACCGCCGATCCCAGGCTGGTACCTAAAATGCCCAGGCGCTCATAGCCCTGCGCCTGGAGCCAGTCCAGGCACGCGCGGACGTCGATAATCGACTGCCGCGCGGCGTGAATGGTCCGCCCCACGTTGCTCGAAACGTGGTATTCGGCGCGCTGGAGTCCGGCCGGCATCCGCTCGGCGTGGTACGCCAGGGAGAGACGCAAAGCGCTGATTCCGAAGCGGTTCAGCAGCTTCGCCAAAGCAATGTGTCCGTCCGGTCCGGAGTTCCATTGCGGCAGCAGCACCAGCACGCGGCCACGATCATGCGGCGCCGGAAACCACAAGGCGTGTACCAGGTCGTTTTCGGGATAGCCTGAATGCGACGGGCTGGTGAAATTCAGCCGGTTGTCCTGAAAGCGGTAATCGGTCACTGGGGCATAGGAGAAGAACCGGGCCGAATCCGCCAGGGCTGCATCGGCGAACGCGGCCATTCGGGCCGCCATATCCCCGTTCGCCCGTTCCGTATGCTGTGGGAACCCGAACCCCTCCAGCCACTCGGCGCCCCAGGCGAACTGTCGCACGACGCGGCTGGTATCCCGCGCCGCGAGGTCGCGCTCCCAGCCGTCGATCCATCGAGCGTAAAGTCCCTGCATGTCGGGTGATTCCTAAGTTTACAGGAAAAGAAAGGGGAAAAACCCCGCGCCGTCTCGTGCGGCGCGGGGCGGAAGCGCATGGGCAGGCAACACCCACAAGCGAGAGACTCTAAACCAAAGACCGTAGGCTCTAATGCAACTCGATTGCCACCAGTAAACCACTGAGACCAAAGCCCGGCCTCGCCCGCCGCTTCCAGATCCCGTAGGACCCGGCTACGGTTTTGCGAAGGGCCGCCGCAAACCGGCCGAACGTCCGAAAGACACCTGGCCCGTGAGCTACAATTTACCTGTGAGTCTTGCCCCATCCAGCGCCTTGGGCGTGGAGCGAGCGCCATCCGGCCCCGCCTGGGACCTGGCTGGCTTTTTTCTTTCCGGTTTTCTGATGGCGCTCCTCGGGGCCATCCTTCCCGCCTGGGGGTATCACCGCGATCCTCAGGAGTTCGCCACCGTGGGCAACTACTTCCTCTGCCTGGCGGCCGGACTGGTTGCGGCGGCCGCCCCGGCCCGCCGGATCATGGCGCGGCGCGGAGTGGCATTTCTGCTGGCATCCGGCAGCGGCCTGGCATGCGCCTCCCTGGCTTACCTGGCGTTGCTCTCCATGGCCGCCTCGGCCTGGTGGCGCGCCCTCGGGCTGCTGGGGCTGGGAATGGGGGCCGGATTGCTCAACATGGCCTTGTTTTACGCCATTTCCCGGCGCTTTCAATCCGACGCCGCGGAAACCGTGACCCTGGGCGGAGTATGGTACGGCGGGGGATGTCTGTTCGCCACCATGCTGGTGGGTGGGACCTTTTACGCCTACAGCGTGCCGGTAATCCTGGCCCTCATGGCGCTGGTGCCTGGAATCTTCGCCGGTCTCTATGCCAAAGCCTCTTACCCGCCGATGTCGCCGGCTGCCGAGCCGACCCTGAGGCAGGCATGGGCCGATTTCCGCAGCCCTGGCGCGGTCCTTTTCGCCCTGCTTCTCTTCTTCCAGTTCGGAAACGAATGGTCCCTGGCCGGATGGCTGCCGCTCTACCTCATCCGCCGCGTCGGGCTGAGCCCCAAGGGGGCGCTGGCGATACTCGCCCTTTACTGGCTTTTCCTGCTCACCGGGCGCTTGGGGTCGGTGGCCATCCTGCCCCGCGTCCGGGACGGGCGTCTGTTGCTGGGGAGCGTGGTCTCGGCTTTGTTCGGATGCCTGATCCTGGCCTCCACCAAGACAGGTTTCGGGGCCGCATTCGGCGTCCTTTTCGTGGGCGCGGGTTACGCCAGCATGTTCCCACTGGTGGCCGAGGCCATCGGGCGGCGTTTCCCCTATTACCATCCAGGCGTCTTCAACGGCATCTTTTCGGTGGCGCTGATGGGCGGCCTGCTGGCTCCGGCCAGCATCGGGTATGCCGCCGGCCGGTGGGGCGTGGGCGTGGTTATGGGCGTCCCGCTGCTCGGCACATGCATGGTGATGTTATTGATTCTGTTGATCTGGCTGGAATCGAAGGTAACCGGCAGATGAGGAATCGGCGCTGGGCCTCGCTAGCCGCGCTTGTCCTGCTGGCTGCGCCGCTCCATGCCGCCTCGCTCGCCGAGCGGATCGCGCGCCTGCTGGACTCCTCCACCGCCACCCGCACGGCCTTCTGGGGAATCCAGATTGTGGACCTGGAGAGCGGCCGCACGCTTTACGAGCTGAACCCCGACCATGGCTTCGTCCCCGCCTCCAACGCCAAGCTCTTCACCACCGCCCTGGCCCTCGTGCGCCTGGGCCCGGAGTTCACCTTTCAGACGCGCGTGTCGGCCGCGGCTGGGCCGGACGCCGATGGCCGGATCGCCGGGCCGCTCATCCTGGCGGGCGGCGGCGATCCCAACCTCTCGGGGCGGGACATACCCTACCGCATGGGAAGCAAGGGCGGAAATCCGCTGGCCGCCCTGGAGGACCTCGCCGGCCAGGTGGCCGCGCGCGGCGTGAAGCGCGTGGATGGCGATATTGTCGGCGACGATTCCTGGTACGTTTGGCAGCCATATGCGGAGGGCTGGGCGGTGGACGATCCGCAGTTCGATTTTGGCGCTCCCGTGTCGGCTCTCTCTATCGACGACAACACCGTCTCGCTGGCCGTCAGGCCCGCGGCCCACGCGGGCGATCCAGCGGAGTTGGCGCTTGACCCGCCGGTGGAGTACTTCCGCATCGGCAACCGGGTCCGGACCGTTCCAGCCGGTGGGCCGCGGGAAATCCGCTTTGAACGGGACCCCGGCAGCCGCGAGGTGCGTCTGTGGGGTTCGATCCCGGTCAGGGACCGCGGCGAAACCCTCCTGCTGGGTATCGAAGATCCGGCGGAGTTCGCGGCCCTGGCGTTCCGGCAGGCTTTAGAGGCCTGTGGAATCACGGTGGCCGGCGAGGCGCTCGCGCGGCACGTTTTTCCGAACGAGGCCGGCGATCTGAAGCAGGGCGCGCCGGCCTCGTACATCGAAGGCGTCGAGTTGGCGCGGCGCACTTCGCCGCCCCTGTTAGAGGACCTCCGCATAACCGACAAAGTCAGCCAGAACCTCCACGCCGAGCTGGCCTTGCGCGCCGTGGCGCGGGCCCGCCGCGGGATCGGAAGCCGGGATGCGGGTCTGGAGGAGATGCTGGCGTTTCTGGCCGAGATCGGAATCGACCCGGAATGCTGCAATTTCGCCGACGCCTCCGGGTTGTCGCGCCTGGACTTGCTGACTCCCTCCGCCGTGGTCAAGCTGCTGCGCTACATGTACGCTCTGCCCGTGCGCGACAACTGGGTCTCCCTCCTGCCCGTGGGAGGCCAGGACGGTACGCTCAGCGCCCGGCTGGGCGAGAGCCCCGCTGCCGGACGCATCTATGCCAAGACCGGGACCATGTCCCATGTCAGCGCGCTCTCCGGCTACGCCCGCCGCCAGGACGGCGGCTGGCTCGCGTTTTCCATCCTGGCGAATAACTACAACGCCCGCGCCGAGGAGGTCCGTGGCGCCATCGACCGCATTTGTACTCTAATAGTGGAGTAGGGGCCGGACATGTCCGGCCCGGCCCTAACGCGATTCCTCTGGATACCTTTGTTATGCCGATTTACGAATACCGCTGTCAGGATTGTGGAACGAAGTTCGAGAAGCTGATCCGGCGGGCCTCGGAGACGCCGGAGCTGGCGTGCCCCTCTTGCGGCCAGAAGCGCTTGCAGCAGGAGTTCTCCACCTTCGCCGCCCACGCCAATGAAAGCTCCCAACCGTCCGGCGCTCCCAAGTCATGTCCCGCCGGCGGCTGCTGCAACCCCGCCGCGTGCGGCATGAACTTCAACTGAGATCCTGGATAGCGGCGCCGGTGGGGCAAGGCGCTCTTCTGAAACAACCCTAAGCCGTTCGCAACCGCTTTGCCGGCATGAACCGGATTTCAACGCGCTTGTCGAGCGCCGCGGCGATGCGCTTCAGCATCGACAGGGAGTGGCCTTCGTAGTCGGCGTCCTCAAGCAGGCAGATGGCCGACTTCGAGGTCCCCACTCGTTCGGCGAGCTCCTGCTGGGTGAGGCCCGCCTGCGTGCGCAGTTGGTAAATTCTCCGCGCAATCTCAGCGTTGACGACCTCCTCTTCGTATGTCTCTTCGCGCTGGGGGTCGCCCGCAATATAGCGGTTGTAGAGGAACTGACCGGCCTTTGAATGAAGCTGTTTCCGTGCCATGGCTTTACTCCGGTCTAAACGTGAACTTCTCAAAATCGGCTTCAACCAACCGCTTGCGCGCCAGCGCTTGGTCGATCTCGCGAGGTGGGACTTCGCGTTTCTTTGTCAACCCGTGGGAGACGACGATCACCGCCTTGCCTGCGAAAAAGTAGAGCATTCGGTAGTGTACTCCTCGGTAGCTCGCGCGAAGCTCATAAATGCCGTCTCGCAGGAAGTCGGCCTCCGGCCGTCGCAGTTCGTGCCCCAGCTCCCCTAAACGGTCAATCCGTTCGGTGCATTTGACCTGGACCCTCATCGGCAGGCCCTCGATCCACTGCAGAAGGGGCACTGAATCTCCTTTCGGCTCCCGGTAGAATAGAACTTCCGTCTGGGCCAACCACCCTCCCCTAGGTTCTCATTTTTGTGAACTCGGATCAAGGCGCCATTCTTCGCCTACGGCGCCAGCACGGACTCCACGAACGCCTGATCGATGGGCCAGTAACCCACTACGCGGCGGCCTTCGCCGCGGAACGATCCGGCCGCCAGCACCCCGCTCAAGTCCGCCGGGTTGGGATGCTGGTGCTCGCGCGCGATCAGGGTCTGCAACAGCGTGGTGGCGGCGGTGAGCTGGGCGGCGATCTCCGAGGCGTCCTGAGCGTTGCGGCACCGCACGTTCAGCCGCGCCGTGATGCGGCCTCCCTGCGGCGCGAAGCCCACGGTGACAGCTTCGGCCCGCTCCATTCCTCGCGCGAACATGCGGGCCCCGTCCGGCAGGTTGGATGGGGATTTGAGAACCGAGGGCGGGATGGAGAGCCACACCGGCGCATCGGGAATCTCCTCATCGGGCCCCGGGGCTGTCGTGTTCATCCGTAACGCGGCGTTGTAGTCGGTGCTCACCGCCAGCGCCATCAGGCCGGATTGCACCGGAAAGAACGAGATCTGGCGCTCTGGAGCGCTGCCCGCCATCTGGCACAGCGAGTTGTAACACTTGCCGTTCTCGTCGTCCACATACGTGTGCAGGCTCTTCCAGTCGAAGCGGCCCTTCAGCAGCAGAAACTTGCCGTCGGGCGCGAAGGAGATCAGGGCCGCGTCCAGGTCCTTGCGGTAATCGAACTGCGTCTTGCGGACGAAGCTCTCATACTCGGGCTCGGTTCCGACCTTGGTTCCGTAAAGGAGTTGCAAAAAACCCGCGCGCCGCAGCGCGTCGAAATCCACATAGACGATCAGGGCGTCCCCTCGCGGCAGCCGCCTTAGCAGCGCGGCGGGCTTGAGGTCGCGGGCCCTGAACCAGGCGACCCCGCCGATCGACAGGACGCAAACCGCGGCCACCGCCGCCACCAGAAGAAACGCCCGCGCTTGCTTGCCCACACCCGCAGTATGGCACACGAGAGCCGCTTCAAACGACCCCAACGGCAAGCGGGCCCCGCGCTTCCTTCCACAGCGCCAGATAGGGCTGGAGCTCCCGCATCAGGCGCGTGAAGTCCGCGATCGTCAGCGACTGGGCGCCGTCGCTGACGGCTTTCTCCGGGCAGGGGTGCACCTCTACGATCAGGCCATCGGCGCCCACTGCGGCCGCCGCCCGGGAGAGCGCCGGCACCAGGCTGCGCTTGCCCGTGGCATGGCTGGGATCGAGGATCACCGGAAGGTGCGTCAGCTCATTGAGCACCGGAACGGCCGAAATGTCGCAGGTATTGCGCGTAGCGGTTTCAAACGTCCGGATGCCGCGCTCGCACAGCACCACATTCGGGTTCCCATGAGCCACTACATACTCGGCCGACATCAGCAGCTCGCGGATAGTCGAGCTCATGCCGCGCTTGAGCAGCACCGGCCGCCCGCAGGCTCCCAACGACTTGAGGAGCGAGAAGTTCTGCATGTTCCGCGCGCCGATCTGCATGCAATCGGCGTACTCCGCCACCAGGTCCACGTCGCGGTCGCTCATCACCTCGGTGATGATGGCCAGGCCGGTGGCGGCCCTGGCTTTCGCGAGCAGCTTCAGCCCTTCCTCCTCGAGCCCCTGAAAATCGTAAGGCGAGGTGCGCGGTTTGAAAGCCCCGCCGCGCAACATGTGGGCCCCCGCGGCGGCCACGCCCTCGGCGGTCTCCATAATCTGCTTTTCACTCTCCACCGAGCACGGCCCGGCGATCACGATGAACTCGCCGGCTCCAATGCTCTGGCCGTCGATCTTGATGGCCGAACGCTCCCGTTTGAACTCCCGGCTGACGAACTTGTAAGGCGCGGAGATGCGCACGGCGCTTTCCACGCCGGGCGCGGATTCCACCGATTCCAGGCAGGCGGTTACGTCGCCCACCCCCACCACGCCGACCACCACGCGTTCCTCGCCCTCTATGGAATGCACCTTATAACCGTAGTGGCGCACCAGGTCGCAGACGTGGTCGATTTCCTCCCTGGTTGCATGACGCCGCATGGAGATGATCATCTTCCGTTGTCCCCCTTAAAAACAAAACGGCCCACTCTGGCGAGTGGGCCGGTTCGAAGTCGATGGATGCCGCTGAAACCGAGCGCCACTCTAACCGGTCCGGTAATAATACCGGGGCCGGCTGCTAAACGAGTTGGCGAAGGTCAGGAACATCGAAAGAAAAGTATACGCCAGAAAGGAAGGGGGATGCAAGCAACCATGCAATTCTTCCATCTCATGGTAGAATTGCATGGTGATTGTTCGAGCGGCCCCTCGCGAGGCGGCTCAGTGACAGACCCAAAGGCGCCGAGCGCCGCCAGCGTGGAGCAGCTTCACCGCCGCCGCAATCCGCGGACGCTCCGGGAACGCTTCCACAAGCTCCTGCGCCCGCCCGATCCTTTTGTAATGAACCCGCGGGAGGCGATGGACGCGCCTCTGGGGCGGTGGAACCTCTACATCGGCGGCGGCGGCTGCCACACGCCGGGCTATGTGAATATCGACCTGTTCGCCCTGCCCGGGGTGGACGTCGCCGCGGACGCCGAACGCCTGCCCTTTGCCGCCGGCGTGTTTCAGCGCGTGGAATGCGATGCCGTGTTGGAGCACGTCCGCCGTCCGGAGGCCGTCATGCGGGAAATCGAACGGGTGCTGGCGCCGGGAGGGTACGCTCACCTGGTGACTCCATTCTGCCATCCCTTTCATGAGTACCCCATGGATTTCCGCCGCTTCACGCCGGATGGGCTCAGGCTGCTGGCCGGCTCGCTGGAGGTGGTCAGGGAAGGCTGGCGAACCGGGCCCACGGCGACGATGTTGGTGTTCGCCTTGGAATACGCCAAGCTGCTCCTGCCCTGGCGCTGGTGGAGGGTACTGGCGCATGGCGTTTTAGGCTGGCTGATTTTCCCTGTTCGCTACCTCGATCTGGCCTTCTTTCGCAGCGCCCGCGTGGGGCGGATTGGCAATCACTGCTACATCTGGCTGCGGAAGAGCCCCGCGCTCTGAACGGAATCCGCCCGGCCGTCGATACGAATTCCTTCGTTGACATACGAAATAATTCGCAATATACTTCTGCTATGCCCCCTATGCCTACCGACGCCGAACTGGACATCCTTGCCGTATTATGGCGGCGCGGCGCCAGCACCGTGCGCGAGGTCCACGACGAACTAGCGAAAAACAGCGGGTACACCACTACCCTCAAGCAGATGCAGATGATGATGGACAGGGGACTGGTGGTGCGCAACGAGCGATTCCGCTCCCATGTCTACGAGGCCGCCGTTCCGAAGGAGGACACGCGCCAGCAGATCGCCGGAGATCTGCTAAGGCGCGCGTTCGACGGCTCGGCGAGGAATTTGATGTTGGGCGCATTGAAGGCGCAACCGGCAACCGACGAGGAACTGGCCGAGATTCGAGCCCTGGTGCGCGATTTCGAGAAGCAGAGGAGGTCCAGGAAATGAGTGCGCTCGAGCTTGTGCTGCGGCAGCCGTGGATGGCGCCCCTGGGATGGACGCTGGTCCACTTTCTGTGGCAGGGGACGGCGATCGCGGCGGCGTATGCGGCCGCGCGCGCGCT
>JBEKPK010000072.1:0-17808 GCA_049520795.1 Bryobacteraceae bacterium
CGGTGGTCATTCGGCGCCCGGCGAATTTGGCCGCGGCGGCCCGGTTCTTGTCGGGATCGAGATCGAACCCGGCCACGGAAAAGCCCTTGCTCGCCATGTTCAAGGCGAGATTCTGGCCCATTACTCCCAAACCGACAATGCCAATGTCATAGCGCGTCATCTGCGTCCCTCCGAATAGCGTGTGTGGATGCCTAAAGAATTACGATAACCCATCCATGTGGGGCCGGGCCTTTGGGCCCGACCCCGCCGCGACGTACTACCCTGGTATGTGCTCCCCAATATGTCGTTGCAACGGGTTCGCCCGTGGTGGTCGCGCTGTAAACCCACTGTCCATTACCTGACCGAAACCGAAGCTCACGTCTACGCCCTGGCCATCGCCGCCAGCGTGCTGCTCGCCTTCTTTCCGTTTTGCCTGGTGATGATCGGGTTTTTCCGGAACGTGCTGCACTGGCCGGCCGCCGAGGAAGCCATGTATCTGGCCATCGGGGACCTCTTCGGCGGCCGTTGGGGCGCCGGAGCAGGCCGTTCGGCCGGCCGGTTCATCGAGGACAACCTGCGCGCCTGGTTCGGGATGAACAAGGTTCAGGCGACCTCCATGTTCCTGCTCCTGTTCACCGCCAACGGCATATTCGAGCCGCTCGAAGTGGCGCTCAACCGCGCCTGGGGAGTCACCCGGAACCGCAGCTATTTGAAGAACCAGATCGTCAGCCTGGGGTTGATCTTCGCCTGCGGAGTCCTGGCCCTGATCTCGCTCATGTTTACGGCCATGAACACGCAGTGGATCTCGGCTTCCTCCGGCTTCATCGGGCAGATCGCCGGCTGGCTCGGCAGCCTGTTCTTCAAGCTGGCGGCCTTGCCGGTTTCCATATTCGCGCTGTTTCTGGTGTATTGGCTGCTGCCCAACCGCCAGATCGATCCGCGGCGGATTGCGCCGGTGGCCATCCTCGTCGGCTTCTGCCTGGAAGCGCTCAAATACGTCTACCTTTGGGTGTACCCGTTGCTGCGGGCCAAGCTGGAGCGCGAGTACTCGGCTTTTCAATATTCCGTGACCCTTGTCCTGTGGAGCTTCATGGGCGCCCTTATCGTGCTGGCCGGCGCGCACTGGACCGCCAACCACGACAAGCAGGATCCGCTGTCGTAACTGAGAAGAAGCGCCCCGGCGTTGGCAGACGACGAAAAACGATCGTCCGCCCCACAACGCGTTATGCTGAAGGCGTGGCGGCGCACGGCGCCGTCCAGGGTTTTCGATGAAGTATGGGGGAGTGGCTGCGCGGATGGGCCTGGCGGGCTTGGTCGCCTGCGCGGCTCTCCACGCCCAGGCCCTGGTGGCGGGCCGCGCGGTGGACGAAACCGGCGCCGGAGTGGGGGGCGCGCGCATCGAGTTCCGCGAATCCGGCGCGGCTCCCGCGACGGCCTCGTCCGATCCGGCCGGCAATTTCAGTTTCGTTCTTCCGCACGAGGGCGAATATGCCATCCGCGCCGAGCGCCCCGGCTTTTTCGTCTACCAGACCGCCGCCCAGCGGTTCGCCGCCGGCCCGAACCAGCTCACCATCACGCTCAATCACCTTCAGGAATACTCCGAGCGCGTGGATGTGACCTATTCGCCTCCCGTAATCGATCCACAGCAGACCTCGGACCGCAAGGAGCTCGACAACGCCGAAATCCAGGCTGTTCCGTTTCCCGCGCCGCAGGACTATCGCAACGGCCTGCAACTGATGAACGGGGTGGTGATGGACAACGCCGGCAGCCCGCACGTGAACGGCGCCGCCATCCGGCAGACCGGCTATACCCTGGACGGCTTCAACCTATCCGATCCGGTCACCGGGGGCCTCGAAGCGCGGCTCAATATAGACACCATTCAGACCATCGAGCTCCAGACCAGCCGTTTCTCGGCGGACAACGGGCGAGGGGCCGCCGGGGTCCTCAATCTGCAAACCAAAATGGGCGACGACCTGTGGCGCTTCGTGGGGACCAACTTTATTCCCGGCGTCTCCTTCGACGGCGGCGCGCACATCGACAAGTGGACTCCGCGCCTGGAATTCTCCGGACCGTTGAAGCGCCGCCGGGCCTGGTTCCATAACGGGTTCGACGCGTTTTACAGCGCCGACGTGGTGCGCGGCCTCCCGCCGGGCCAGAACCTCACGCGGGGCATCACCGCCAGCGACATGAGCCGTTTCCAGGTGAACCTCACGCCCGCCAACATTCTGACCGGCAGCTTTCTGGCCAACGTGGCCCGCGATACCCGCAACGGCCTGAGCATCCTCAACCCGGTGGAAGCCACCAACACGCACCGCCAGACCCTCTTCGTTTCCACCGTCCGCGACCAGCAGTACCTCAATGGCGCCCTCCTCGAGATCGGCTTCGCGGACACCCGCACGGCCGTGCGCGACCAGCCGCAGGGCGACGAACTCTTTGAGATCACGCCCTTCGGCAACCGCGGCAACTACTTCGTCGAGACAGACCGCCATGCGTACCGGCAGCAGTGGATCGCCGACGTGTTCCTGCCCACGTACCATTGGCGCGGCGAACACCAGTTCAAGTTCGGAATCGACCTCGAGCGCGAGGCTTTTCACCAGATGACTCTGCGGCATCCCTACGAAGTGCTCCGCGACGATGGTTCGGTGGCGCGCTACGTGACTTTTGCCGGCGGGCCGTTTCAGGCGCACAAGAACTTCGAAGGAGCGGCCTACATTCAGGACCACTGGGAGCCACGCAAGGGTTTTACGCTGGAGGCCGGCCTGCGCGCGGAATGGAACGAGATTGTCCGCGAGGCGGAGCTGGCGCCGCGCATCGGCGCCGTCTGGGTCCCGCGCAAACTCGGGATTAAGTTCTCCGCCGGTTGGGGCACGTTCTACGATGCCATCGGCCTGAGCCTGGTGTCCAGCCAGCAGGACCAGGTCAGCTACGCCACCTTTTACCCGACGGACGGCGCCCCTATCGGGCCCATCGAGACTATCTTTCAGGTTAATGAGCGGGGCCTTAAAGCGCCGCGCTTCCGGACCGCCAGCGTGGCCGCCGAACGCAAGCTGCCGTTCGATACCTACTTCAAAGCCGAGTACGTGCGGCGCACCGGAGACCGCGGGCTCACCTTCGCCGCCGCGCCCGATTCGGTCGCCCCGCCGGGGGCCGACGTTTATGAGCTGGGCAACAGCCGCCGCGACCGGTACGATGCCGTGGATTTGACTCTGCGCCACACTTTCGCGAAACAGTTCGAGTGGTTCGCCGGCTACACCCGCTCGCGCGCGTACACCAGTTCGGCCGTCGATTACGGCCTGGAAAGCCCCATTTTTGCCCCCCAGGCTCCCGGACCGGTGGCCTGGGACGCGCCCAATCGCTTCCATATGTGGGGATGGGTTCCCCTGCCCAACCGGCGGCTCCCCGAGCGGCTTCGCTTCATCACGCGGAACACCACGGCGGCGTATCTGATGGAGTACCACACGGGATTTCCCTTCGACGTATTGGACGAGCAAAGCGACCTGATAGGCGCTCCGGGCTCCCTGCGCCTGCCGAGTTACTTCGACATTAACTTGCACTTCGAACGTAAGTTTCATCTCCTTCACCATCTGTGGGCGTGGCGTTGCGGTTATAACAATGTCACCAGTCACCTCAATCCCAACACCGTGAATAATGTCATGGGAACGCCCGCCTTTCTGACCTATGGCGGAGGACAGGTTCGCGCGTTCAGTGTCCGCCTGCGGCTGCTGGGTCGCAAGTGAGCGCGGAATCCGAGACCGCGGCGCCAACCTCTCCCGGACGGGGCGCTCTCTGGGCCGGGCTCGCCCGCATGTTATTGAGCCGCGACCGTCAGGGAGCGGTCGAGGCGTAACCCCGCCAGCCTGCTCCGCGCCCTTCCAGGTGAGCTACGATTATTACAGTTATGCCTTCGCCTCCCGTCCCGCCGGCGTTCCAGCAATTGGAATCGCGGGAGTTTTCCTTTTTCCCGGCCATTGTCGGAATCGAACACAATCTTTGGAGGTTCCAGCAGGCCAACTGGTCGGAGGTGCTGGTGGCGAACTGTAAGACCGGGTCGGAGATCTGGATATCCCGCCGCTACATCGGAGAAGCCAGCACGGAGGAGCCCATCGCCATCGTCGGGCTCACCAGGGAGTTCGAATATAAGGGCGGCATGCTCTGTCCCTACCACAAGCGCGTACTGAAAATGCCCCCTGCGATGGCCTCTGGCTCGGAAGCTCCGGAAGCCGACGACCCGGACGCCCGCCGGGCATCGAGACGCGTCCGCCTGGAGCCCAGCGATGTGGGAGTTCTCAAACTGATCGCCGTGGCTGTTGGTTGCGCGATGCTGCTCTACGTGGTGGGGGTGAACTTCCAGCGAATCAAGGAATGGCGTCCCCGTCGCGTGGTCTACACGGTAAAGGACCAGGGCTTCCTGGAACTGACGCCCCGCGACGACCGCTTCGAGATCGTTCAGAAGCTCGGCGAGCCGGGCCGGGACCATTCCCAGGAAGTAGGCACGATTTTCTATGAGTCTCTGGCCTATCCCGATCGCCGCTATACGGTGATCCTCATGGGATCGGACGTCAGAAGCCTCGCGTACGTCGGCACGATGGACGATAACTGGAGGCCAGTGCATTTCATCTCGCTGCGCTCCGGGGCAACCACGGAATCCTTGCTGCGGGTTCTCCCGAAGTTCTAGTGGAGCGGAAATGAAAGCCATACTCTTGGTTGCAGTCGTTTGGTCTCTGTTCATCGGCGCCGGTCCTCTGCTGTCCGCCGAAGATCCGCTGGCCTGTGTAGAGGAGCTAACCATGCCTCACTACAATTTCGCAATGACTGGCGAAATCCCTGCCACGGTAGGCGTATCGGTTGCCATCGGACCCGGTGGCAGAGCGGAATCTATCAAACTCAGCCCGGCGGATACTCCGCTCCGGTTTGAACTCCTGGACGACTTCGGGCCCAGGACACGCTACTCCGGAAGCTGCCAGGGCAAGACGATCGTTTTCGTTGTGCGTTATCTTGTTGAGGGCGAACGAACTGACTTTCCGATCGCCGAGGTTAGGTATCGCCCGCCGAACGAAATAGTTGTGGTGTGCCGACCCATGAAGCCCGGGCTGAACTGAGACGTTCTTCTTGGGGAACCCAGGACGATCCCGACGGCCGGTGGGGGCGCGTTTCATGCCCGAGATTGGGGGCCTTGTGGGACAGACGATCGGTTTCTGTCGTCTGTTGGGATGGGCCTTCGGCCCGCGGAATTTCATGAAAATCCGAGCAGTGGGCAGGCGGAACCGCCTGCCCCACCGGGCCTCTGCCTCCATTGGTGGGGCAGGCGGTTTCGCCTGCCCGCCGTGGGTCTCACGTGCTTTTGTCACCGCTCCCTGACGGTCGCGGCTCGTTAGTAGTGTGGCGAGCCGCGACCGTCAGGGAGCGGTTGGAATAGTGGTCGCATGGCAGGCCCAAGGCGCTTTTTCGACCCTGTCAACGCCGGGGTTTGGCGGCAAAGGCCTTCCGTTGTAGACTGTGGGGTGAAACTTCTCCGTCACCTGCTCTGGGCCGCCGTGGCCATTGGGGCCGGCTTGTGTCTGGCCGTCATCGCCATCCACCGCGGCGAGCGCATAAACAGCGTCTGGCTGGCGCTGGCCGCGGTCTGCTCCTACGCGGTGGCGTATCGCTTCTACGGCAAGTTCCTGGCCGCTCGCGTGCTGGTCTTGAACGACCAGCGCGCCACGCCCGCCGAGCGCCTGCGCAACGGCCACGATTTCGAGCCCACCAATAAATGGATTCTCTTCGGCCATCACTTCGCCGCCATCGCCGGACCGGGGCCGCTGGTGGGGCCGGTGTTGGCGGCCCAGTTCGGATACCTGCCGGGAACCTTGTGGATCATCGCCGGCGCGGCGCTGGGAGGCTCGGTTCAGGATTTCATCATCCTGTTCTCCTCCATGCGCCGCGACGGCAAATCCTTGGGCCAGATGGCGCGCGAGGAAATCGGCAAGACCGGCGGCATGGCTGCCCTGTTCACCGTGCTGCTCATCATGATCGTCATGCTGGCGGTGATGGCTCTGGTAGTTGTGAACGCCCTCAAAGGCAGCCCCTGGGGAACATTCACCATTGCGGCCACCATGCCCATCGCCGTTTTTATGGGTCTCTACCTGCGCTACTGGCGCCACGGCAAGGTACTGGAATGCTCGGGCCTGGGGTTCGGATTGGTGGTGGCCGCAATTCTTTGCGGACGATGGGTGGCGCAGTCTCCGGAGCTTGCTCCGGTTTTTACGCTGAGCGCCATCGCCCTGGCCGCCGCCATTATAGTCTACGGCTTCCTGGCGAGCGCCCTCCCGGTGTGGCTGCTGCTCGCCCCCCGCGATTACCTCAGCACCTTCGTGAAGCTGGGCGTGATGATGATGCTGGGGGTGGGAATCCTGTTCGTCCGCCCGGAGCTGCAACTTCCGGCCTTCACGCGTTTTGTCGACGGCTCCGGGCCAATCTTCGCGGGCAAAATCTTCCCCTTCTGCTTCATCACCATCGCCTGTGGCGCCGTCTCCGGGTTTCACTCCCTGATCGCCTCCGGCACTACGCCGAAGATGATCGCTAAGGAATCCCACGCCTACCCGGTGGGTTACGGCGCCATGCTGCTCGAAGGCTTCGTGGCCATCATGGCCATGATCGCGGCCTGCGTGCTTCAACCGGGCGTGTATTTCGCGGTCAACGCGCCGGCCGGGGTGGTGGGAGCGTCCCCAGCCGCCGCCGTTTCCACAATCTCCTCCTGGGGATTCCCGGTAAGCGTGACCGATATGTCGAGCCTGGCCGCGGATGTCGGCGAAAAATCCCTTTTCGCCCGCACCGGCGGAGCGCCATCCCTCGCCCTGGGGATGGCCCATATCTTCGCGCGCAGCGGTGGGGGCAGGGCCATGATCGGCTTCTGGTATCACTTCGCCATCATGTTCGAGGCGCTGTTCATCCTGACCATCATCGATGCCGGGACACGTGTGGGCCGCTTCATGCTTCAGGATCTGCTCGGCCATGCCTGGAAGCCCGCGGGCCGTACAAGCTGGATGCCGGGCGTGGTGGCGTCGAGCGCCGCCATCGTGGCCGCCTGGGGGTGCTTTCTGATTCAGGGCGTGAGAGACCCGTTGGGCGGCATCAACTCGCTGTGGCCGCTGTTCGGCATCGCAAACCAATTGCTGGCCGCCATCGCGCTTTGTGTAGCTACCACCATCCTGCTCAAAATGCACCGTCTGAAGTACCTGTGGATCACCTGCCTTCCGCTCGCCTGGCTGGTGGCCGTCACCTTCACCGCGGCCTGGCAAAAGATCTTCTCTCCCGTGCCCGCCATCGGATTCCTGGCGCAGGCCGCCAGGCTGGAAGCGGCCCTGCGCGCGGGCACGGCGGCCGATGCGGCCACCGCCCGCACACTCATCTTCAACGCCCGCCTGGACGCCGCGGTGTGCGGCCTCCTTCTGGCGCTGGTCGCCGCGATCCTGATCGATTCCGTGCGGGTCTGGGCAGGCATTCTCCGGGGCGTGCGCGAGGCCCAAGTCCACGAAGCCCCCTTCGTCGCGTCGCAGCTTCGGGCGGAGGAGCTATGAACCGCCTCCGGCGCCTGGCGGCATTGGCGGCCGCTGTGCTGCGCGAACTGGCCGATGAAAGCGCCTACCAGCGCCACCTGCGGCAATGCGGCGCCCCGGATTCGGCAGAGGAGTGGCGGCGCTTCTGGGAACAGCGGCTGAGCGCCCGTTTTACCCGCCCCAAGTGCTGTTGAGCCATCTTCCCGAGCTTCGCTCGGGTTGACAGGCGGAAGCGCCTGTCCCACCTGGCCTGAGCGGATTGGGGGACAGGCGCTTTCGCCTGTCAATCCACACGATTGTGAGAATTCCTCCGCGATAGGGCCACTATCTTACTTACAGTCGCCTGAAAGGCCTATCTGCAACCATGATTCGCACTGCGTTCTTCGCGCTGAGCGCCCTAGTCCTCGTGCTTCCATCCGCCGCCGGCGAGCCCAGCTTCAAAACCCAATACGTGGGCGGCACCGTCCCCGGCATCCCTCTGAAATCCGATGCCGTCATTTACCTGGCCGGGGCGGATTCGTTGCGTCTGGACTGCGGCAAGAGCGCGCTTGCCATTCCCTACCAGAAAATCGAAACTCTCGAGTACGGCCAATCGGTGAGCCGCCGTTACGCCGCCGCCGTTTTGATTTCACCTATCCTGCTACTCAGCAAATCCCGCCAGCACTTCGTCACGGTGGGTTATCTCGATTCCCAGGAGAACCAGCAGGCGCTGGTACTGCGCGTGGGTAAGGGCGACATCCGCTCCCTGCTGGCCGCACTGGAGGCCCGCACCGGACGCCGCGTCGAATACCAGGACGAAGAAGCTCGCAAGAGCCGTCATTAAGGGGGGCGCACAATGATTTGGCTGGCCATTCTCGGATTGGTCTGGAACGCATCCGCAGCCACGGATGTAAGCGCGGCCCTGGCTCCCGCGCAAGTCGAGGAGATTGGTCTTCGTCAACTCCTTTCCATCGCGCGAGTCTATGTCGATCGCCTTACGGGCGGCGAAACCGCGGCCCAGTTCCGGGATATTCTGATCAGCTCCCTGGAAGGATCCAAGCTATTCATTCTGACGGAGAACCAGGATCGCGCCGACGTCATTTTGCGCGGCGCGGCGGAGGACCTGGTGTTCACGGATGTGCACACCGCGTCGGACAGCATAAACGCCCGCGCCAACGTGTCCACCGGCCGAACCACGAACGCCTCGCGCGGCCCATCCGCCGGGATCGGCGTCGGCGAAAGCGAATCGGACCACTCCACCGAGCGCCGGCACGAGGCCATCGCCGCCGTGCGTCTGGTGAACAAGGAGGGCGACGTAATCTGGTCCACCACCCAGGAGAGCCTGGGCGCCAGGTTCCGCGGGGCCAGCGCCGACGTAGCCGACAAAATCACGGCCAGGCTCAAGGAAGATTACGACAAGGCGCGCAAGCTGGGAAAGGATCCCGCTGGACGGCGGTAGCCGCCGGCGCGCGGTTGGTCAGACCATATTGTCTGCTATCGTGAGAATCATGAAGGAGCGGGTACTGAGCGCCTCCGAGTTCAAAGCCAAGTGCCTCGCCTGCCTCGGCGAGATTGAACAATATGGCGAGGCCATCACCATCACCAGGCGAGGTCGCGCCGTGGCGGTGCTCGGCCCGGCAAAGCGCTCCGCCTGGAAGTCGCCCCGCGACAGTTGGGCGCGCAAGGGCCGAATCTTGGGCGACATCGTGAACGGGGATATGTCCGCCCTGTGGGAAGTCGCCGGAGAGAGATAGGAGCCGCCGCCTGCTGCCGCGTTTGCTGTTGGACACGCACGTCCTGATTCGATGGCTGTTCGAAGCCAGCAAGCTCTCCCGGTCGCAGTTGCGCGCGCTGGAATCGGCAGTCCGGCGGGGCGAGCCTGTAGCTCTCAGCGCGATTAGCCTCTTGGAGATTGCGGTTCTTGCAAGCCGAGAAAGGCCGGCATCGAAGGCGCCCTTGGATGAACTCTTCCAGGATTTGAACTCCAACCCGGCTTTTCGCGTTCTTCCTCTGACTTATGAAGTAGCCCTGGATGTCGCCTTACTGAGTGTTCTGCGAGACCCCGCCGACCGGGCAATCGCCGCTACAGCTCGCGTCCATCAGCGCATCATCGAGTCCAAGCTTGTTCAGGTAGTCGAATAGCCGGGCCGTTGTGGCTGAGATTGGAATAGGGTAAAGGCGGGAATCAAACGGGCGCCCCTGCAAGCTGAAAGCATGGCCCGTCATCCGCTTATCTTAGTAAGTCCTCTAGCTGGATCTTAGCGTCGGTCTTTTCGTCCCAGTATTTGACGATCACCGGCGTATACACCGAGATACCCCAGTCCTTACCCACGCCGTTGGTGATAGCGCGAGTCCCGGCCACTACCACCGCCTCTTCCGGAATCACCAGAGGCTCTTCGCCCGTGGCGCGGTGCACTACGCCGCGCACCAGGTCGTAGACCGGCGTCGAACGGTTGAGGATGGTCCCGGTTCCCAGTACCGCGCGGCGTTTTACTACCGTGCCCTCGTAGACGCCGCAATTGCCGCCCACCAGGACTTCGTCTTCCACAATCACCGGCATTGCCCCGATGGGCTCCAGCACTCCGCCAATCTGGCTGGCCGCCGAGATGTGGCAGTTGCGCCCCACCTGCGCGCAGCTTCCCACCAGGGCGTGCGAATCCACCATGGTTCCGTCGCCCACCCACGCGCCCACGTTGATATACATGGGCGGCATGCAGGTGACTCCCTTGCCCACGTAGCAGCCGTCGCGGATGGAAGAACCGCCGGGCACGATGCGCACCCCGCTCCGGGCGGTGAAGCGCTTCACCGGGTAAGTCGACTTATCGAAGAATGGCTGGCGGGCAACGTCGATCGACATATCCACGATGCCGCCCATGCGAAAGCCCAGCAGAATGCCCTTCTTGACCCACGGATTCACTCGCCACCCGGTGGGCGCGCCGGCGCAAGGCTCGGCCGCGCGCACCACGCCTGTGTTCAGAGCCCGGCGGAATTCCTCGAACAGCCGAAAATCGGCCTCGGAGTAGCTGGGCGGCTTCTCGTCGTAGAGACGCTCGATTTCAGTTTGCAAGCGGCGCCTTCTCCAGCAGGCCGGCGGATTCCAGAACCTTTTCGATCTTCGCCAGGCTGGCTGCGCCTGGCGGAACCAGGGGCAGACGATAAACCGGTTCGAGCAGACCCATGAGTCCCATGGCCGCTTTGACGGGAATGGGGTTGGACTCCACGAAGTTCACGTTCATCAACGGCAGGTAGCGCTTTTGGATGGCGCGGGCGGTTTCAAAGTCGCCCCGCAGGCACGCCTGCGCCAGGCGGCTCATCTCGCCCGGTATCTCGTTACCCACCGTGGATATCACTCCGCGCCCGCCCAGGGCGATTACCGCAATGGTCACCGAGTCGTCGCCAGAGAGAACGTTGAAGGCCGGAGGAACGTCGTTTAGAATGGTGGCGATCTGCGCCACGTTGCCCGAGGCCTCCTTGACGCCCACAATGCTCCCGATCCGCGCCAGGCGCGCCAGCGTGGCCGGCTCCACGTTGATGCCCGTGCGGCCTTGCACGCTGTACACCACGATGGGAATCTCGACGGCCTCCGAAATCGCTTTGTAATGCTGGTAAATGCCTTCCTGGGTCGGCTTGTTGTAATAGGGCGTAACGGAGAGAATGCCATCCGCCCCCAGGCGCTCCAGCTCGCGCGCCAGCTCGATCACTTCGCGGGTGTTGTAACCGCCCGCCCCGCCCAACACCGGAACCTTCCCTTGGGCTTCTTCAATGGCGATCTCGACCACGCGCAGATGTTCGGCCCGCGTCAGCGTGGGGCTCTCCCCGGTGGTCCCGCAAGGAACCAGGAAATCGACGCCCGCCTCGATCTGACGGCGGACCAGCTTGCGCAGCGTCGCCTCGTCGAGCGAAAGATCGCGCTGGAACGGCGTAACCAGCGCAGTGCCGCAACCCGTAAACATGTACCACCTCCAAGAAGCTATCGGCTTTCAGCTATCGGCTATCAGCCGCGGCGGCTTGGCTGAAAGCTGATAGCTGAAGGCTGACAGCTATCCAAACACTATCTCGCCGAACTCGTGAAAACCCTTCTTGCCCACCACCCACTGCGCGGCCTGGAGCGCGCCGCGGGCGAATCCTTCCCGGCTGCGCGCGGTGTGGCGCAGCACAATCGTATCGGCCGCCGAATCGAAACCGACTTCATGCGTTCCGGGATGCGCGCCGGCGCGGTTCGAAGCGGCGTCGATCCGCCTCCCGTAGCCGGCCTTCTTCATCTCCTCCACCAGCTTCAGTAGGGTACCAGACGGCGCGTCCTTTTTGGTCGCGTGGTGAATTTCCCAGGCCCAGGCGCCATATTCGGGCTGGCCGGCCAGCAAACGCGCGGCCTCGGACACCAGCCGGAAGAAGGCGTTCACGCCCACCGAGTAATTCGGGCTCCATACCAGCCCCACGCCGCCCGTCTCCACCGCCCGGCGCACCGCATCGGCATGTTCCATCCATCCGGTGGTTCCGAGAACGATATTCACGCCCAGCGCGGCCAGACCCTCGACATTGCGCGGCACGGCGGCGGGAATTGAGAAGTCGATAGCCACATCCACGCCCCGAAAACTCTCCGCCGTGAGTCCTTCGAAGTTGGCGTTATTGAATTCGTCCAGCTTGAGCGCCACGGCGAAGCCGTACTCGGGGGCCAGTTGCTCGATCAACCGGCCCATCTTGCCGTAGCCGACGATTGCCAGTTTCCGGTCAGTCATGCTCCCCTCCGCTGCGCTCGAACACCGCCGGGTCGAGGTCCGTGAAGAACTCCTTGTGCAGCGCGGCCACGGCTTGGGAAAGATCGGCGTCCCGCGCGACGAAGCCGAGATTGAGCAGCGACGCGCCCTGCGAGATCATCCGGATATTGATTCCGTCGAGGGCGTTGAACACGCGCCGCGCCACCCCCGGCGTGTGACGGATGTTCTCGCCCACCAGGCACACGATGGCCTGCTCGGGCTCCGTGCCGGCTTCGGAGAACTGGCGCAGCTCCGCTAAGATCGCGTCCAGATTTTGGCGGTTGTCGATGGTCAGCGATACGCTCACCTCCGAGGTGGCCACCATGTCCACCGGCGTTTCGAAACGATCGAACACTTCGAAAATGCGCCGCAGGAAGCCATGCGCCATCAACATGCGCGTGGAGTGAATGTTCACTAGCGAGATCTTGCGCTTGCAGGCGATCGATTTCACCGGATTGAGGCAGGCGATGGCGCCCCCCACAATGCGCGTCCCCGAAACCTCCGGCCGCCGCGAGTTCAGGATCAGCACCGGGATGTCGCGCTCCATGGCGGGAACCACGGTGGCCGGGTGCAGAACCTTGGCGCCGAAATAAGCCAGCTCGGCGGCCTCGGCGAACGATATCACCTTGACGCGGTGGCCGCCCGGCAGGATGGTGGGGTCGGCGGTCAGCATGCCGTCCACATCGGTCCAGATCTCGATCTCCTCGGCTCCGATTCCGGCCCCCACGATGGCGGCCGTGTAATCCGAGCCGCCCCGGCCGAGCGTCGTGGTGACCCCTTCGAGCGTCGCGCCGATGAAGCCACCCATCACCACCACCGCGTCGCGGGCCAGCGCTGGAATCGTCTCCGCCAGCCGCCGGTCGGTCTCCTGGAAATTCGGGGCGGCCTGGGTGTGCCGGTTATCCGTGATCAGAATGTCGCGCGAATCGAGGTGTACGGCCTTCAGGCCGAAGTGGCGGAATGCGAGGGTAACGATGTAGCTCGACAGGCGCTCACCGTAAGAAGAGATGGCGTCGATGGAGCGCGGCGTCAGTTCGCCCAGCACGGCCAGGCCCTTCACCAACTCGGTCAGCTCCTGAAAGTGCTCGTCGAGGAACCGGTCCAGCTCCACGCGCTCCGCGAGCGCAGCCACCTGGCGCGCCTCGCGCGAGTGGAAATCGCGCAGATCGTGCAGTTGCGGAATGTACTCGTTGCGCTTGCCGGCGATGGCCGCCGCGGCGATGGCCAGCAGCTTGTTGGTGGTTTTGCCCATGGCGGAGACCACCACCACCGGCCGGCGTTCCTGGCGCGCCTTCACGATGCCGGCCACGCGCTCTATGGCGGACGCCGATTCCACCGACGTGCCGCCGAATTTCATCACGATCATCGGTCGAGCATCCCTTCCGAATGCATCAGCTCGGCGTTCAGCACCGCCGCCCCGGCGGCCCCGCGCACGGTGTTGTGGCCCAGCGCCACGAATTTGTAATCGAGCGCCGGACATGCGCGCAGCCTGCCTACGAAGGTTGCCATGCCGCGCTCGCATTCCGCGTCCTTGCGTGGCTGCGGCCGGTTGGCCTCTTCCCGGTAGATCACCGGACGCGGCGGCGCGCTAGGAAGCTTGCGCTGCTGCGGCACGCTGGTAAACGCGTCGAAAGCGCGGCGGAGATCGGCCTGCGACGGCTTGGAGGAGAATTCCACCGAGACCGTCACCGTGTGCCCGTCCACCACCGGAACCCGGTTGCAGTGCGCGCTCACCCTGGCGGGCAGCGGCTCGATGTGGTCGCCGCGGAATACGCCCAGGATCTTCTGCGTCTCCTGCTGCATCTTTTCCTCTTCGCCCCCGATGAACGGAATCACGTTGCCGGTAATGTCCATGGAAGCCACGCCCGGGTATCCCGCCCCCGAAATGGCTTGCATGGTGGTGGCGATCACGCGCGTGATGCCGAAGGGCTTCAATGGCGCCAAGCCCATGGTCAGCACCACCGTGGAGCAGTTGGGGTTGGTGACAATTTGTCCCTTCCATCCGCGCGCTCGCTGTTGGCCGGCCACCAGCCCCAGGTGATCGGGGTTGATTTCCGGCACCAGCAGCGGCACGTCCCGCTCCATCCGGTAGTTCCGGGAATTGGAAACCACCACGTGGCCCGCTTGGGCGAAGGCGCGCTCGATTTCGGTGGCGACGGAGGCGTCCGTGGCCGAAAACACCAGGTGCGGGGCGTTGCCGGGCTTGCACTCCTCCACGGTCAGGTCCGCCACGGTATCGGGCGTGATTCCGCCCAGACGCCATTCGCAAGCTTCCTTGTATTTCTTGCCCGCGGAGCGATCGCTGGCCCCGAGCCACTTCAGATCGAACCACGGGTGGCCCTGGAGGAATTTCACGAAATGCTGCCCCACCATGCCGGTGGCGCCGAGGATGCCTACTTCGATTCGCGTTTGCATAATTCCCTTGCGATACGTTGATAGATTTCGACTGCGTCGAGCAACTCTTGCCGGGCCACGCGCTCCTGGGGAGTGTGGGCCATGTGAATGGATCCGGGGCCGATCAGGAACGGCTCGCCCCATTGGCCGGCGAAGGCTGGAATATCGGTAGTGTACGCCACCACCGTGGTCGCGATGCCGCCCACCGAATTGAGGCGGCTGGCGGGGATCTCGAGAATTTCGCGCAACTCCGCGCGCCCCGCCGCGGCGCGCTCCATGGCGCGCTTGATTTCGGCCGAATCGCCCACCAGCCTGATGAGAATCTCCGCCCGCGCTTCGTCGGCGATAACATTGGGAGCGTGTCCGCCGGAGATCGTGCCGATGTTGAGCGTGCTCGCGCCGAGAACCGCATCCACGGGCAGCGGAATGCGCTCCATCTCCCACAGCGCCTCGATCAGCTTGTGGATGGCCGAATCGCCCAGCTCGGGGTACGCCGAATGCGCCATCTTGCCCGGGGCCACTATTTCGTAGCGCAACGCCCCTTTGGCGCCGAGCGCCAGCTTGTTTTCCGTGGGCTCGCCGTTCACCAAATAGTGCGAGCCGCGCGGGGTGGTGGCCGCGTGGTACGCGCCGGCGCTGTTGCGCTCTTCCCCCACCACGAACAGCAGCCCGAAGCCGCTCTCTCCGCCGGCGAGCAACCCTTCGGCGGCCTTGATCATGCAGGCGATGATGCCCTTGGCGTCGCACGCGCCGCGGCCCCACAGGTACTCGCCGTCGTCGCTCGAAGGGAAGAAGGGGGGCACGGTGTCCATGTGGCTCGAAAACGTCACCACCGGCCGTTCCCCCCACTGCGCGAACACGTTGAAACGGCCGGCGGCCACGTCCATGCGCTCCACGCACCCGCCGGTGCGCGCCGCCAGGGCGGAGAGATATTCGTGCAGGAAGAGCCCGACCCGCTCTTCACTCCCCGTGATCGATTCGATATCCACCAGCGCGCGCGTGATGTCGAAAACGTCCATAAAAGCTCATTGGGGAATGGAGACGAAGGAGAAAGAAAAGTACCCGGCCAACCGGCGTGTTTTCATTCCCGATAGCGCTCCACCCGCCTGAGTAACGAGTGACAGTGAGCAGGTTTTATCCTGGCTCCCCAACCGGAAGGACCTGAGCTCTCCCTCCCGGCTTCGGCGAAGATACCGCGTACCCCTTTCACCGGGCCTCCGAAGCGCAATCGGAAAAGCGACCCGGCTACTAATGGCCTTCGCACCTCTACCGCGAAATCCCAGGATAGCGGAGGGGGGAAAGCAAGTCAAATCGAATGAGATCGCCTGATGGAAAACCTGGAGAGCCGGAGGTTACCAGACCACCGGCACGGGGTAGCGTGCGATCTGCTTGTCCGGAGTCAGGATTGTCAGGCCGTGGACGATCGCCTGGCAGATCAACATGCGATCAAAGGGATCGTTGTGCACTGGAGGCAGTTTCCGCACTTGCAGCACGGCCTCTTCCGTGAGCTTCAAACTGGCGATCCCGTTGGCCTTCCGGCGCGAGGGAACGTACTGGTCCGCGGGCTCCGGCAGAGTCAACCGCCGGACTCCCTGCTTCAGCGCGATTTCCCACGCCGACAGGACGCTCAGGTACAGTTCGTTCTCCGTATCCGCGCAGATCTGGCGAACACGCAGCGGCAGGTTTTCGAAATCCCCATTCAGCCACAGGAAGGCGCAGGTATCGAGCAGCAGCTTCATTCGTCCGTGTTCTCGCCCGTGAAATAGCGCAAAATGTCGTCCGGCAGAGGTTCGAAGAACTCCGGCGGGACTTCGAGCTTACCCTGGTCGATCCCGAACTGGCGTGGCGGCCGGGCTGCGCGGATGGGCCGTACTTCCGCTATCGGCCGGTTGTGGCGGCACAGAATGATGGTCTCGCCCGCCTCCACACGGTCGAGATACCGCGAGAGGTGCGTCTTGGCCTCCTGTACATTGACCATGGTCATACAACCATTATACCGGTCAGAATTCTGACCAGCAAACCGGTCAGTACGCCAAACCCTCTGCGCTATCCCCTCAGCTTCCGCACCAGCATCGGCTTGCGGTCCCTGGCCGCGGGCACGAACATGTCTTTCGCCGTCAGGCCCAGGGTTTTCGCCGTTTCGAGGCAGAACCCCAAATCCGCGGGCGCGCGGCCGCCGCTGTTGGAGCCGAAGGAGAACCTCACGCCCTCCTCTTTCGCCATTTTAAGGAACGGCATCCTCGGCAGCCTCATGCCGCAGTCGATCTCGCAAGCCGTGCCGGTGCGCTTCAGGGCGTCGATCACCGTCTTCATGCGCTCGGGGGTCCAGAGCGCGTCGTAGCTGGCATTGAACTTCCCTGGAATCCAGGTGGGATGGGCGAAGATATCGAGTGGCTCGCGCTCCAGGATCTCGACGATCCAATCCACGTAAGTCTTCATGAACGCCTGGGCGTCGTTGCCGGGGTCGTACCCGCGCAGCCAGGCCTTGGTACGCTTGCCGGCGGCGTCGCGCACGGTCATCGAATCGGAAAGCACGTAATCGAGCTGCGCGAACACCTGTTTGGAAAAACACGGCATCCAGTCGATCCACTCGGCCTGCACACCCTTGTAGACGGGCTTGCCATCGAGCTTGGCGATCCAAGCCTGCAACTCGGCGTCGTTCGAAAGGACCGTCGGGTAGTCGTTCTCTTTCGTGCCCGCATGCTCCGCGATGCCGTACTTCACGCCGCGCTCGAGCGACGCGGCCACCGCGTCGTCCAGGCTCATGGTGTTGAGATGAACGTGGTAATCGACAATCGGAAAACCCAGCCCGGAATCCGGCGCCGGCTGACGCTGGGAACCGGCGCGCGAAGCCGCGGCCAGCGCCGCGCCCGTCCCCAACAGAAACTCGCGTCTCGATCGGCTCATAGCCCCGAACTGTAGCACGGGGCGCGGCGACGAAATCAGACTGAGTCAGTACCTGGGTGCGCGACAAGGAAGTGGGGTCAAGCCTTCGGGCTTGCCGCCGGGCTTCTGCCCGGCGTCTCGCTCCGGCGCGAGGAACGCCGGCCAAAAGGCCGGCGGCAAGGTGTGCCCAGCATGGGCAGAGTCTTGTTGGATGAAAGGAGCCAATCGGAGCCGATGACGGCAACCGTAGCCGAAGCGCAAGGCGTAGTCGCGAG
>JBEKPK010000073.1:0-17788 GCA_049520795.1 Bryobacteraceae bacterium
TGGATGTTGCCCACGTCGAAGTAGTAATACCCGAATACCGAACAACCCACCGGGCTGATCAGCACCATGCGGTCCTGCACGCCCAGTTCGTCGATGGCCCGGGCCAGCAGCTTGGTGACGATGCCGTGGCCGCAGCCGGGGCAGTAGTGGGTCTGGTGCTGCAACTCCGCCTTGCGCTCGTAGCGGTCGTAGAAGGCGGCCGCCTTCTTGTGCGTAACGGTGTAGCTAGCCATGGACCAGCGCCTCCTCCTCGCACGCCGCGAACTTCCCCTCCAGGAACCCCAGCACCTCTTCGGCCGAGGGGACGTTGCCGCCCACGCGGCTGTAGAACTCCACCGGCCTGCGGCCTTCCAGAGCCAGCCGCACATCGTCCCGCAACATGCCCGTACTCAGCTCCACCACCACAAACGCCTTGGCGCGGCGGCTCAACTCCTGTATGGGGACGGTGGGGAAGGGGAAAAGCGTGATGGGGCGCAGCAGCCCCAGTGCCAGTCCGCGCGCTCGCCCCAGCTCCACCACGGCTTTCAAAACCCGGCCCATAATGCCGTAGCCCACCAGCACGATATCGGCGTCTTCGGTGCGCCAGCATTCGGCGCGCACTTCCTTGCGTTCGGCTTCCATGTACTTGGCTTCCAGATGGCGCACGTGGCGCTCCAGCTCATCCGGGACCAGGTAGAGAGAAGTGATCATGTTCTTCCGCGTGGCGGCGGTTCCCGTAACCGCCCACGCGGGAGGCGGCGGAACGGCGCGCGGCGCGGAGAACGTCACCGGCTCCATCATCTGCCCGATGTAGCCGTCGGCCAGCAGCACCACCGGGTTGCGGTACTCGTCGGCCAGGTCGAAGGCCAGCGTGGTGAGATCCGCCATTTCCTGCACCGAACCGGGGGCCAGCGCCAGGCAGCGGTAGCTGCCATGACCGCCGCCCTTCACGATCTGGTTGTAGTCGCCCTGCTCGGGGGCGATGTTGCCCAGCCCCGGCCCGCCGCGCATGATATCGGCGATTACGCAGGGAAGCTCGGCCCCCGCCAGGTAGCTGAGACCCTCCTGCATGAGGCTGATGCCGGGACCGCTCGATGCCGACATGCATCGCACGCCCGCCGAGGCGCTCCCGAAGAGCATGTTGGCCGAGGCGACCTCGCTTTCGGCCTGCAGGAAAACACCGCCCGCCTGCGGAAAATACAGTGCGGCCGCCTCCGCGATTTCGCTCGCCGGAGTGATGGGATAGCCGTAAAAGGCCCGCGCGCCCGCCAGAACGGCGGCCTTGACGATGGCTTCGTTGCCTTTGGTGAGTAGCGCTTTCATGAGGTTCTCTTACGCCGCGGCGGAGAGCCGCAACACAATGATGGCGCCCGGTTCGGGACACACGAAGAAGCAGATGCCGCAGCCGGTGCACCCCCCGCCCAGGTATTCCGCCGGGTGATACCCGTAGTGGTTCATGCGCTCCCCCAGCCGCAGCACGTCCGGCGGGCACGCCTCCACGCACAGTCCGCACCCTTTGCACTCTTCCGCGTTCAGCTCCACCAATCCCCGGTCGGGTTTTCCGTCTTTGGTCATGCCTGCCCTTTCCCATACCACCACCGCACGCGGTAACTCCAGCAAAGGATGGGAGGTATCCACGACTGCTGCGATTCGCCCCGCTTATAAAAATGTATCACCTGGCGCGCGCAGCGTGTTGCGCGGATTCCCGCCAGAGCCCGCCCGGCCCGAGAAAAAGACAATAAGAGGCCTTTTGCTTGGATTCCTTCCAGCCCCAAGACCCGCCTAATGCCCGGCGGGGCTGGGCGCTTGGTGCAGCGACTCGGCCCGGCTGAACCGGGACCAGTTGAAGCCGTAGAAGGACACGAAAGCGAAACAGAACATGGGCACGATGAAGCCGTGGGACATATCGGATTTGTCGGCCACGTAGCCCATGAGTTTGGGCAGCAGCGCCCCGCCCATGATGGCCATGACGATAAAGGCCGACGCCTGTTTCACGCGCGCCCCGAGCCCGAAAATGCCCAGCGCGAAAATCGTGGGGAACATGATCGACATGAAGAAATAGGTCAGGAACACGCACGCCACCGAGAGCCATCCCAGCTTGCAGAAAATCAGGAACGTGCACGCCACGTTGGCCGCGCCGTAAAGTCCCACGATCTTGTGCGCCGAAAATCTCCTGAGCAGGCCGGCCCCCGTGAAGCGGCCTATCAGGAAGCACAGAGAACCCACCGACGCCAGGTTGGCCGCGCCTTTGTTGGTGATGACCATGGCGCCGCTCTTGCCAATCTCGAACCATCCTTCGAGCCAGCCGTGCAAAAAGCCGCTGTGGGCCGACAAGCCCTTCATGGCCGCGTCCCAGGAGGCCGGTATGGCCGGAACTTCCGAGGTCATGTAATTGATGAAAAAACTGAACACGCCCGCCTGTGCGGCCACATAGAAGAACTGCGCGGCCACGGCCAGCGTGAAATGCGGGCGGGCCCAGATGGAACGGGAAGCCTTGGGCGCGGAGTCGTCCCCGTGAAGATCGGAGCTGTCCAGGGCGAATCCGGAGTCGCCCGGGTGAAAATCTTCTTCCGCCTTGATCTCCGGAATGCTGGCGAAATGGAAAATGGCCGCCAGAACCAGCACTCCGATGGCGATCCCCACGTAGGGAATGTACAGCGTCTCGCTGCCCGTGTTGCGGCCCAGGGCGTCCTTCGAGTAGAAGAACATGCCGCCCACCATGGGACCCAGAATCCAGCCCACGCCGTTGCAGGACTGCGCCAGATTGATGCGCGTGGCCGCGTAGCGCTTGGCGCCCAGCACGGTGGTGTAAGGGTTGGCGATGGTCTCTAGAAACGTGAGGCCGGTGGCGATCGCGCACACCCCCACCAGGAAGGCCACGAACGCCGTGGTGGGAGATACCCGCCCTTCATGCACCAGCGAATTGATGTGCGTGGCCGGAAGGAACCAGAACCCGCCCAGCGCCACAATCAGAAGCCCCGCGATGATTCCCTTCTTGTACCCCAGCCTGGTGGCCAGCCATCCCGCCGGCATGGACATCAGGAAATATCCCAGGTAATGGGCGAATTGCACCCAGGCGGATTGCGACTTGGAAAGGCCCAGCTCCTCCTGGAAATGCTTATCCATCACGTCGATCATCCCGTTGCAGAATCCCCATAACAGAAACAGGGAACTGACCAGGATGAAGGTGAACATGAGGTTCCTGCCGTCATCTCCGATGAAGAGGCTCTTTTTTTCCGGGCTCATGGTTGTGGAGAGACGATTCTAACAGGCGGCGGGGCGGGTTTTGGCCGCGATTCCGGAGAACTATGGGTGGGATAATTGAAGCGGAATGACGTCGACGCAGTCGTTGGCGATACTGGCGGTATTGGCAGCCACCGGTCTGCCTGCGGCGCAGGTTCCGAGCTTTGCCGAGTTCCCCACGGTAGAGCCACTCACCGGGCGGTCCGCAACGCCGGTTATTCGTACCGAATTCCAGAAGAAATTCCGGACACAGATCCTCCGGGAATCGAGGCTCCCGGCAAACTTCGCGGGCCATTACAGGATCGCGGAATGGGGATGCGGCACATCGTGCGTTTCCGTGGCAGTAATCAACCTCCGGACGGGAGCCGTTTACGATGGGCCGTTCCACGTGCTGGGTTATGCAGTAAGACGCAAGTACGAAGGTGGACAGGA
This sequence comes from Bryobacteraceae bacterium, assembly GCA_049520795.1. Taxonomy (GTDB): domain Bacteria; phylum Acidobacteriota; class Terriglobia; order Bryobacterales; family Bryobacteraceae; genus BOG-224. The sequence goes on from JBEKPK010000073.1 coordinate 3,655, forward strand.
TGAACTGGAGTACCGCCTTTCGAGTGGGCTGCTGATAGTGAGAGGGCGCCCCGAAGACCAGAGCTGTGGCGCGTATTATTATGCATGGCGCGGAGACCACTTCGACCGTCTTCGCTCAGCTCCGGCGGGTGCAGTAATCAGGTGAGGTAGGGCTTCGCGAGGAGGCGGCTGCGCGTCATAGTCGGCCGCGGCGGGACGTGAGAACCTTGCACCTACCGGCGCGGCCAGCGCCGCGCCCCGTGCAGGACCGTCAGGATCGCGACTCCGTCGGCTTCCAGCTTGTAGACTACCAGGAAGGGTGTCCCGGCGATTACCAGCTCCCGCGTTCCAGCCACGCGGCCCGTTCGCCCGAGCCGCGGATGCCGGGCGAGTTGCAACACGCCCTCCTCTATCTGATCGACCAGGCGCCGGGCGGCGGCGGGATTGTCTGCGGCGACATAACAATACGCGTCGTCCAGGTCCAGCAGCGCGCGGCGCAGCCAGCGTGCTGCTTTCAACCGGCTTTCCGCCTTCTGGACCTGCTGCGCAGACGGGCGAACGCGCTCGCGACCTCGGCCGCCGATGCGAATTTGCCGGCTTGGCCTTCGCGCATGGCCTCCTCGATGTACTCGATCTGCCATTTCTGGACGTCGAGGAAGGCGTCGATGGCCTGCGTCACGACATACGTGCGATCCCGGTCGAGCCCGCCCGCCACTTTGTCGAGGGCCTGCAGCCGGTCCTCATCCATTCTGACTGTAAGCAGCGCCTTGGCCATATAGTACACTGTACAACGCCGTTGTACGTAGGGGCGGAAAAACCGCGGTTGCGGGGCGGCATCGGCTCCGTCGGTCACGGCGGGAATCACAATCTTTGCCCTTCCGCGTCAGTAACTTACGCAGACCTTCCGAAAAGTCCCCTCATCTCGTAGGCTAACCTGTAAGGCTATGGGAAAGCCGCGCGCCCGATCTCGGAGACAGGGTGGTGCAGGCGCTTTCGCTGGCGCTTTCGCCTGCCAACCGCGCTTTCGAGAGCTCCCCGATTCCCGCAGCACACTCTTACCCGCCGGAAGCCCCCCAAATTGGCTTCGTTCCGCACGCTGTGGGGCCAAGCCTTCTGGCCGGCGTCTTTCGCGCCAGCGCCGCAATCCGGGCAACCAGTCGCGGCCCCCAATTGGCTTCGTTCCGCGAAATCTGGCAAGCCAGAACCGGCCGCCAATTGGCTTCGTTCCGCACAATCCCGCAAACCAGCCCAATTGGCTTCGTTTCGCACAATCTGGCAAGCGAGAACCAGCCCCAATTGGCTTCGTTTCGCACGATCCGGCAAACCAGAACCAGCCCCCAATTGGCTTCGTTCCGCAAAATCCGGCGCCTGTGGCCGGCCCCTTCGGGCGGCCGCGGTTGCGCGACCCAAAGCTCGGACGTGCGGCATCAAAGTGGAGCCCGTTAGGGCGGAAGAGAATAGCCCATGGCGTGAGCCATGGGAACAGGGCGAGATCAACCAGCCCCGGAGGGGCGAAAGACCCGTCCTGGTTGGACGGGGGCTGGTGCGACTTCGACCCTACCCATGGCTTGGCGCCATGGGCTACTTTTTGACGCCCCTGCCGGGGCTTATCGTTCACGCCGCGGCGGGCCTGGCGTATGCATACGTTCGGATCCCGGCGGTTTTGCAAAGCAATCGAACGGTAGTCCACTTCTACGTCGCACACCCCCATAGCTCCCGCGCGCCGTCCCATCGGCGCTTGCGGTTATACTCGGTCTTCCGGTTTTCGAAAGCGATCTATGCCTTGGTTCTTCGTGTTCTTCCTCGTCTCCGGGTTCTGCGGCATCCTCTATGAGTTGGTATGGCTGCGCCTCGCAATGGCCCAGTTCGCGGTCACTACGGCGTTCATCTCCATCGTGCTTTCCGTGTTCATGGCCGGGCTGGGGTTCGGTTCCTGGGGCGGCGGGCGTTACGTGGAAACCCGGCGCGCCCAGCCGGCCGGCCTGGGGCTGCGCTTGTACGCCACGGCGGAGTTGATCATCGGCCTGGGCGCGCTGCTGGTTCCTCATGAGCTGGCCTGGGGCAGGGAACTGCTCGAAAGGCTGGCGGGGAGCGTCGCGCTTCCCGCCGGTCTCTACTACCTCGCCTCCGGCGTTTGGCTCGCCTTGGCTCTCGGGCCGTTTTGCATTGCCATGGGCGCCACCTATCCCTTCGCCATGTTCGCCATCCGCGAAGGCTTCCCGGGCCGCTCGGAGCAGTCCTTCAGCTTCCTGTATCTGGCCAACATCAGCGGCGCCGTGCTGGGCAGCGCGGTCCCTCTTCTGATGTTCGAACTTTGGGGCTTCCACGCTGCCTTGCGCGTGGGCATGGCGCTTAACGCCGCCCTGGGCGCGGCGGCCTTCATGCTTTCCGACCGGAAACCGGCGCCCGAAACCGGGGCCGCGCCGGCAGAGGCCCCTGTTTCTCCCAAGCCGCCGCCCGGCGCCGGCCGGCTGCTCTGGCTGGTCTTCGCCACCGGGCTCACCACCATGGGCGTGGAAGTGGTCTGGGTTCGTTTGTACACTTCGTACCTGGGGACCGTGGTTTATGCCTTCGCCGCCATCCTGGGCATCTACCTGGCCGCTACTTTCCTAGGCTCGAAGCTCTACCGGATCTTCCGGGCGGTTGGCGGCGTGCGCGGACTCTGGCTCGCGTTGCTGGGTCTTTCGGCTCTGTTGCCGCTCACCGCGTGCGACCCCCGCCGGGACCTCTGGACGGTGGCGCGCGTGCTCCTCGGCATCGTGCCGTTTTCGGCTGCCGCGGGCTTCCTAACGCCCATGCTGATGGATCGATACAGCCGGGGCGACCCGGCCCGCGCCGGACGCGGATACGCAGTCAACATTGTGGGCTGCGTGCTGGGACCGCTGCTGGCCGGCTTCGTGCTTCTGCCGCTGGGGGGCGAGCGCCTGGCGCTGCTGGCGCTGGGGCTCCCCTGGCTGGCGCTGGGGTTGGCGTGGCGCGCACCGGCGGGCGGGCCCGCGCGCAGGGTGCGCGAGTGGGGCTGGCGCGTCTTCACCGTGGCAGCCGCCGTGGCGCTGGCTTTCTTCACTCGCAGTTATGAATGGCAGTTTCGGCCCATCCAAATCCTGCGCGACCACACCGCCACGGTGGTAGCCACCGGTGACGACCGCGTGAACAAGAGGCTGCTGGTGAACGGGGTAGGGATGACCAGCCTCACGCCCATAACCAAGTTCATGGCCCACCTGCCGCTCGCAAGCCTGGCGCACCGGCCCGAAAGCGCGCTGGTCATCTGCTTCGGCATGGGCACTACGCACCGCTCCATGCTGTCCTGGGGCATCCATTCCACCGCCGTGGAGCTGGTCCCCAGCGTGCCGCGCTTTTTCGCCTACTTCCACGCGGACGCCCCGGCGCTGCTGGCCTCTCCGCTCTCGCGCGTGGTGATCGACGACGGCCGTTTCTTCCTGGATCGCACCTCCCAGCGGTTCGATGCCATCGTGATCGATCCGCCGCCGCCGGTGGAAGCGGCCGCTTCGAGCCTGCTCTATTCCATGGAGTTTTATCGGGCCGCCAAGCCGCGGCTCAATCGGGGCGGCATTCTGGCCCAATGGCTTCCCACCTCTGACGATGTGGTACAGGCCGCGGTCGCCCGTGCTCTCAAAGAGTCCTTCCCGTATGTGCGCGCCTTCCGCTCCGTGGAAGGCTGGGGCTACCACTTTTTGGCCTCCGAGACGCTGCTGCCGCGCTTTTCCGCGGCGGATCTGGCCGAGCGCACGCCGCCCGCCGCCGCCAGAGACTTGGTGGAGTGGGGGCCGGCCGAGACTTCCGCCGAGCAGTTCGCCATCGTGCTGAAGCAGGAGCTGACGCCCGATTCCCTGATCCAGAAAGCGCCGTCGGTGGAGGCTCTGAGCGACGACCGGCCGGTCAACGAGTACTTTCTGCTGCGCCGCCTGGCGCAATAATGCGCGGGTCCGGAATTCCCGCCTCCGCGGGTATGTACGGGCAGGGACGCCTCGGCGCGGTTCCCGCCCCCCAAACGGTCCGCCGAAAGGCTAGAATAGTATTTTCGGAGTTTTAAAACCTGAATACCGTTGCCACGACTATAGGAGGTACGCAGTGAACCCATCGTCTCGCCGCAGTTTTCTGGGAGCCAGCCTGGCCCTTCCGGCGCTTGCTTCCGTCCCTAACGATTCCGGCGCGCCCGCCCAGGCGCCCGCGCGGCCGGCCGCAGCCGCCGGATCTCCCAAGTTCGTTTGGGGAACACTGGGAAAAACGGGCATGAGAGTCGCCCGGCTGTCCTTCGGCTGTATGACCACTTCCGATCAGAGCGTGATCGAAAGAGCGGCCGACATGGGCATCACCTACTTCGACACCGCCCGCGTGTACCAGGGCGGCAACAACGAACGCATGGTGGGAGCGGCCCTCAAGAACTACCGCTCCAAGGTCTTCATCGCCAGCAAAACCGGCGGCAAGGACCAGAACGCCGCTTTGACGGATCTCGATGCCAGCCTGAAGGCTTTGCAAACCGACCACCTGGACGTGTGGCTGCTGCATGCCCGCCAGACGCCGGACGCGGTCACCGACGGCTGCCTCGAAGCGCAGCGCATCGCCAAGAAGGACGGGAGAATCCGCTTCGCCGGCGTCAGCTTCCACGGCGGCCACGCCGAGATGATCCCGGCCATGCTCAAGCTGAGCCATTTCGACGTGTTCCTGATGAGCTACAACTTCGCCATGGATCCGTCCGTCGAACCGCTCATCGCTTCGGCCCATCAGGCCGGCGTCGGCACGGTGGTCATGAAGCCCATCGCGGGCGGCGCGAAGCCTACCGTCCGCTCCTACCAGGTCCCCGCGGATAAACTCAGCAAGCTGACCCAGGAAGGCGCGCCGGTGGCGGCCTTGAAGTGGGTCATGAAGAACCCCAATATCGATACCGTGATCCCCAGCATCGTGGATAACGAGCAGCTCGAGCAGAACATCGCCGCCATGGGCTCTCCGTACTCCGCCGCCGACGCCAAGCTGCTGGCCGTGCGCCTGGAACAGATCAAGCCGCTGTACTGCCGCATGTGCGGAAAATGCGATGGCAAGTGCGCGCAGGGCCTGCCGGTGGCCGACATGCTGCGGTTCCTGATGTACGCCGAGGGCTACGGCCAGTTCCCCATGGCGCGCGAGCATTTCCAATCGCTCCCGGCGGAGGTCGCCGCGGTCCGCTGCGGCTCATGCGCAGCCTGTTCGGTCCAGTGTCCCAACGGAGTGCAGGTTCAAAGCCGCCTGCGGCGCGCGCAGGAACTGCTGGGATAATTGCGAGGGATTTGAGGATAGGAGAGAGTTATCCGGAGCCTTTTCTTGACGCAGAGACGCCGAGGCGCGGAGAAATCTTGGAGAGGGAGGAGAAAGAGGGCTGGGACAACTCCTCCACTCTCTCTTGTCCTCGAATTTCTCCGCGGCTCGGCGTCTCTGCGTCAAAACTAGGCCGCTCCCACCTCCTGTCCTCTCCTCGCCTCACGGCCTCATTCGTAGCGAAGCGCCACCACCGGGTCCAGGTTGGCGGCGCGGCTGGCGGGCCATATCCCGAAAAACAGGCCTACGCCCACTGAGACCAGCACGCCGGCCACCGCCGCCGAAACGGGAACCGACGTGGGCAGATTCGGGAAGATCAGGCCGGCCACCAGCGAGATCGTCCAGCCCACCATCAGCCCCAGAATGCCGCCCATTCCGGTGAGCACCACGGCTTCGGTTAGGAACTGAAGCACGATGTCCGCCTTGCGCGCGCCCACGGCCTTGCGCACGCCGATTTCGCGGGTGCGCTCGGTGACGCCCACCAGCATGATGTTCATCACCCCGATGCCGCCCACCAGCAGCCCGATGGAGCTGATGATGATCATCACCAGCGCCACAGTTGCGGTCACGCTGTGGAACTGCTCGATCATCTGTTCCGCGGTGGTGATGTAAAAGGAGTCGGGCTGGTCGAACTTGTCGCGCCGCTCGATGCGCAGCACCGCGCGCACTTCGTCCTGGGCCTTGGCCAGCATCCCTGGGCGCGCAAACGCCATGATCACGTGCTCCTTGAGGTTGGGATAGATCTTGCGCATGGTGAAGTACGGAATCAGGACGCGGACATCGTTCATGCCCGGCAGATACGCCGCCGGCCGGTCCATCACCCCCACAATCCGCAATTCATGCCCGTCCACCGAGATCAGCTTGCCGATGGGGTCCTCGTTGGGCAGCAACTGCTTTTTCACGTCCGCGCCAATCACCACCACCGGCATATGATGGGTATTCTCGAAATCGCTGAAGAAGCGGCCGTATTGCATGGTGGTGCCGCCGAAGGTGTAGCCCTCCTCGGTGCCGGCCAACCCAATCTGGTAGATGTCATTGCCCTTGTAACGCGCGCTGTGCATGTCGTTGGGGCCGCGGCCGGCAATCAGGTACGGGCTGACATATTGCACCGAGGGGCAACGCTCCGACAGGGCGCGGGCGTTGTCCAGGGTGAGCGGCTTGCGGCGGCGTTCCTCGCGCGTCGATTCGCCCATGGCGGGCGTCTTGGTCACGATGATGCTGTTGGGGCCGAAGCTGCGCATCAGGTTGGTGATGGCGCCGTCCAGGCCGGAGATGATCGAGCCGACGCCGATTACCGCGCTGGTGCCGATGATCACCCCCAGCACCGTGAGGAACGACCTCAGCTTGTGCTCGCGAACGGTGGTCAACGCCAGTTTGATGTTGGAACCCATGGATGCAGCGGTCATCTTTCCATCCTCAGGGCTTCGATCGGGTCGAGATGAGCCGCTCTCCTCGCCGGGTAGATGCCGAAGAACAGGCCTACCGCCGCCGATACCGTAACGCCCACGATCACGGCCGTGGCGGGAACCGAGGTCGGCACCGGCGTAAAGCTGCGCACCAGAACCGCCAGCAGCCAGGCGATCGTAACCCCGATCAGGCCGCCCAGGCCCGCCAGCATGGCCGACTCCACCAGAAACTGGTTCAAAATGTCCCTGTTGCGCGCCCCCACGGACTTGCGGATGCCGATCTCATGGGTGCGCTCGGTGACCACCGCCAGCATGATGTTCATGATGACCACGCCGCCCACCACCATGAATACCGAGACCACGCCCACCGCCGTGGCGGCGATAGCGCTGGTCAACTGCTCCCAGAATGCCAGCAGGGAGTCGGAGGTGAGCATGGAAAACGTATCGTCGTCGTTCCCCTTCAGGTGACGGTAGGCGCGCAACAACATGCGCGCCTCTTCCTGGGCCTGGAAGAGATGCTCGTGATCGATGGCCGTTCCGTAGTACTCCATGCCGCTGCGGGCGCCCCAGATCTTGAAGTACGTCTCCACCGGGACAACCACGAAATTATCCTGCGACTGGCCGAGCACCGAGCCTTTGGCTTTGGACACGCCCACGATGGCGAACGGAGTTCCGTTGACTTCGATGGTCTGGCCGAGCGGATCGCTCTCGCCGAAGAACTTGGTCGCGATATCGTGGCCGATGAAAGCCACGTTCATGCGCTGCCGGTTCTCGGACTCCGAAAAAAAGCGGCCGTCCTCGGCCTGGTAATTGGCGATCACCGCGATGGCGGGAGAGGCCCCGCGCAGGTCCACGTTTTCGGAGCGCTCCTTGCCTTTGTGGATGGTCACGCTGCTCTCGGCGGACATGCCCATCTGGCTGGTGAGGGTGGCCCGCGAACGGAGGAACTCGAACTCTTCCCGGCTCAACTGCGGGTTCCTGCGGAGCATTTCGAGGTATTTCTTGGGGTCCCACTGCATCATCACGATGCGCGCCACCACATATCCATCGGCCCCCATGTCCAGAATGTTCTGCGCCACCACCAGGTTCATTCCGGAAATGACCGACATGACCGAAATGAGGGTGGTGGTGGCCAGAATGATGCCCAGAAGCGTGAGAAACGTGCGCAGCTTGGCGCTGCGCAGCGACTGCGCCGCCCCCGCCACCGCCTCCCAGAACGACGCGTGCGTATTGGCCATTATTTACCTAGACGGACAGGCCGGTTCCTTTATAGCGCTCTGTCCGATGAACCACCTCATTACTACGTCATCCGCCCAGAAGCGGTTCCCTTGGCGTGCCAGGAACCCCAGATGTCCCCCATGGGGGACGGCCAGCACCTCAATCCAGGCGTTTGAACGAACCTCCGGCGATTCAAACGCCGCGAACGGAACGAAGGTATCGTCCTTCGCCTGAACCAGCAGCGTGGGCACGCGGAGCCCGTCCAGGTATCGTATGGCGGACTGAGTGCGGTAGTAGTGGGAGGCCCCGCCGAAACCGAAGGAGGGCGCGGTAATGCGGTCGTCGATGGCGAAAAGCGTCCTCAAACCGGCCAGTTCGGCCGCTGTGTACCGGCCGGTGGCCAGCAGGCGGGCGCGCATTTTGCGCACAAAACGCTGCTCGTAGAATCGATTTTGAGGCTGCGCCAGGCGGCCCGCGCAGGCTTCCAGGTCGAGCGGCGTGGAAACCGCGCACACGGCGCGGACCAGGGGCCGTGCGGCCTCCCCCAATTCCCCGGCCAGCTTCAGGGCCACGTTGCCGCCGAGGGAAAAACCGGCCAGGAACACGGGGCCGCGCCCTTCCTCCCGAAATACGCGCAGCACAGCCAGAAGGTCGCTGGTCAGTCCGGCGTGGTAGAGCGTGCGGCAAAGGCGCGCCGTACCGCCGCAGGTGCGCATGTGGAACCGGTGGGCGGCGAATCCGGCGCGCACCGCGGCTGCGCTCAGGCTCCGCATGTAGCCGGCTTCCCCGGAGCCTTCCAGGCCGTGGATCAGGACGATCTCGCCGGCCGGCGGCCCGGCCGGGCGCTGCGATTCCACCAGCACCTGAGTTTCGGGATCGGTGCGGTACAGGCGGCCCTCCACCGGCGCCGAACAGTACGGGCGGCGCCAGAAATGGCCCGCGATGGTCTGCCAATGAGAATTCCGGAACAGCGGCTGAAACGAAGTCATCGAGGCCTTGGTACTTGTAGTATAAGAGAATGCCAGCTATGCGTGCCGTTCTTGCGATCCTATTGAGCCTCTCGGCGTTCGGCCAGCCGGTCTCAGCACCCCGGAAATCGCCTTCGTTTTCGATCCTCCGTCCGGGCCAGGCGGCGCTGCCGCTGGAGAGTTTTCGTGGCAAGGTGGTGTTGCTCGCCCTCATCTCTACCACCTGCCCGCACTGCCAGGAACTCACCCGGGGACTCGGCCCTTTGTCGAAGGAATACGCCGCGCGCGGCGTCCAGTTTCTGGAGTGCGCGTTCAACCCCGAGGCGCAACAAGGCGTGCCGGGGTTCATCCAGCAGTTGCAACCCCCGTTCCCGGTTGGATACGCGGACCGCGCGGCGGTGGACTCCTACCTGCAACGCACCGTCATCGACACCACTCCGCTATGGGTCCCGCACCTGGTGTTTCTGGACCGCACCGGCGTCATCCGGGCGGACATCGCCGGCGATAGCCCCTTCATGAGCGACCCCTTGGCCAACATCCGGGCGGAGTTGGACAAACTGCTCGGGGTGGGCGGGGCGGGGAAGAAGGCCACCGGAGCGTCCAAGAAGGGCGCGGCTGCCAAACAGTAGAACGGGCGCTCGGAAAGCCAAAACACATCTCCATGCCGATACGGGAACCCAAGCGAATTCTGGCGGTGGTGGCCGATCTGTTCTTTTCGGTCAAGCTGGCCGATGCGGCCAAACGGTCCGGCTTGACTTTGGATCTAGTCAAGGATCCGATCGAGGCGCTGGAGAAAGCGCGGCGGAAACCGGCGTTGATCGTCCTGGACCTGAACTTCGAGGCGGTCCAGCCGCTCGACCTGATCGCCAGGCTCAAGGCGTCCGCTGAAACCAAGGGCATCGGCGTGATCGGGTACGTCTCCCACGTGCAGGGCGAGCTGAAGCGGCAGGCGTACCAGGCGGGCTGCGACATGGTGCTGGCCCGCTCGGCCTTTTCGCAGAGTATTCCGCAGATCTTCAAGAGGCACTCGGGAACCTAGGTCTCCGTGGGACAGGCGCTTCCGCCTGTCAACCCCGAGCGAAGCTCGGGGGCTGGGAATGCAAGGCCCTCGGCGTTGCGGAGCAAAGCGCTACTTGTATCGGCCCCGAATGGCGTTCCAGCGCACCTTCAGCGGGTCCAGAAACGCCATCACTCCGCGGGCCAGGCTGACGGTGGTGCCGGCCGCATTGTTCCAGCGCACCGGCGTCTCGACCGTCCGGTAGCCCAGCCGCCGCGCGATGAACAGCGCCTCCACGTCGAACCCGAAGCCGTTCAGGCGCTGCCGCCGGAAGATCTCCGCCGCCGCGCGCGCTTCAAACAGCTTGAAGCCGCACTGCGTATCGCGAAACGGCAGTCCCGTGATCAGCCGCATCGCGATGTTGAAACCGCGGCCTATCGCTTCGCGAAGAAAAGGCTGGTGGACGCCGATCAGCGACCGGTCCAGCGCCCGCGAGCCAATAGCCACCCGCGCCCCTTCGCGCTCGGCCGCGGCCCACAGCTTCTCCAGTTCCTCGATCGGCGCCGAGAGATCGGCATCGGTGAACAACGCCCACTCGCCCCTGGCCTCCAACACGCCGTGGCGCACGGCGTAGCCCTTGCCGCGATTGCCGGGATCGCGGAGTACGCGCGCGCCGGCCACGCGCGCCGCCTCCGCCGTACCGTCGCGCGAGCCATCGTCAACCACGATGATCTCGGCGAATTCCCAGGGAAAAAGCGCGAGATGCTCCCGAACGCTCCGCAGTGTGCCGGGCAGGCGTTTCTCTTCGTTAAACGCAGGAATGACAATGGAAATGGAACGTCGCAAAATGGAAGTTCCATGATAGCCGATTGGCGCCGCCATTTCGGAGTAGCATTAGAGAGATAGGGGGCATCGGGATGACCATAGACGAACGGCTCGAACGGCTCACCGAACGCCACGAGGCTCTCACCCAATCCGTCGAGCTCATGCACCGGGACTGGGAATCCCGCTGGGCCAACATCGCCACGGCCCTCAAACAGGACGCCGAGAACATCCGCGCCCTCGTCCGAGTCGCCGAAATCCACGAACGCGCCTGAGCGATCTCGAAGGCCTGCCGGAGTAGCCGCCCGGCAGGCGGCAATCGCGGAGACTCGGCCCGAAATCGGCGATAATAGCAGTTTCCTTACAAAGGAGACCTATTTGTCGCTGGAAGACGATCTGTTGAAGCAGCGCCTGGAGCGCATCCGCGAAATCGAGGCTCTGGGATACCGGGCCTATGGCCGGCGCTACGATTATTCGCACGCCATCCCCGCCATTCTGGCCGAATATGGCGCCAAGACCGCCGAAGAGCTGACGCCCGAGATGCGCGTTTGCATCGCCGGGCGGGTGATGAGCATCCGCCACATGGGCAAGGCCGGCTTCGCGCACCTCCAGCAGAATGGCGAGCGGCTCCAGATCTACGTCAAGAAGGACGCCGTGGGCGAGCGCGATTTCGCGCTTTTCAAGATGCTCGATATCGGCGATATCGTGGGCGTCGAGGGCTACCTGTTCCGCACCCGCACGGGCGAGCTCAGCGTGCACGCGGAAAAGCTCGAGTTCCTCTCCAAGACCCTGCTTTCGATGCCCGAAAAGTGGCACGGCCTGGAGGACGTGGAAATCCGCTACCGCCAGCGCTACCTGGATCTCATCGCCAACCCCGAGGTGCGCCAGGTGTTCCTCACGCGCGCCCGCGTGATCTCCTCGCTGCGCCGGCAGCTCGAGGCGCGCGGCTTCATCGAGGTCGAAACCCCCATGATGCAGCCGCTCTATGGTGGCGCCGCGGCGCGGCCCTTCGTCACCCACCACAACACCCTCGATATCGACCTCTACCTGCGCATCGCCCCGGAGCTTTACCTCAAGCGCCTGGTGGTGGGCGGGCTGGAGCGGGTCTACGAGATCAACCGCAACTTCCGCAACGAGGGGCTCTCCACCCATCACAACCCCGAGTTCACCATGCTTGAGTTCTACCAGGCCTATACCGATTACCGCGGCCTGATGGACTTCTCGGCCGAACTGCTGGCGCAAACCGCGCTCGACGCGACAGGCTCTTCCACGGTGGAGTTCGAAGGCCACAGGCTCGATTTCAGCCGCATCGAGCGCTATACCATGCGCGACGCCGTGGTCCACTTCTGGGATGGCGATGGCCAGCCCTCGCCGGAGGACGTTTGCGACCCCCAATGGCTGCGCCGCCATTCCGGCAAGGCCACCGCCGGGGAAGCGCTTACCGACATTTTCGAGCGCACCGTGGAGCGCCAGCTCATCCAGCCGGCCATCATTTACGACTACCCCGTGGAGACTTCGCCGCTTTCGAAAAACAAGCCCGAGGACCCGGCCTTCGTCGAGCGTTTCGAGATTTACGCCGCGGGCATGGAGATCGGCAACGCCTACACCGAGCTCAACGACCCGCAGGAGCAGCGCCGGCGCTTCGAGATGCAACTCGCCATGCGCGAGCGCGGCGATGAAGAGGCCCACCAGATGGACGAGGATTATGTGCGCGCGCTTTCCTACGCCATGCCGCCCGCCGGCGGCGAGGGGATAGGCATTGACCGCCTCACCATGATCCTCACCGGCTGCCGCTCCATACGCGACGTGATTCTCTTCCCCCTGCTGCGGCCCGAAGGTCCCATCGACCTGGTGCGGCAACTGCGCGAGCTGGATCAGAAGTGACATCCTTCGAATTGTTCATCGCCGGGCGCTACCTGCGCGCGCGCCGCAAGGAAGCCGTGATCTCCGTGATCACCCTGATTTCGGTGATGGGCGTGGCGGCCGGCGTGATGGCGATGGTCGTCGCGCTGGCCGTCAACAACGGCTTCAAGAACACGCTCCAGCGCAACCTGCTGGGGGCCATGGCGCACATCAACGTCATGGAAAAGGAACCGGGCTACGGCATCGAAGACTGGCGCGGAATGGCGGCCAAGCTGCGCAAGCTGCCGCATGTCACCGACGTTTCGCCGGCCCTCTATTCGCCCACCCTGCTGACCGGCGGATTGCAGCCCAAGTACGTGATCCTCAAGGGCATCGACGTGAACGCCGAAATGGCCGTCAGCGAATCGCTGCGCCACCTCAAATCGGGGTCCCTCGACCGCTTGCGCGACCCCGACGCCGACCCGCCCGGCATCCTCCTGGGCGCGGATGCCGTTCAGGATACGGGTATGATCCTGAACGCGCGCATCCGCGCGCTTTTTCAGAATGGAAATCTGACTCCCTTCGGTCCCATCTTCGCGGTGCGCCCGTTCCGCGTCAGCGGCGTCTTCTCATCCGGCTTCTATGAGATCGACGACAACTGGGCCTACGCCGCGCTGCCGGCGGTGCAGAAGGCGCTGTCTCTCCAAGACGTCGTGAACCAGATCGAAATCAAATTGGACGATCTGAACCTGGCGCCCCAGGTGGCCGCGCAGGCGGAAAAGATCGTAGGGGCGAAATATACCACCACCACCTGGATGGAGCGCAACCGCCAACTGCTCGATGCGCTGAAGATGGAGCGCAAGGTCACGGTCATCACCATCGGGCTGATCGAGCTGGTGGGGGCCCTCAACATCCTCATTACCCTGGTGATGATGGTGATGGAAAAATACCGCGACATCGCCGTGCTGATGTCCATGGGCGCGCGGCGCGGCCAGATCCGCCGCATCTTCATGCTGCAGGGCGTGCTGATCGGGGCCGCGGGCAGCGCCATCGGCCTAACCGTGGGTTACGCCATCTGCTACTTCGCCGATAAGTACCGCTGGGTGCCGCTCTCCGAATCGGTCTACTCGATGAGCTTCGTGCCCTTCGAGCCGAGGCCCTACGACGGCATCTGGATAGCCGCCGCGGCTCTCTTCGTAAGCTTCCTGGCGACAGTCTACCCCGCAAGAAGCGCCACCCGCATAACGCCCGCAGAAGTGCTGCGATACGAATAGGCCGTCCAAGTAGGGCCAAACCTTCCGGCTTGTCGCCGCCTTTTCAGCCGGCGTTCTTCGGCCCGGGCTCACGCCGGGCCGACAGACCTGACTCCGCACAAAAGAAGCCGGTGATGTGGGGCCAAGCCATCCGGCTTGCCGCCGGGCTTCTGCCCGGCGCTGGAGTTTGTACATTTCCGAAGCCCGGAGGGCGAAACATTGACCGGCCGGGGACATAGTTGACACTTTAGACCGGCGACATGGTTGACAACGTTTCAGATCCGGAAGTGTGGTTCATCGAAGTGGCAGAGAATCCCGGCTGCCCCCTTTTCCTTC
>JBEKPK010000074.1:0-17755 GCA_049520795.1 Bryobacteraceae bacterium
CGCGAAAGCAGCATGTGCTCGGCGATCTTGGCGCGCATCCCGCTGAGGGGCTCGATGCGGGTGCGGGCCTGGCCGGCCGGCGGCAAAGGCGGCGCTGGCGCGGCGTCTTCCACGGGCGGCGCGGGCGCCGGAGCTGCCTGTTGCGCCAGGTACGCTTCCACGTCCTGCTTGGTGATTCTCCCGCCCGCGCCGGTGCCCTTTACGCGGCCCAGGTCGATCTGGTGTTCGCGCGCCATCTTGCGCACCAGCGGCGAAAGCGGGCCGGCGGGCTCGCTGGCGGGCTCCGGCTCGGGCTCCGGCGGAGCTATGTCTTCCACCCGAGGCGGCTGGGCTTCCGCCGGCGGCGCGACTGGCTGCGGCTGTGCCGCGGCGCCGCCCTCGTCGATTCGCGCCAGCACCGTGTTGATGCCCACGGTCTTGCCTTCCTCCACCAGGACTTCGGCCAGCGTGCCGGCCGCGGGGGAGGGAATCTCGGTATCCACCTTGTCGGTGGAAATCTCGAACAGGGGCTGGTCGCGTTCCACCCGCTCGCCGGGCTTCCTCAGCCACTTGGTGAGGGTCCCTTCCACAATGCTCTCGCCCATCTGGGGCATCACGACGTCGGTCATGTCAGTTCTCCTACCGGGCCTCGCTCACCGCTCAGCATCTCACATTCGAATACGCGTCCGAAATGTCCCGCCAGGACGCCCGCGACCTCGGCGAGCGCGGCGTTCGCTCCCAATTGCACCATGGAAGTCACCGGCCTGGCGAGGCCGCAGGGCACGATGTACTGAAAATAGCTCAGGTCCGTGTTCACGTTGAGCGCGAAACCGTGGGAGGTCACCCAGCGGCTGATGTGCACGCCGATGGCGGCGATTTTGCGCTCCTTGACCCACACTCCGGTGAGCTTGGGAATCCGGCCGGCGGCGATTCCGAAATCCGCCAGCGTATCGATGATGGTCTGCTCGACGGCGCGCACGTACGCGCCCACATCGCGCTTCCACTCGCGCAGGTCGACGATGGGATACCCCACGAGCTGGCCGGGGCCGTGGTAGGTGACGTCGCCGCCGCGGTCGGTGGGATAAAACGCAATGCCGGCGCGGTCCAGGACTTCGTCGCTCGCGAGCAGGTGCCTCAGTTGGCCGTTGCGGCCGAGGGTGATCACGTGGGGGTGTTCGAGCAACCCGAGCTGGTCGGGGATTTCGCCCCGCTGGCGGGCGGTGACCATTCGCCGCTGCCATTCGAGCGCCTGACCGTAGTCCGTGCGCCCCAGCTCGCGCAGCTCGCATTTACGCATTGTCATGCGATAACCATTCCAACCGCTCCCTGACGGTCGCGGCTCGCCAGGATCTTGGCGCCCGCATTGGGACTGGCTATTTTCCGTCAGGCATTTAGGCATTGATCGAGAGACCGTAGACCGCGTTGAAGGCCTCGCCCAGCGCTTCGTAGAGAGTCGGATGGGCGTGGATGGCTTGCATCATCACATCGACGGTGGCCTCGGCTTCCATGGCCGCCACGGCTTCGCCGATCAGCTCATAGGCTTCCGGCCCGATGATGTGAACGCCCAGGATTTCCCCATACGTCTCGTCGCAGACCACCTTGACGAAACCATCGTGATGGCCAAGAATCGTGGCCCGGCTGTTGCCCGCGAAGGGGAAGCGGCCGACCCTCACATTGCGGCCCTGCGCGCGCGCCTGCGCTTCCGAGAGCCCCACGCTGCCGATGCCCGGCTCGGTGTAGGTGCAGCCCGGGATGCGGTTCCGGTTGATGGAAACCGCCGGTTTGCCGGCCATGTGCGCCACCGCGATCATGCCCTCGCGGGTGGCCACGTGGGCCAGTTGCGGCGTGCCGGCCACCACGTCGCCGATGGCGTACACGCCCGGCTCGGCGGTCTGCTGGTGAGAGTCCACCTGGATGAAACCACGGTCGAGCGAGACGCGGGTGTTCTCCAGGCCGATGCTTTCCGTGTTCGGCTTGCGGCCCACCGCTACCAGCAACTTTTCGGCCGCCAGATCCTCGCGCTTGCCGTCCTTGGCGACCAGCGTGAGTTTCACGCCGCCATCCTCCTGGCGAATCTCTTCGGCGCGCGCGCCAGTTTCCACGCGGATCTTCTGCTTGCGGAAATTCCGCTCGAGCTCCTTGGAAATGTCCTCGTCTTCCACCGGGACGATGCGCGGCAGCATTTCGATCACCGTCACTTCCGCGCCGAACCTTTGGAACATGGAGGCGAACTCGACTCCCACCGCGCCCCCACCGATCACCACCAGGCTGCGCGGCACGGCGGTGAGGTCCAGAATCTCGATGTTGGTGAGGATGTTCGCGCCAGCCGCGAGTCCGGGCAACAGGCGCGCTTCCGAGCCGGTAGCCACGATGATGTTGCGGGCTTCGAGCGTCTGCCGGGCAGCGTCCGATTCCACCTCCACCTTGCCGCCGCCCTTGAGCGTGGCGTAGCCCGCGATGCGCTCCACCTTGGCGCGCTTGAGCAGCATTTCGACGCCTTTGGAGTGCTTGGAGACAATGCCGTCTTTGCGGGCTTTCACTTTGGGGAAATCGAGGCGCGGGTTTTCGCAGTGGATTCCCTCGGCCTCGGAGTTGACGAAGCGCTGCCAGACCTCGGCGGTCTGGAGCCAGGCCTTGGTGGGGATGCAGCCGACCAGGAGGCACGTGCCTCCCAGCCGGGGCTGTTTTTCAACCAGCGCCGTCTTCAGTCCATACTGGCCGGCGCGAATGGCCGCGGAGTAGCCGCCGGGGCCGCTCCCGATAACAATCAGATCGTAGGGCACTTCTAATATTCTATCCGCAGGGCCGGGGACCGAGACGCGGGTTCAATGGGTACTGCGCTAGCTTCGGTGTTTCGCGAACGGGGAATGCCGGAATGCCACGGCTCCACGCCGTCGAGCGCAGATCTCGGTCGTCGCTGATCAGGATAGCTTCGATCGACTCAGCCACGCGCAGCAAGCCGGCATCCGTCGGGCCAAGTTTGATCAACACCAGGAGATCGGCAGGGCTCGCGATCAGGTCCCGGAAGGGGCACGACTTCTCCTCCACGCCGAACTTCTCTACAAGGGAGATGGCGCTTTTCCTGACCGGCTCAGCGTGGGCTTTGAGCCACCCACGCAGGGGGCTCAAGGTCTCCGCCATCACGTGCTGTGTCACCACTCGGCGCGTTGCGTTCTCGAAGACCTGCCACAAGTCGTCGAACCGATCCGGAGGCAGGCTGTCGCGTCCATCACGGCCGCGGACCTCGTCCAGAATACGCCCACGCTCCAGAGCCGGCACGTTCGCGCACAGGCAGTGGTGGTAGACCACCAGGAGACTCAGAACGTTGGCGTCGATGGCGAGCCGGGACGACGCGGGCCAGTAATCGCGCGCCATCAGTCGGCGCTCGTCATCTCGACCGCGATCGGCACATCGAACTTCAGCGAGAGATCGGACCGGGATTCCTTCAGTCGGCCGGCCAGCTTAACTACGGCCTCGGAAAGCCCATGCCCGCATGCGTCCGCAGCCTGCCGGTGGGAGGCGAGACCGGGCTCATCGAGTACTGAGAAGAACTGCTCGCTATACCGTTTCCAAAGCCGCGCCGTGGTGTAGTAGCCCGGATTCTCTCGGATGTTATTGACCAGGTATTCGGCGAGGAGCCCCCTAAAGTGGTCTTTGGTCGAGAACGCTCCGAAGTGGCTACGGAACTCTCCGTCCAGCTTCACCGGCGCCTCGGCCTCGACGCTGGCATACACTTCGTCAAAACGCGGGCTCGCCAGCAGGGCGGCGTGAAACTCCGAGCAAGTCCGCGCCAAGCGGGCGGTCCCGTAGTTGTGCTCGTCAATGAGGATGCGTATCGCCGGAAAGAACGACAAGAACTGCTCCAGGTTGTCCCGGGCGCTGCCCGGCAAATGCTCCGCAAGCGGCGCGAGGTACTCAAGAGCGTCCAGATGGAAGCGGTACGTCCAATTCCGGCGCTCCAGGAAGTTTCGCTCGTGCTCCAACCCCCGAAGGGCATAGTGGAATACCGTGTCGAACCAAGCGCGGACAATGTTGGGTCCGTACAGGGGCTTCTTTCGACCGTTCTTGGGACTGGTTTTCATCGGCTTCTCTTCCACTCATTATCCGGCAATTTCCAGCGCCCCAGGTAATCCAGGCCGCGACCGCAGCGTCTACCATGGAAAAGACCATGAAGTTGTTGTTGATCATACTGATGCTGGCGCCCGCTAGCGGGTTCGGGCAGGGCAAAGCGCCGGCGCGGAAGACGGACTCGACAAAAAGTCCCACGCCGGCCGCCGCCCTGGCGGCCAAGTACCCCATCGCCACGCTGGCCGTGGAGGGCAACCGGAAATACACGCGCGAACAGGTGCTGGCCGTGGCGGGTTTGAAGGTGGGGCAAGTGGTGGGGAAAGAGGAGTTCGAAGCGGCGCACGACCGGCTGGTGGCGACGGGCGTGTTCGAAACCGTGGGCTACCGGTTCGCACCCGATCCCAACGGGAACGGTTACGACGCCACCTTCCGGGTGACGGAGGTGGATACTCTGCCCGTGCGCTTCCAGGAGTTGGGCGTACCGGACAGCGACATCGAGAGGATGCTGCGCGCCCGCGATCCGTTGTTCACCATGGACGCGATGGCGGCCAACCGGCCGGTGATCGACCGGCACACGGCCTGGATTCAGGAGTATCTGGCTGCCCACGGGATCACCGAGAAAATCGCCGGCGGCGTGGCCCCCTGGCCCAACGAAATGGCGGTGGTCTTCCGCCCCGCCAAGAATCTGCCGGCCGTGGCCCAGGTGACTTTCGAAGGCAACCAGGCGCTTTCCCAGGAAGCCCTGCGGGCAGCCATTGCGCCGGTGGCCGTGGGAGTGGCGTACACCGAGGAGAAGTTCCGGGAGTTGCTCGATTCCTCGATTCGCCCGCTTTACGAAGCGCACGGCCACGTGCGGGTGACGTTTCCCAAGCTGCGCACCGAGCCGGCCACCGACGTGGTGGGAGTGCACGTGTTCGTAACCGTAGACGAGGGCGACGACTACAAACTGGGGAAGGTGGCCGTCGCCGGGCCGGCGCCGCTGCGGGCGCAGGACCTTATTAAAGCCGGCGAGTTCAAGACCGGCGAGGCGGCCAATTTCGACCGCGTCAACGACGGGATCGAGAAGGTGCGCAAAGCCTTGCGCCATGCCGGCTATTTGGATGCGAAAGTCACCGCGGATCGCGATGTTCACGACGCCGAGAAGACCGTGGACCTGGCGCTGCGGGTGGACGCCGGCGAGCAGTACCTCATGGGCAGGCTGACGGTGGTGGGTTTGGACCTGAATGGCGAGGCCGAAATCAACCGCATGTGGACGATTAAGGAAGGCAAGCCCTTCGACGCCGAGTATCCCGATTACTTTCTGGCGAGGGTGCGGCAAGAGGGCGTGTTCGAAAACCTGGGAGAGACCAAACCGGAGACCAAAGTAGACCAGCAGAAGCACACCGTGGATGTGACCTTGCGGTTTGCGGGAGCGGCCAAAGGGCAGGGTCCGGAGAGACGGCGGGGAGGGCGATAAGCCTGAGAAATGGGTTTGCAGGCTTGTGGGGCAGGCTTGTGGGGCAGGCGCTTCCGCCTGCCAACCGCCCGCAGAGCCCGAGCTTCGCTCGGGTTGACAGGCGGAAGCGCCTGTCCCACCGACTACCGGAGCTTCCACAGGATCTGGCGCAACATACCCAGCAGCACTGGGGCGTCGCGCGACACGATGCCGAGCCGGCGCACCAGGCGGCGGATTTTCTCTTCGGTGGAAGCGCCGGTTACGGGGTTGATGTAGCCGCTGCGGTCGAGGGCTTCCATCAGCATAACGGTGATCTGCTCGATTTCGGCGGCGGTGGCGGGTTTGTGTTTGTCCGGGCGGGTCTGGGCCGCTTTGCCGTCGCGCTCCAGCTCATAGAGGCACAGGGCGACGGCCTGGCCGAGGTTCATCGAAAGACCGGCGTCCACGGTGGGGATGCGCATCAGCCAATGGCAGTGGCTCAGCTCGTCGTTGGTGAGGCCGAATTTCTCCGAGCCGAAGAGCAGCGCCACGGGGGCGTCTGCCAGGGCGCGTTTGATGAACCGGGCGCCGTATTCCAAACGGCGGATGGGGTGCTTCAAACCGCGATGGCCCACCGAGGTGGTGCCAATCACCAGGCGGCAATCGCCCACCGCGGCGGCCACGCTCGAACACTCCTCGGCGGCCTGGAGCAGCGGCGCCGCGCCGACGGCGGAACGCGCCTCGCGGTAGGCCAGATCGTACGGATTCACCACCCGCAAACGGGCGAATCCGAAATTCGCCATGGCGCGGGCCGAGGCCCCGATGTTCAGCGGATTGCGCGTGGAGACCAGCACCACGCGCAGGTTGTCTTTCCAATTGGGGGTTGCCATAAAATAACGACCGCAACCGCTCCCTGACGGTCGCGGCTCGACAGACCGTTATTGAGCCGCGACCGTTAGGGAGCGGTCAGCCGATACGGGTCCATGACGGCGATGCTCTGATCGTAGCGTACCGGTGGCGCCCGTGCTAAGCTACCCAATCGGAGAGAAAATCATGCCACCAAAAGCCACCAAGCCGCCGGTGCGCGGCCGCCGCCCCAAAGCGGAAGTGCAGCAGGAGTTCGAGGAGATTCAGTCGCGGGTAGAGGCCGAGCGCGAAGCGACCGACCCCAAGGCCGAAGAGGCCGCGCGCCTGAGGGAGACGGAGGTGCGGCACGCGGTCGCGGCGGTCACGGTGGAAGCCGTGGTGCAGCGGATCGCGGGCCTGGGTTTGGAAATCGGCAAGGCGCTGGCGGAGGTTTCCGGAAGGCTGGCCGAGGAAACGCAGTTGCTGGCATCGCTGCGCGAGGCGGTGGCGCTCGAGCGCAAGGAACTCGACCGGCTGCACCAGATCGATGTGGCGGCCACGGCGCTCGATCAAATGGTGCAGGACTACGCGCGTGAGAAGCAGCGATTGGAAGGCGAGATCGCGGCTGGGCGCGCGGCTTGGGAAGAGGAATCGGCTAAGGCGGAGCGCGAGCGCAAGGAGCAGGAAGAGGGCCTCAAGAAGCAGCGCCAGCGCGAGATCGAAGACTACGAGTACAAGAAGGCCCTGGAGCGTAAGAAGGCGCAGGACAAGTACGACGAAGACGTGCGCCTGCTTGAGAAGAAGAACGCCGAAAAGCAGGAGACGCTCGAAAAGGGCTGGAAGCAGCGCGAGGCGGCGTTGAAGGAGCAGGAGGAAGAGTTGGCGCGGCTCAAGAAGGAAGCCGAGGGCTTCCCGGCGCGTCTCCAGAAGGAAGCCGCGGCGGCGGCCGAGCAGGCGCGCAAGGAAACCGAAGCGCGCCTGGAGCAACAGGCGCTCGGGCTGCGCAAGGATGCCGAAAGCGAGAAACGCCTGGCCGAACTGCGCATCAAGACGCTGGAAGAAGCGGCTGCGCGCCAGCAGGCGCAAATCGCGGCCTTGGAAAAGCAGCTTGCCGAGGCCAAACAGCAGGTGCAGGATATCGCGGTGAAGGCCATCGAAGGCGCGAGCGGCGCGCGGGCGCTCTCGCACATCAACCAGATCGCCATGGAGCAGGCCAAGAACCGGCCGCAGGGGTAGGGCGCTGACCGTGTGATTTCTTCCTCAGGGCCGCGGGGCGTGCGGGCCGGGCCTGCCAGAGATTCTGGCCCTCGTCGTCCGCCTTCGGAAGCTTCGGAGAGGAGTTCCTCTCAATCTCCGACCCGCATTGTTCGCATGTGACCGTCCGCCACACTTCATTACCGGAGGCGGACACGCTCGCGATCCGCTGCGTGGTGGAGACGCGGCAATGGGGGCAGTAACCGACGCGCGTGGCGTCGCCGAGACGGGAGGACCGCGGTTTCCGTTTGGGTTGTTTGCGCATTTTCACGAACCTTGTACCGAAGGCGGAATATGAGTGTTCTTAGTGTAGCGCCCCGGCTGTCCCCCATGGCCGGAGCCTTCGCCGGAAACGCTTTGCAGGCCAAGCCGCCCCGTTCCGGCCTGTAACCCGAATTTGACAACCACCACCCGGTCCCGGTACGCTAAATACTTTGCAGGCAATATCTGGAGAAGTGTGTCAATGAGAACCGAGTTCCCCTCCAAGGACGACGTCACCCGTCAATGGCACGTCATCGACGGCCAGGACGTGGTCCTGGGAAAGCTGGCCAGTAAGGCGGCTATGTTGCTGATGGGAAAGAACAAACCTTCCTATACGCCGTTCCTCGATACGGGCGATCATGTGATCGTCGTCAACGCCAGCAAGGTACGGCTGACGGGCCGGAAGGAAGAAGACAAAGTGTACCGCCATTTCACCGGGTATCCCGGCGGGCTGGTGGAGAAGAGCGCACGGCGCGTGCGCCAAGAGAAGCCCGTGCGCATGGTGGAAGATGCTATCGCCGGGATGCTTCCGAAAACGAAGCTCGGCAAGCAGATGTACAGGAAGCTGAAGGTCTACGCGGGCGATACTCACCCGCACGCGGCCCAGAAGCCGGCCGCGCTGGCCGTGAAATAGCGGGAAGGCAGGGTTAGTGGCAGCTACGATGGTTCAATATTTGGGTACTGGCCGCCGCAAGAGATCGGTGGCGCGGATTTTTTTGAGGCCCGGCAAGGGTGAGATCACGGTGAACGGGCGTACGTTCGAGAATTATTTCCCGACCGAGGGCGCGCGCGCGGTGGTACGGCAGTCGTTGGCGGCGGCCGAGAGCGCGGACAAGTTCGACGTGCTGATTCTGGCCCGCGGCGGGGGCGTGATCGGCCAGGCCGGCGCCTGCCGTCTGGGCATTGCCCGGGCCCTGGTGGAGTTCAATGCGGAACTGCGTCCGCGGCTGAAGAAGCTCGGCTACCTCACCCGCGACCCGCGCAAGCACGAGCGCAAGAAGTACGGTCAAAAGGGCGCTCGCAAGCGGTTCCAGTTCTCCAAACGCTAAGGATTTCGGTGAAGTCCGGAGGATATGTAGCGCCGTTTATCGCTCCTCCGGGGTTTGCCGCGTCGCGTGAGGGCCGGGTGCGCCCGGTCTATTGCGCGTTTTTCGGTCTTCTGTCCCGCCCACGCCGCGCAAATCTCGCTTTGGGCCGCGCGGGGGGTGGGACCGCGGAGGAAGGCCATACGGGGGGCGTCGTCCCTCCTCAACCCGATTAGGAGGTATTTTGCCCGCAATCTCGATGAAGGAATTGCTCGAAGCAGGCGTTCACTTCGGGCACCAGACCAAGCGCTGGAATCCGAAGATGAAAGAGTACATCTTCGGCGAACGCAACGGAATCTACATCATCGACCTTCAGAAGACCTTGAAGATGTTCAAGGACGCCGCCCGTTTCGTGGGCGAGATGGCCGCGCAGGGGAAAAACGTACTGTTTGTCGGCACCAAGCGGCAGGCGCAGGAAGCAGTCGCCGAAGAGGCCACCCGCTGCGCCATGTACTACGTGAACCAACGCTGGCTGGGCGGCCTGCTCACCAACATGGCCACCGTGCAGAAATCCATAAAGCGTCTGAAGGACCTGGAAGCCATGGCGTCGGTGGAAGGCGGTTACGCCGGACGGCCCAAGAAGGAAGTCATCCGTTTGGAGCGCGAGCGCAAGCACCTGGACCAGAACCTGTCCGGGATCAAGAACATGCCGGGGCTGCCGGATGTGCTCTTCGTGATCGACTCAAACAAAGAAGCCATCGCGGTGAAGGAAGCCCGTCGGCTGGGCATTCCGGTGGTGGCGATCGTCGACACCAATTGCGACCCGGACGAAGTGGACCAGGTGATTCCGGGCAACGACGACGCGTTGCGCGCGATCCGTCTGTTCGCCAGCAAGATCGCGGACGCGGTGATAGAGGGCCGCGCGCTGGCCACCGAGCAGGACTTCACGGCCGATAAGATCGTTCAGGACGAGGCGGCCGGCGGCGAAGAGGGTATGCTGGCCTACACGGAATACGTGGACCCCAAGTACGCCGAGAAGATCATGGCGGAGAGCCTGAGCATGGCCGAGGAATCGGACCAGGCCGCGCAGCCGCGTAAGGGTCCTGCCTCGGAAACGGCCGAGCCGGCCGAGGAATCCGCGGCGACCGAAAGCGGACACTAGAATTGCGGCGCGCCGTGCGATATCTCCCTGGGGGCAGCGGCGCGCCTAGCTTGGTGCCAAGCCCCGGCCGCAAGGGAGCGGCCGGCGGCAATCTATAAGGATAATTTCGAATCATATGGCGGAAATCACCGCGGCATTAGTCAAAGAGCTCCGCGAGCGCACGGGAGCGGGCATGATGGAGTGCAAGAAGGCTCTAGTGGAAGGCGCCGGCGATATCGCCGAGGCCGAAGTGATTTTGCGCAAGCGCGGCATCTCCATGGCGGGGAAAAAGGCCGGGAGGGTCACGCGGCAGGGCTTGATAGGAACCTATATCCACGCCGGCGGGCAGTTGGGGGTGATGGTGGAAATCGACTGCGAGTCCGATTTCGTGGCGCGGACCGACGATTTCAAGGAGTTGGTGCACGACGTCGCCATGCACGTGGCGGCGGCCGACCCGCGCTATTTGCGCCGGGAAGACGTTCCGGCGGCGATCCTCGATAAGGAAAAGGAAATCGCGCGCGACCGCGCTAAAGCGGAGGGCAAGCCCGAGAAGATTATCGACAAGATCGTGGAAGGCCAACTGACGAAGTTCTATGAAGCGGCCTGCCTGCTGGACCAGCCTTTCGTCAAGGAAGCCACGCTCACCATCGAGCAACTGGTGAAGACCAAGATCGCCAAACTGGGCGAGAACCTGTCGATTGCGCGCTTCGTCCGGTTTAAGGTGGGCGATGCGCCGGCCGGAGCGGACGGCCCGGCCGCGGAATAGATGCCGGCCTATAAACGCATTCTGTTGAAGCTGAGCGGCGAAGCCCTGGCGGGCGGCGCCGCTTTTGGCATGGACGCCCAGCGCGTGAAAGAACTGGCTTGTGAAGTGGCCGCGGTGGCCGCCACGGGCGTCGAGATCGGGGTGGTAGTGGGCGGAGGCAACATCTTTCGGGGGGTTGCCGCGGCGGCCCAGAAGATGGACCGCGTCACGGCCGACCACATGGGGATGCTGGCCACGGTAATCAACTCGCTGGCCCTTTCGGACGCCCTGGAGGGCATTGGCGCGGCCACCCGGGTGATGACGGCCATCGAAATGCGCCAAGTGGCCGAGCCCTACATCCGCCGGCGCGCCATACGGCACCTGGAAAAGGGGCGCATAGCGATCTTCGCCGCGGGCACCTCCAATCCGTACTTCTCCACCGACACGGCGGCCACCCTGCGGGCGCTCGAAATCAAGGCCCAGGTGATAGCCAAAGGCACGCGCGTCGATGGCGTCTACGATAAGGATCCGCTCCAGTTTCCCGATGCCGTGCGGTACTCGGAGATCGGCTACACGGAAGTGCTTTCCAAGGGTCTGGGCGTCATGGACGCCACTTCCATCGCCATGTGCCGCGACAACCGGATGCCCATAATTGTTTTCAATTTGAATACAACTGGCAATATAATGCGTATGACGATGGGCGAGCCCGTCGGCACCCTGATTCATTAGCCGCGGGGGCCGCGGCGGCCCGATTGCGGAGAGACTGCCTATGAAAACGGAACCACCAGCAGCACCCAGCGCTATAACGTTCCTCTCGGTGAAAGAGGTGGACGCGAGCCTGAAGGCGCGCATGGAGAAGGCCCTTTCGGACTTGCAGCACGAGATGGCTTCCATACGCACCGGGCGCGCTTCGCTGGGAATTCTTGACCACATCCGGGTGGACTATTACGGATCTCCAACTCCCCTCAACCAGGTGGCCAACCTGCACGTTCCCGAGCCCTCTCTGATTACCGTGCAGCCGTGGGACGTCTCGCAAATCGGCCCCATCGAGAGGGCCATTCGGGTTTCCGACCTGGGACTCAACCCTTCCAACGACGGCAAGATCATCCGACTGCCGATCCCGCCGCTCACCGAGGAGCGGCGCAAAGAGCTGGTGAAGAAGCTGCACGGCGTGGCCGAGCACCATCGCGTGGCGGTGCGCAACATCCGCCGGGACGGCAACGAGGCGGTCAAGAAGCTGCTCAAGGACAAGAAGCTCGCCGAAGACGACGAGAAGAAGGCGCTCGACGACATCCAGAAGCTCACCGACGCCTACATGCAGAAGATCGACCTAGCCGCCAAGAGCAAGGAAAAAGAGATCCTCGAGATCCGGTAGGTTCAACGGCCGCAAGGGGCTTGTGGGGCAGGCGCTTTCGCCTGCCAACCATCGGCTTCCACCCTGGTGCGCCCTGGCGAATCCGGACTGGTTTCGTCCCATAAATATGGGATACTGGGGTTGATGAAGACCACGCTGGAGATCCCGGGCCCGACCTTTCGCAAGGCCAAGGCCACCGCCGGCGCCTTGGGAATTCCATTGCGCGAGTTTTGTCACGCAAGCTGTCGAAGAAAAGCTCTCCTTGGGTAGGCGGGGCCACGGGAAACCCTGGCTGGAATGTGCGGGCGAACTGGCCCATCTCCATGAGGAGACCGTGCGGATACAGAAGATCATCGACGGGGAATTCGAACAGATCGAACCTGAGGACTGGACTTGATTCTCGACACCAGTGCGCTTTCCGCTTTTCTTGACGGAACGCTGGAAGCGGTTGAGGTGGTGTCCGAGGCTCGCGAGCTTGCGATCCCCGTCATTGTAGCCGGGGAGTTCGCCTTCGGTATCGCGCAGTCGCGCCACCGCGAGGCGTACGAAAGGTCGCTGCAGCGAATGCTCGACCGATGCGCCGTCCTCGATATTGGAATTGAGACCGCGCGGCACCACGCGGCCATCAGGCTGGAACTCAAGGGCGCCGGCAAGGCAATGCCGGCCAACGACGTCTGGATCGCCGCGCTCAGCCGGCAGCATGCGATGCCGGTGATGAGCCGCGACGCCCATTTCGACTTTGTGGGCGGGTTGAGACGGCGAACGTGGTAGCAGGGCGGGCCGGGCGGGTGCTCTGGAAATCAGCCGCAGGCCGAATCCAAGATGTGACGGCGTGCCTCTAGGCAGCTCGCGCGGTTTCGGCGCGTTTGATCCACTTGGCAATGTCGGTGGCGGTGGCTCCTATGGTGAGGAGCGACCGCATGATCAAGTCGAGCGACACCGAGCGGTCGGCTGCTTCCATCTTGGCGACGCGCGACTGACTCGATCCCAGACGATGCGCCAACGCGGCTTGCGTCAACCCCCTTCGTTCGCGAAGTTCGCGGACTCCAGTGGCGAGCGCCAGCTTCAATTCGATAAAGCGATTCTCTTCCAAGCTCAGTTGCAGGAACTCGGCGCTGTCGCCAACCACCCAGCCGGCACGCTCCAAACGTTGCTTCTTAATACGCTTCATGTGTATTCCTTATCCGAAATCGCTCGCAAGTAGGCAGCCAGGCGCTTTTGGCGGACTTCCGCGATCTGGACCGGTGTAGCCTGGGTCTTCTTGCTGAAGACGTCGAGAATCACGATCGCATCCGGCGCGACGTGGTAAATGATTCGCCACGTCTGGTCACGATCGCCGATTCGTAGCTCGTGGCATTGGCGACCGATTGTGGGCATTGGTCGCGAATGGGGCAGACTCAACCCTTGCCCTTGCTGGAGCCGCCTGAGAAGCAGCCCAGCTTCCAAGCGGGCACGATCACTGAACGGAGGGGTTTTCACTTCGCCCTTCAACCAAACCAGCGGCTTGTCCCCCAGGTCAGCCATCTGTCGCCTATGTCCAATATGACATATTTCGCGGAGCGGCGCGCCCCGGGCGGGTTGAGACGGCGAACGTGGTCGCAGGGCAGGCCCGAATCAGCCCCGCGGATCGGGCACTCCTGGTCCCGCAGAGGATACGCTCCGGCGGTACACTATTTGCGGATAACCGTATGCGATTCGGCCTGATACTGCTATGTGCGGGCCTATTATCGGCCCAGCCGGAGCCGGACAAGTGCCGGTTGGAAGGCAAGGTCCTGAACTCGGTCACCGGCGCGCCGGTGCGCAAAGCGCAGGTTGTTCTGGACGGAGTGGCAACCGCGTCCCGGCCCGCTGCCGGGCCGGCCGGCCGGCTCCTGTCCGTGGCGCTGACCGCCGCAACCGATAGTGAAGGGCGGTTCGTCTTCGAGGGCCTCGACGCGGGCACGTACACCGTCATGGCGTTCCGCGATGGGTTCCGGAACGCCGCCACGCAGGGGCGTCTCGACGAGCCGACCCCGCTCGTGCCTGGGGAAGACAAGCGCGATCTCATCCTCAAGGTAGAGCCCCTCACCATCATTTCCGGCCGCGTTCGCGACGAGGATGGCGACCCCGTGCGTGCGGAGGTGAGCGTCATGAAGTATGAGTACGGGGCCAACGGGCGAGATCTCGTCGCTGAGAGGAATGCAGACACGAACGATCTGGGCGAATATCGTGTCTTCGACCTGCCCCCGGGAAAACACTACGTCAAGGTTACGCCTAGTCCTTCAGATGTGACGATTGAATCGAGCGAGGAATCATACCCGCCCACGTTCTTCCCGAGTGCTTTCGATGCCTCGACAGCGTCCGCGATCGACCTGGGGCCGGGGCAGGAGCGCTCCGGGACGGACGTCACGCTGCGCCATACGCGTACGGTGACAGTAAGCGGCCGTGTGGTGAAACCCGCGGGGGCATTGGGGCCTAGGATTCGGTTAGAGGGCGTGGCCGACTGGCAACCAGCCGGCGGCGTTGTCGTCACGGATCCTCACGATGGCTTTCAGATCGCCCGGGTTTCGCCGGGTTCGTACGTGCTGACGGCCGACACCAGCGTGGGCGACAAGGCGTACGCCGCTCGCGTTCCGCTACAAGTTGCTGAGACCAATATCGAGGACCTTGTTGTGAAGCTTGCACCGACCTTCGATGTGAACGGCCGGATTCGGATCGAAGGCGCGGCGCCGGCTGGGCGCCGCGAACAGGGGGCTGCTCCCGCGGCGCAGGCCGCTCCGAAGCCGGGCTCGCAAATCGGTTCTCCGCTGTCTCAGATCTCGGCCTTCCTAGGCGGCCGGTCCCCGCCGATTACTCGCAGGACGGCCGACGGTTCGATAATCTTCAGACTAGGGTGGCCAAGGCCGAACGACGACGGGACAGTTGTTTTCAGGGATCTGGCTCCGGACATCTACACGGTGCACGTCGACTTCCCTGAGACGTTGTACCTGAAATCGATGCGCTGCGGCGACAGGGAGATCGCCGATTTGAAAATCGACCTGACCGGCGGGGCGGGCTGCGAGTTGTCGGTGGTTCTTAGTTACAACGGCGGCCGGATCGATGGCGGCGTCGAGGACGAGAACGGGAAGCCGGTGGCGTCCGCGGTTTTGACGCTAGTTCCCGTGGATTCCATCCGCAAGTCCGTGCTCTTCAAGACGGGAGCCGTATCCCAGCAGGGCTCGTTCACGATCTCAAGCATCTCTCCCGGAGCATACAGGCTATACGCCTGGGAGGACGTGGACGCCAACGCGGTCCGCTACGACCCGGATTTCCTGAAGCCTTACGAAGCGCTCGGGCTGCCGGTGCAGATCTCCGAAGGCGGGTCGGAGCATGTGACGGTGAAGCTCATCAGGAAGCCGGCGGAACCGTAGCGCCGGCGCTCTCTCGCCCGCCGCCATTATAATAGAAGAACCCTCATGTCACTTTCCGCGCCAGCCCTGGCGAGCCCCGAAGCCATCGCGCGTTACGAGCCCGTAATCGGCCTTGAAGTACACGTGCAGCTTGCCACCGCGACCAAGATTTTCTGCGGCTGCCCCACCAGTTTCGGGGCGCCCCCCAATACCAACGTCTGCCCGGTGTGCCTGGGGCTGCCCGGCGCGCTTCCGGTGCTCAGCCGCGAAGCAGTGGAGCTGGCCATACGGGCCTCGCTGGCGCTCGATTGCACGGTGCGGCGGCGCTCGCGTTTCGCGCGCAAGAATTACTTCTATCCCGACTTGCCGAAGGGCTACCAGATCTCGATGTACGACGAGCCGCTGGCGGAGCGCGGCTGGGTGGATATCGTGGTGGGCGGCGCGGTCAAACGCATCGGCATTACCCGCGTCCACATGGAGGACGACGCGGGCAAGCTGGTCCACGAAGGCTTTCGCGACTCGGACCGGTATTCCTACGTGGACTTGAACCGCAGCGGCACCCCGCTCATCGAGATTGTAAGCGAGCCCGACATGCGCAGCTCGGAGGAAGCCTACGCCTATCTGACCGAGCTCAAGCAGACTCTGCAATTCGTCGAGGTCTCCACCTGCGACATGGAGAAGGGCCACCTGCGCTGCGACGCCAATGTCTCGGTGCGGCTCAAGGGGGTAGAGGAACTCGGTACGCGCGCGGAAATCAAGAACGTCAACTCGTTCCGGTTCTTGAAGCAGGCGGTGGATTACGAGATCGCGCGGCAGGTGGCGCTGATCGATAGCGGCGGGCGGGTGATGCAGGAAACCCGGCTCTTCGACCCCGAGACGGGCGAAACCGCGGGCATGCGCAGCAAGGAGCACGCGCACGATTACCGCTACTTCCCGGAACCGGACCTGGTTCCGCTCGAGGTCGGTGAAGCGTGGCTGGCGGGGATTGCGGCCAGCGTGCCGGAGCTGCCCGCGCGCAAGCGGGCGCGATTCCTACATCAACTTGGGCTGAGCGAGTACGACGCGGAAGTGCTGACGGCCACGCGCGCCATAGCCGAATACTATGAGACCGCGGCGGCGGTTTCCGGCGAGCCGAAGACGGCGGCCAACTGGGTGATGGGCGACTTGATGGGATTGCTCAAGGCCGAGGGCAAGGAGATTTCCGATTCTCCGGTGAGCGCGCGCCAGCTTGGCGAGCTGGTGGGGCTGATCGCCAGGGGCGAAATCTCGGGCAAGATGGCCAAGGAGATTTTCGCCAAGATGTTCGCGTCGGGCGAGGCGCCGGGGGCGATCATCGAGCGCGAGGGGCTTAAGCAGATCGGCGATGCGGGCGCGCTCGAGAAGATCGCCGGCGAAGTGATCGCCAACTTTCCCAAGCAGGTGGAGCAATACAAGAGCGGAAAAACGACGGTCCTGAATTTCCTGGTGGGCCAGGCCATGAAGGCCTCCCGCGGGCAGGCCAACGTAGCGGTAGTGACCGAGATTCTTAAGAAGAAACTGGGGTGAGCGATGCTGAAAGAAGGGGACCAGGCGCCCGCCATCCGGCTGCGCACGGATTCGGGCGAGGAATTTAAGCTATCCGATTTGCGGGGCAAGCGGGTGGCGCTGTACTTCTATCCGCGGGCGGACACGCCGGGCTGCACCACGGAGGCCTGCGAGTTTCGCGACGGCGCCAAATCCTTCGCGAAGAAGGGCGCGGTGGTGGTGGGCGTCTCCCCGGACACGCCCGCGGCCCAGGCGAAGTTCAAAAGCAAGTACGGCCTGCCGTTTACTCTGCTGGCGGACGAAGAAAAGGCCGCGGCCCAAGCCTACGGCGTGTGGAAAGAGAAGAACCTGTACGGCAAGAAGTCGATGGGCATCGAGCGCACCACCTTTATCATAGGGCCGGACGGCAAGATAGAGAAGATCTACGCGAAGGTGAAGGCCCGGGGTCACGCGGCGAAGGTGCTCGAGGACCTGTAAGGGGGGCGGCTCCCGCGCCGCAGATTCGAATTACGGTAACCCGACCATCAAAAAGCATCAGCCCGAAGAACGTCGGCGGGGACGCCGACGTTGCAGGCCGGAGGCCCGCTCCACGGGAAGTCGGATGCTGTGGCGTTTGCTTTGGGTGTGCGACGTAAAAGTGGGCGGCGATGCGCCAGACGCCGGGCAGAAGCCCGGCGGCAAGGTGTGCCCAGCATGGGCAGAGTCTTGTTGGATGAAAGGAGCCAATCGGAGCCGATGACGGCAACCGTAGCCGAAGCGCAAGGCGTAGTCGCGAG
>JBEKPK010000075.1:0-17658 GCA_049520795.1 Bryobacteraceae bacterium
GAGGAAGTGCGCCGGCTCGTGCCAGACCGGCGCCACTTCACGGTCACTCGGGAGAACTGGCCCGAGCTGCGCGGCGAGCTCCGCCGCTACCGGATCGGTCTTGCGCCGGTAATGCTCTCAGGCGAGTGGGACGGCCTGCGCCTGGCGGCGTACCGCCTGGCGCCGCGCAAAATCCTGGCGTATAACTCGCGCCTCGAGCGGCATCATCTGCGGCTGGATCTGGCGTCGCTGCTGTTCTGGCTGGGCGTACCGCTCGACCGCATTTTTCTGCGGCCCCGGTGGTGGCCGTTCCCAAAACGGGATCGCTCGGTTATGCCGCGCGATTACACGCTGCTCGACGGCCGTCCCTGCTCGCCGGAGCGTCGCCGGGTAGCGGTTCTCTCGCCCTATTTCCCCTATCCGCTCTCGCACGGCGGGGTGGTGCGAATCTACAACCTGTTGCGGGAGATGGCGCGCGAATTCGATATCGAGCTGTTCGCCTTCTGCGACCCGGGCGCCGTGGCGGCGTCCGCGCCCATTCTCGAAATCTGCGCGCGGGTGGCCATGGTCCCCAGGCCGCGCTACCGCGAGCCGCGATGGTCCACTTTGCCGCCGCCCGAGGTCATGGAGTGCCGGGCGCCGGGCATGCGCAGGGCCATCGCCGAGGAGCACCGCGTTTTCGGCTTCGAATTGCTGCAAGTGGAGTACTCGCAACTGGCCGAGTTCGGCGGGGACGTGCTGGTGGAGCACGACGTCACCTTCGATCTTTTCGGCCAGGTGGCGCGCGAGCGGCGTACGCTCGGGGCGTGGTGGGACTACTACCGCTGGCGCCGCTTCGAGAAGCGCCAAACGGCGCGCTACCGGCGGGTGGTGGCCATGTCGCCGAAGGATGCGGAGTTGCTTGGGCCGGGAGTCCGCGCGGAGGTGATCGAAAACGGGGTGGACCTGGCGCGCTTCCAGTCTCAGCCGGAAAGGCCCGGCCAGCGCCTGCTGTTCATCGGCTCCTTCCAGCATTTCCCTAACATCACCGCCTACCGCTTCTTCACCGAGCGCGTGTGGCCGCTGCTGCGCGACAAGTTTCCGGAGATGACTCTCACCGTGGTGGGCGGATCGGACCACCTCATCCACTGGCGCGCGTTCACAGAGTCGCCCGAGCCCCCGCCGGACGAACGCATCCGCCTGCTGGGCTTCGTTGAAGACGTGCGGCCGCTCTATCTGGAGGCGAACCTGGTGATTGTGCCCACCACCGTCTCCGCGGGCACGAATCTGAAGGTTCTGGAAGCCATGGCGATGCGCCGCGCGGTGGTCTCCACCACTTCGGGATGCGCGGGTTTGGGACTGCTGCACAGCCACAGCGTATGGGTGGCCGACGCACCCGAAACGTTCGCCGCCGGAGTGGCCACCCTCATCGCCGACCCGGAGCGCCGGCGGCAGATTGCGGATGCCGCCTGCCAACACGCCGTGCGCAGCTTCGGATGGGACGCCATCGGCGAGAAACAGCGAAAGATGTTGCGCGAGTTGTTGGCATAAGAGCGGGTCGGGATTTCACCCCGCCGCTCGATTCCGCCCGGTGTTTGGTCATAAAATCCTGGCCCCATTTCGGAGGCGCTCCGCTCCTGCGACACTGAGTAAGATGAGCAATTTGACGGATCGACCGGTGGCGCTGGTGACGGGAGCCAGCCGGGGCATCGGGAGGGCCATCGCGGTGGAACTGGCGCGCACGCACCGGGTGCTGGCGACCTACCGCGCACGGCGCGACGCCGCCGAATCGCTGCGCCAGGAGACCGGCGCGGAGATTCTGCAAAGCGACATTGCTTCGGCGGCGGACCGCGCGGCGCTGATCGCATTCGCGCGCGAGCGGATGGGGCGCCTCGACTTGCTGGTGAACAACGCCGGCATGGCGCCGGTGGAGCGGCGCGACATTCTGGAGGCGGGCGAAGGAAGCTTCGACTCTCTCATGGCCACCAACTTGAAGGGTCCGTATTTCCTGACCCAGCTTGCCGCCCGATGGATGCTCGAACAGGGCGGCGGGCGCATCGTCTTCGTGACTTCGATTTCGGCCTACGCGGCCTCCGTGAACCGCGGCGACTATTGCATTTCGAAGGCCGGGCTGAGCATGGCGGCGGCGCTGTGGGCCGCGCGCCTGGCGCCCGATGGCGTGGGCGTGTTCGAGATCCGGCCGGGGGTGATTCGCACGGACATGATCGCCAAGGTGGAGAAGCAATACGAGGAGCGGATCGCCGCCGGCTTGCTGCCGCAGGGGCGCATGGGCGAGCCGGGGGACGTGGCGCGGGTGGTGCGAGCCATAGCCGACGGGTTGCTCGATTACAGCGCGGGGCAGGTTCTGGACGTGGACGGCGGTTTTCATTTGCGCACGCTATGAAGCATTTCGATTACAAGACGCTCGACCAGATCCGGCGCGCGGCCCAGGAAGCTGGCGCGCGGCGCGTGAGGTTCGTCGATTCGCCGGCGGAGATTCGGGCGGCGCTCTCGCAGCCGGTGTTCGTGGGGGGCGCGAGGGTGGGGAACTCGATCGCCATCCACCCCATGGAAGGCTGCGACGGCGATGCGGACGGGCGTCCCAGCGAGCTGACCTGGCGGCGCTACGAGCGCTTCGCGCGCGGCGGGGCCAAGCTGATCTGGTTTGAGGCCACCGCGGTCCGCCGCGAGGGCCGCGCCAACCCGCGGCAGCTATGGATCCGTGCGGGCAGCGTAATCGAAATCGCGCGCCTTCTCGAGCACACGCGCCAAGCGCACCGCGCGGCTTGGGGCTCGGACGACGATCTGCTGATTCCCATGCAGCTCACCCACTCCGGACGCTATAGCTGGCCCAGACGGATTATCGCCTCGCACAACCCGCTGGTGGACCGGAAAACGGGCACGCCGGCGGACGCGCCTCTGATAACGGACGACGAACTGGAACGGCTCGAAGACGAGTATGTGGTGGCGGCGAGGTTGGCGCTCGAAGCCGGCTTCACGGCAGTGGACATCAAAGCCACGCACGGATACCTGGCTTCGGAGTTGCTGGGCGCCAAAACGCGCCCCGGGCGTTATGGAGGCCCGCTCGAGAACCGCGCGCGGTTTTTGCGCAGCGTGGCCGGCAAGATTCGCGCCGCTTTCGGGCGGAAGCTGCTCATCGCCGTGCGGCTGGGCTGCTACGACGGCATCCCCTACGTGCGCGACACGGCTAGCGGCGCGGGCGTGCCCATGGAGTTTCCGGTTCCCTATCCGCACGGGTTCGGCGTGGATCCGCGCGACCCTCTGCGAGTGGACCTGGCGGAAGTGAAGCGGGCCATCGGCTGGTTCCGCGACGATGGGGTGGAGCTGCTGAGCGTATCGCTGGGGGTTCCGTATTGCAACCCGCACGTGACGCGGCCGTTCGAAAAGCCGGATGAAGGCAATTACGAGCAGCCCGAGCATCCGCTGGCGGGGGTGGATCGCCATTTCCGCGTGACCGCGGAATTGCAGGCGGCGTTCCCGGATTTGCCCATGCTGGGCGCGGGGTATAGCTGGTTGCAGAGGTTCGCTCCCCACGCCGCGGCGTACAATCTGCGGGCGGGCGGGGCACGGTTTTTCGGGATGGGAAGGAACGCGCTGGCGTACCCCGACTTTGCCAAGGATGTGCTCGAAAGCGGCGAGTTTCGGGAAGCCCGCGTGTGCAAGACGCTGACTTACTGCACCTATCTGATGAGGCAGAAGAACCATCCGCTGGGGCAGTTTCCAACGGGTTGCCCGCCGTTCGATAAAGAAGGATACGGGATGGTGGTGAAGGCGGCGAGAGAGGTGGCGCGAAGCGGGGTGACGAAGATTCGCGTGCCGTAGAGTGGGGCAGGCTTTCAGCCTGCCGCCGGCTTTTAGCCGGCGTTCTTCGGCCCGGCGTCCGGAGGCCCTCCGCGGAACGCCGGCTGGAAAGCCGGCGGCAGGCCAGAAGGCCTGACCCCACATAAACGTATGATTTCCAGGCATTTCGAAGCTGACAATACGCAGTTCGCCGGCGCGTTGGAGTTCGCGGGGCGGCAGGTTCGCGGGCTGATGGAGCGCGATCCGGGTTTCTATCCCATGTACACCCGCCATGGGCGGTGGCGTCACGATTTGCCCGCCTGGACGCACTGGTGCGACGGGTTCCTGCCGGGCATTATGTGGATTCTGTGCGCACGGGGAAACGCGGCGTGGCGCGAACCCGCTGAGCGTTATTCGAAACCGCTGGAGCCGCGACAGTTCGATCGCGAGGTCCACGACCTGGGGTTCCTTTTCACCTCCACCTACGGGCGATGGTACGATCTCACCGGCGATGCCACGCTTAACTCGGTGCTGATCCAGGCCGGGCGCACCATGGCCCTGCGCTTTCGCGAGAAAGGCGGGTATCTGCGCTCGTTCGTCTCCGAGGATTCGCTGTTCATCGACATCATGATGAACGTGGGGATCGTCTTTTACGCCGCGCGGGAGACCGGCGACGAACGGCTGTTCGATACGGCCATGCGCCATTGCCTGACCACGCGGCGCGTGCTGGTGCGCGGGGATGGATCGACGGCGCACGAAGGATTGTTCAACCTGGAGACCGGAGAATTTCTGCGGCAGACCACGCAACAGGGCTTTCGGGGAGATTCGTGCTGGACGCGCGGGCTGGCCTGGGCGCTCTATGGATTCGGCACGGCTTACCAGCTCTCGCGGGACGCGCGGTTTCTGCGCACGGCGGAAGCCTGCGCGGATTTCTATATCGCCAACGCGCCGGCCAGCGGAGTTCCGCCGTGGGATTTCGATGCGCCGGCGGAGAGCCGCGCGCTGGTGGACACCTCGGCCGCGGCCATTGCCGCATCGGGTCTGATGCAACTGGCGGGCCTGGCGGCGGACCCTCTCAAAGGCGCGTCCTACGCTGCGATGGCGCGTCATATTCTGGCTACGTTGTGCGAGCAGTACCTGGCGGTTTCGGATCCCGGGTGGGAAGGGATTCTGAAGGGCGGCGTGTACCATCTTCACAAGGGGCTGGGAGTGAACGAATCGGTGATGTGGGGCGAATACTTCTTCGTGGAAGCGCTGGATAGGGCACTCGCTGGAACCTGATGCGTTTTGATACTGTCTCCGATGCTAAAATGTATCAATGGCCCAAAGATCGCATCTCTCGCCCCCGTTAAAGAGGCGCCGGACCACTCTGACGCTGCCGGCCGATTCTCTTACCGAGGCGCAACGAATCGCTCGCGCCAGAAAGGTGAATCTGAGCGCGGTCATCGCGGAGGCCCTTTCCGAGGGACTGCGCCTGCAAACGGCGGCGGAGCGGAGTGAAGAGGTGCTCGAAAGCTACCGGAAGGCGTTCGCCGGTTTCCCGGACGAGGAAATGTCTATCCTCGACGGGATCATTCTCGAACCGGCGCGCCGGCGCTAGCCCATGGTCGATCCCGCATCGGGTCCCTTCCTGTTCGATACGAGCGCCGAGAGTTGGCTGGGCCGCATCGAGCGCTCCGCGGCTCTGGACTGGATACGCGAGTACCTGTCCCATCATGAGGTGCACATCTCCGCCGTCACGGTGATGAAGCGGGTTCGCGGCTACAGTCTGTTGTGGCGTCGCGCCCAGGAGGCCGGGCGGGAACGCATCGAAGCGAGGCGGGTGGCTTACCTCGCGAATCTCGGGCGAGTGTGGCCGCTCGATGGAGCCATCGCCGTGGTGAGCGGCGAGATCATGGCGATGCTTCCGGATCCGCCCACGCCGCCCCGGCGGTCCCATCGGCTGGCGGAATCCCGGCCGGAGCGTCTGGCCCGCTGGCGATTTGACGGAATGATCGCCGCTACGGCGCTGGTCGCCAGAATGCCACTCATTCACAACAATGCCGGCGATTTCGAGTTCATCCGGAGCGCCATCGAATGCTCGCCCGAACGATTCCCCAACCTGGGCCCGCTAGAGCTGATTCGCTGCGCATCGCTGGCGTGAAGCTCGCGTTTCTCTTTTGAGCGGCGTGCGCTGTCTCCTCATTTTCCTCTTGACATTTGGCCGGATTCGTACTAATTAATTAGTATGCGTCGCCCGAGCTCGACTCTCACCGAACAGGAACTGGAAATCATGAAAGTGGTCTGGGAACGCGACAGCGTCACCGTCCGGGATGTCTACGAGGCATTGCTGGAGCGGCGCAAGGTCGCCTACACCACGGTCATGACCATGATGAAGATACTGGAGCAGAAGAAATATCTGAAAAAGGATCAATCCGATCGCGCGTACGTATATCGCCCGGCGCAGCCCAAGGGACAGGTGATAAGCGCGATGGTGCGGGAGTTCGTGAACCGGGTGTTCAACGGGTCGGCCGAGCCGCTTCTGGTGCACTTAGTGAAGGAACACAACCTGTCGGCCGCGGAATTAGAGGAAATTGCGCGGCTGCGGAGGAACAAATGAGGGCTTCGCGCGTTCCAGATACGGCGATGTTGGGGCCGGGACCGCCCCCGTTACGAGGCCGGACTCGGAGGGCGCCGCAACCGCTCCCTGACGGTCGCGGCCCTTTACGAGGCCGGTTCGGAGCGTGTGTCGGAAGGCGTGAGAGAACGGGTTGGCAGGCGGAAGCGCCTGCCCCACCAAGACTGGGGCATTGAGATATGGAGTGGTTTCCCGGTTGAAGGAGGTTTGCATGTCGAAGATTCGTTTGGCATCTATTTTGGCCTTGGCGTGCTGTATTGTGGCCGGGGCGCTTCCGCTGGCGGCGCAAACGGCGCCGGATGGCGCGGGCGTGTCGGTGGATCTGGGCGGCTCGGCAGTGCTGCACCGCACAGGGATCTCCTATCCGGCTTCCGCCCTGGCCAAGGGCGTGGAAGGAACCGTGGTGGCGCAGGTCACTCTGGATGCCAGCGGGAACGTCACCGATGCGCGCGTGTTGAGCGGTCCGGACGAGCTTCGCAAGGTGGTGCTGCAATCCGTGCTGCAGTGGCATTTCACGCGCGAAGCGGCGAACGGGATGCGGCAGGTGAGCGTCACCTTCCAGGCGCCGGAGCCAACCGGCCAGCAGGCGCTGAGGGGGGACTTCTCAAGCGTCCCAGGCGGCCTTAGAGCAGGGATCGTTGCGGGCGTTCCTGGCGCGGGCCGTACCCCGATGACGGTGAAGAGCATCCAGGCGTACGGCCTGCCGGACCAGGCGCGGGCCGAGCTGCTGGCGAGTTTGCCGGTGCATGTGGGCGATACGCTCACGCCTGAGGCGATGGTCAGGATAGCGGCGGCGGCCCGGCAGTACGACGAGCACCTGAGCGTGCAGACCGAAGGCTCAGGTTCCGAGGCGGACGTCCTGATTGTGGCGCCGGGGGCGGCTATGTCGCGCCAGCCGAGTGCGGCCGCGGCGGTCAGAGTCACCCAGGCGCAACCAGCCCTAATCCGGCAAATCCCGCCGGTCTACCCGCCTTTGGCTAAGCAGGCGCGCATTCAGGGCACGGTGGTTATGAACGCCACCATCGCCAGGGACGGCACGGTTCAGAACCTCACGATGGTGAGCGGCCACCCGTTGCTGGCGCAGGCCGCGATGGACGCGGTGAGACAGTGGGTCTACCAGCCCACGCTGTTGAATGGCCAACCGGTGGAAGTATCCACCCAGGTCAACCTCAACTTCACGCTGCCCAGCGAGGCGCCGGCCCAGCAGTAGGAGGCATTTATGGACGCGTCCCTGTTTCTCAAGGATGTGGTGTTGTACAGCCTACAGGTGGGGGTTGTAGTGGGGCTGGCGGCATTTGTGCCGGCGGCGCTGCGGCTGCGTCTGCCGGCGGCCAAACTGGCCTATTGGCACATTCTGCTGGCGGTGTGCCTGTTGGCCCCGCTGGCAAGCCCCTGGAAACAAAGGGTGGCGGATCTGGGCGGCGTTTCGGTCACCACCACCGTGGTAAGCGTGGTTCCGGCGTCCGTGCCCGCGCCTGCCTCCGCTCCGCGGCGGTTCCCGTTTTCGCTCAGCCAGGTGGCGCTGGCGGTTCTGGCCGTGGGCGCGGCGGCCCGACTGGGGTTGCTGGCGGTTGGCCTGGTGCGGCTGCGCGGCTATCGCCGCCGTTCCCGCGCGCTTGCGCCGGCGCCCTCTTGGAGCCCGGAGGCGGACCTGCGCGTGTCGCCGGAGGTGTCGAGCCCGGTCATGTTTGGATTGCGGAAACCGGTGGTGCTGCTGCCCGCCGGCTTCCCGCTGCTCGATGCGCGCTTGCAGGACGCCATTCTGGCCCACGAATGCCTGCATGTGCGCCGGCGCGACTGGCTGTTCTCGGTGGCGGAAGAGCTGGTGCGCGCGGTGTTCTGGTTCCATCCGGCCATCTGGTGGCTGCTGGGAGAAATCCAACTGGCGCGCGAGCAGGCGGTGGACCGCGCGGCCGTGGAGATGACCCAACAACGGGAAGAGTATGTGGACGCCCTGCTGGCCATCGCCGGCGCGGGTCCGCAAATGGATCTTGCGCCGGCGCCCTTGTTCCTGCGCAAATGGCACCTTAAATATCGAGTGATTTCCCTAGTGGAGAAGGAGGTTCGTATGTCGAAGACCGTTCTGGCGAGCGCGCTGGCGGTGGGGGTGTGCATCCTGGCCGCGGCGTGCTGGATGGCGACCAGCGCTTTCCCCCTGCAAGCGGCGCCGCAAGTAGTGACCGACGGCCCGGGCGTGAGCGTGGATCTGGGCGGTACGTCCCTGCTGCACCGCATGCCGGTGACCTACCCCGAGGCGGCGCGCATGAAAGGCATCGAGGGAACCGTGGTGGTGCAGGCGCGCCTGGATACCAGCGGCAATGTGGTGGATGCCAGCGTAGTGAGCGGACCGCAGGAGCTGCGCAGGACGGCGCTCGAAGCGGTGTTGCAGTGGCACTTTGCGCACGCGTACGGCGGCAGCGCGCAGCAGGTGAGCATCGAGTTCAAGCTGCCGAAGGCGGCGGCTGATGCGGCTGGGAGCTCCGCGCCGAACGTCGTGCGGACCGGGCAATTTGCGGGGAGTTCCGAGTCCATCGTTGTGCACCTTTCTAATGGAGCAGACCCGGCTCAGGTCCAGGCGTTGATACAGGAGATGCGCCAGAGGGTGAGCGCAACGGCGCAAGCAACTCCCCAGGGAACGTTCGAAGCGGCGCTCGAATCCATCGATCGCCTCGAGGCGAACGCAAGGGCGCAAGCAACTCCCCAGGGAACGGCGCGGGGCGGCGTGCTGGGATCTATCGTGGAGACGGCGCCCAAGGTCGGCGGCGGGGTGACGGGGCCGGC
Organism: Bryobacteraceae bacterium; assembly: GCA_049520795.1. Taxonomy (GTDB): domain Bacteria; phylum Acidobacteriota; class Terriglobia; order Bryobacterales; family Bryobacteraceae; genus BOG-224. The sequence continues at coordinate 9,158 of JBEKPK010000075.1, forward strand.
GCAGCCCCCGCAGATCCGATCCATTCGCGTGGTGGGCCTGCCCGAGAGCGCGCAAAACGAGCTGCTGGCCAGCCTTCCCGTGCGGGAGGGCGATATGCTGACGCCAGAGAACCGGGCGAAGCTCATGGCCGCGGCCCGGCAATTCGACGAGCATCTCTCGCTATCCTCCACCGTGGACTCTTCGGGCCAGGCGGACGTGCAGATCGTGGCGCCGGGGGCCGTTCCCACGAGGATTCGCGTCGGCGGCGCCGTGCAGACGGCGCGCCTGGTGAAGAACGTTGCGCCGGTCTACCCGCCCCTGGCGAAACAAGCCCGCATTCAGGGCACGGTCGTCATGGACGTGGTCATCGCCAAGGACGGCACGGTTCAAAACGTCACGGTCGTTAATGGGCACGCCCTCCTGATCCAGGCGGCGATGGACGCCGTCAGGCAATGGCAATACCATCCGACCATGCTCAACGGCGAGCCGGTGGAAGTGAACACCCAGGTCGAGGTCCAGTTCGCTTTGCCGGACAGCCCGCCGCAGCCATAGAGGGCTGAAAGCCGAGGGCCGATAGCCATTTATCCTGAATCCCGAAGTTGGGCGCTTTGTATCGGGGCACGGCTTCAGCCGTGCCGCAAACGGAGCGCCCAGAGGGCTTTAGCCCGCTTTAGCCCCTGTTTTTCAGGAGGATGAGAAGGATTTGCGCCGGGTTGCCAACCCAGGGGCTAAAGCCCGGAAAATGCTGCCTGATCGGCACGGCTCAAGCCGTGCCCTGATACAAGGCCTGTTCATTCAAAGCAATAGCCTGTGGGAGTTCAGTTTATCCGAGGTTAGCTTCGTAATTCAGGTTTCTTGCAACTGCGCGATGGCGCCGTGCGTTCTTTCCGGTATGAGACGGTTTTGCGCCGGGGCGGCGGTGGTGTGTCTTGGGCTGCCCTGGTTTTGCGCCGCGCAGACTCCTTTTCGCGTGGACGTGAAGCTGATCAACGTGGCTCTCTCCGTGCGGGATGCGGACGGCAAGCTGGTGACGGACCTCACGCAGGAGGCTTTCGACGTCTTCGAGGACGGCGCGCCGCAGAAGATCGCGTTTTTCGCGCGCAGTCTGGAGGTTCCGCTAAACCTGGGACTGGTGGTGGATTTCAGCGGCAGCCAGGAGCCCTTCGTGAAGTCGCACCACAAGGATCTGGAGGCTTTCCTGACCGCCGTGCTGGGGCCCAAGGATCGGGCGTTTCTACTGTGTTTCGGTAATTCCCTGCGCGTTCCCCAGGAATTTACGGCGTCGCCCCAGGCGCTGCTGGCCGGGCTCGAAGCTTATGAGAAACGCGAGCGCCGCGGGGTATTTTTCCCCGAGCTCGGACCGGTCGAGACCCGCACGGCCGGCACGGCCTTTTTCGACGCCATCTATTATTCCGCCACCGAAATGCTGTCGGGCTTCGAGCCCGGCCGAAAAGCGCTGATCCTGTTCAGCGACGGGGAAGACAATTCGAGCGCGCACCAAGAGATGGAGGCGCTTGAAGCCGCCGAGAACAGGGATGTGGTGCTGTATGCGATCCGCTACACGGACGCCAAGGACGGCCGCCTGACATCGCGCAACAAGTACGGAATGAGCATAATGGCGCGGCTGGCGCACGATACCGGCGGGGCGGATTTCGATGCCCGCAAGGTGGGAATGGCGAAACACTTTCAGGAGATCGGCGAGCAATTGCGGTCGTCCTACGAGCTGGCCTACCACTCGACGAACCCGGTGACCGACGGCGTGTTCCACAAGATTGTGGTACAGGTGAAACGGCCCAATCTGACGGTGCGGACGAAGGCGGGTTACTACGCGCGGTAACAGCGCTACTTCCGCAATGTGGCGTTGTGAGGGTCTAGGGTCACTTTCAGGGGGGCTTGCTGGAGCGCGACGGTGAAGGTGGCCGGCTCGGTCCCGGCGCGCACCCATTGGGTGATGGTCTTGCCACGCGCCAATTGGATCTCCACCGGAGCGAGCGCCGTGAAATCCGGGTCCACGCCGGATTGCGTCAGGGTTCCCACCAGTTTCAAGTTGGGGGCCTTTCCCTTGAGCGTCCAAGCGAGCTGGACGCTGGGAATGCCGGTTCCGTAGACCCATTGATCGAAGAAAGCCTCCAACTTGGGATCGTCGTTCCTGGGCGGCAGGAACCCGGCAGCCAGCTCGCGGAACTCCTCGGTGGAGATCTCCTTGCGATCATAGCGGTTCAGAAGCGCGGCCAGCATGGCGAAGAATCGCTCGTCGCCCATGCGCGTACGCAGCATATGGATTATCCAGGAGCCCTTGCCATAAGTAATGCTGCGCCAGGCGCGCGGCTCGATGGAGTTTTCCAGGCGGGAGCCCAGCACGATGGGCCCGGTGGAATCCACGGTTTGGCCGTTTTCGTTCTTCTCGAGCAGGGCCTTCCGGTACGATTCCATCATGAATTCGAACTCATGCGGGCCCTTGCTCTTTCCCAGGTATAGGAGGGCGGAATAATTGGCCAGCGCCTCCATGAGCCAGTTGTCGCGATAAGTGGCGGCGCCGACCCGATTGCCCCACCATTGGTGCGCCATCTCATGCGCCTGCAATACGTCGGCGAAAAACAACTCCTGCTGCTGGCTGGCGGGATTGGCGCCCGGCAGGTTTTTCAAATAGGAGAGCGTGGAGAGGTAGATCAGGCCGGGGAATCCCTGGCCGAAGGTTCCGGGTATGGGAGACACGGTAAGGCGCGGCAGCGCCGGAGGCCCGAACTTGGAGGCCATGAACTCCAGGGCCGAGGCCACTTCGGCGGCCAGTTGTTGCAAGCGCATGGCCGGAGTGATGGGCAGCGGCGGGAGGTCTTCCAGCCCAGCGGGCCTTCGCGACGGCGCCTTAGGCAGAGGCGCGAGCGAGGGCGGCGGGGTCTTGGGCTGGAGGGCTGTCTCCAGCGTGCGGTTGGCGCAAACATCCACCTCGTACCCGCCGCGAGTCACCCGGACGTGATCATACTCGCCGAGATTGAAGCCCGCCATTCGGATTGGGACGGAGGTTCGGCGGCGCGTGATGCGCTGTTCGCCTTCCGTGCGGTCTTCCAATACGTCCCCCGGCGTGACCAGATCGAGGTCGCGCGGGTATCGGAACAAGAGATCGTAGCTCGAGAACGGAGGGCCTTGCGCGGGATACCAGTTCCCGCGAGCGCTTACATAGAACACCCGGTCGCCGGCATCGAGGATCACTTTTCCCGAATGGTGAAACTCGAACTCGTATTCGCGGCCCTGGCGCAGCGGCTCGGCGGGAATCACCAGTACCATTTCGTTGCCGCCGCGCAACGCGTCGGCGCGCAGCGCCTCCCGTTGCAGGACTTCGGCCGGGCGGCCATCCACCGTAACCTGAGAGACCTGCATCTGGGGAGCTATATCGAAAGCCGTGGCGACCAGCCCATCCACGGCAGGCCTCACCTTCACGCGGGTCACGGCGTTCATGGAGAGATCGGGCTCGATAGTCGCCTCGATGCGATAATCGCCCACGGTGGCGTCGCGCGGCGGCGGGGTGGGGTTGTTGCGGACGGATCGGGCCGGGAAACTTGTCCACGTGTCGAAGAACAAGCGCTCGCCGCGCGCGGTCAGCTTGCCGGCCAGGATCTGGTCCGGGGCGTCGGGATCGTACATGACATCGAAGGGGCCGAGGCGCGGGCTGTGGAGCATGGCGGCGAACAGACCGCCGCGGCGGGCCGGATTGTCGAGCAGGTCGAGGGTGAGGCGCGTCTGGTAGCTGGAGCCCAGATTGCGCAGCGCCGGCGTCCACTGCTCGTCGAGCAGGGGGCCCATCTCGGGCGACTTGCGGTTGGCGGGATTGCCGGCCATCTGCCCCTTCAGCGCTGCATACTGGTCGCCGGTGAAGAGGAAGAGGGCCGTTTGGAAATGCTCGTCGAGGTTGGGAGAGTTGGTGAACGCGGCCAGGGACTGGCGCTCGGCCCGGTCGGGCGGCAGCAGCAGCACTTCGGCGTCTCCGCCATCCGTATCGGCCACGAAGACCGCTGCGATCCGGCGCCCCGCCACCGGGCGGCTGAAGATCATGTGCCCGTCGGCGAGGAAGATGCGGATATCTTCGCGGGTCAGGGTGAGGTCGCGAACGCGATAGCATTCGTCGCGGTCGAAGCTGTTTTCGCGGATGGCCCGGGCGATGTCGCCGGCGTCGCCGCCGGCGGCCGCTACCGGCAGGAGCAGAGCGAGGAACGCGAGCCGCCGCATAGCTTCAGTCTAGCGGCTGGCGGAGCTGGCAAGCTAAAGCATGCCCCACTTAATCGGCAATCAGGTTTATGGCCCCGATGCCTCCCTGGACGTCCAGATGAATGGTGGTTTTGGCGCGGTCATAAGCGTCGTTGACCCAATGGGCGCCCTCGCGGCGCAGTCCTTCGGTGTGGACGGTGCCGATGCCGCCTCGGGCTTCGGCCGAAATTCCTACCTCGCGCGGCAGCCGCACATTGGCCTCTCCCACGCCGCCGCGGATGCGCACGTCGTAGTCGCGCTGGGGCGCGCCCCGCAAATCCAGGTCCAACTGGCCGACCCCCATTTCCACCTCCACCGAGCGCAGGGAAAGGCCCCCCAGCTTGAGCTTGGCGTCGCCGGCCCCGAAACGCACGTTCAGGTCGGTGGGGATATCGTTGGCCAGCCGGAGGTTCCATTCATACTTCAGGTTGCCGATGTTGGCATGGTGGGAGCCCGGTTGCACGACGCTCAGGATGCCGTGCCCGGCCGAGCTGGAGTATCGAACCACCGGCTTCCACGAGTCGATGTTGTATGTCACGGTCCCATCCAGGAATTTGCCCGCGGCGCCGCTCGACACGTTCAGGTTCCCCGCCCCCATTGTCAGGTTGACGCTGAGGAACTCGGAGGCGTCCCGTTCTATGTGGACGCTGTCGTGGCGCGTGGCGGTGGTCCGTGTCTCGATCACGCAGCCGCTCAAAAGCAGGCCCAGGGGAAGTACCAAAAGGCTTCTTAAGTTCATGCGCCGGCCTCGGAACGGGATACGAGGGTTTCAGGCCTTTTGTTCCGCCGGTCGCCTGACAGTCGGATTGACAGGCGAAAGCGCCTGTCCCACCTTGCTTTCGAAGGACTTCCGTCATTGTGGGGCAGGCGCTTTCGCCTGCCAACGGTCCTCTTCCACGTTCTCAAAAAGCGGGCAAAGACGGGGGCGACGTCCGCCGGAGAGCGCGGAACCGGCCAAATGCGGCACACTGATAAGGAGAGGTTTATTCATGTCCAAAGCAATCTACCAAATCGACTCGGCTCATTCCTCGGCGCAATTCACTGTCCGCCACTTGATGATCTCCAATGTCCGCGGCGAGTTCACGAAGCTCTCAGGCAGCATAGCTTACGACCCGGCCGATCCGGCCAGCTCGAGCATCGACGCCACCATCGACGCCGCCTCCATCAACACGCGCGAAGCGCAGCGCGACGCGCATCTGAAGAGCGCCGATTTCTTCGACGTGGAGCGCTTCCCCGTTCTGACCTTTCGCGGCAAGGAGGTTGGGATTCGGGACGGAGAGGGGACCGTGAAAGGCGATCTGACCATGCACGGGGTGACCAGAGAGGTGGTCCTGCGCGTGGAAGGTCCCACTCCGGAGGCCAAGGACCCCTGGGGCAACATGCGCATCGGGGCCACGGCCACGGCGAAGATCAACCGCAAGGATTTCGGCCTCAATTGGAACGCGGCCCTGGAAGCCGGCGGCGTGCTGGTGGGCGAAGAGGTCAAGATCACCATAGACCTGGAAGCGATCCGGCAGGGCTGACCGGCCTTCCCTCTTTTCCCCCTGCGTGCGCGGCAGTTGCTGTCAGCGTGCGGCAGCGCCGAGCAAGGGCGAGAAAACGTACGCCGGCATCGCTCGGAAGTCGGTGGTGAAGGTGTGGGCCTCGCCGGTCAAATCGTCGGTAATCTCGAGCGATGCCATCAGGTTACAGCCTATGCTCACCGGAATGGCCGGCAGCGTGATCGTCGAGCCTGAAGTCACCGCGGAGGCCGACGGCGTGAAGACCACGGCGCGGATAAGCGTGCTCGCATTATTAGCCGGCGTCGCCTGCGCCACAGGCTTGAACACAAACGAGGCGGCGCTCGCCGGCGCGATGTTGGTCACCACGAACTGCTTCAGCATGGCGCCCGTTTCATCGTAGATTTCGAGCGTTGCCGGACACGCTACGGCGGTCACGCCGGGAATGACCGGCTGGAGGTTCAAGGCATTGAGCCGGACGCTCTGCGCGCCGGTCACTCCCACAATTCCCGAGGTCACCGCGGACCCGGGGTTGCTGGTCGAAATGGACTGAGCCTGCGCGAGAGTCTGCGAGCCGACCAGAAGCAGTCCGGCCAACAGGCTCCTATGCAATGTAAGATGCGACATATTTCTCTCTCCAATTCCGGTATCACGCGCTGTCAAGGCGCGGATCCGGCAACTCTCTTTAGCGTAAACCCGGCACGGCTCCACAAGTAGCGCCGCCCTAAGCGTGCAACGCGCCGGGGGCGCCTTCGGCCAGGTGGGGCAGGCGGTTTCGCCTGCCAACTCGGTTGAACCTCCGCGGATCGAAGGCCCATCCCAACAGGCTACGCCCCAATTCCACAATTCGGGGTTTCGTAGCCGCAACCCTGGGCAACCCCGCTGGACCGCCCCGGCGCCGATTGACTCGACCCGCGCGGCTTCCTATACTGAACCCTTCCAACTGGAGGCTGTATGAGCTACAACATCGGGTTTCCGGGGTTTCTGTTATTGGGAGCCCTCGGCGGTTTAGGGTTCCCGGAGTTGCTGGTCCTGTTCATGGTCGCGCTGTTCGTCGGCGGAATGGCGCTGTGGATCTGGATGCTCGTCGATTGCGCCACCAAAGAGGCGGACACCGGCAACAACAAGGTGGTGTGGATACTGGTAATCGCGCTCACGCATTTCATTGGAGCGTTGATCTACCTCTTTGTGCGGCGGCCTCAGCGAATCGCCGAACTGGGGCGGTAAATCCGGGGAGCGCTACGTCCGGTGCGGTGTTACGAGTGGGAAAACCCCGAAGGAACCTCCTGAAATGCGCCTGCCAGTCCCCCGGCTTCGCTGGTCAGACCCGCAGCCGGACGACCGGCAGTCGCCAGTCCCCTGGCGCTCGGCGGCGCTGATAACCGCGACCCTGTTTCTCAATCTCTCTTTCTGGCAGCAGGACCATGGCCTCGATCTGGCGCGGTTCGGCCCGCTGCCTGTCGACGCCGGCGTCCTTGGCGCCGCGGCGCTGCTGGTCACGGTTCTCTTCTTTATTGGGCCAGCCATGGCGGCGCAAGCGGCCAGGCGTCCGGTTTTCGGGTTGATTGAGAATTCGCTGGGGTCCATTCCAGCCATCGGTTTGCGCCTCTGCTCAGTGGTGTTCCTGGCGCTCTGGATGGCGAATTTGGTTGCCGTGCCGGCATTGTGGGCCCTGTGGCGCGAGGTCATGCGTGGTCTCTCCTCAACCGAGGCAGGCATAGCCGCCGCCGGACTGCTGACGTTCCTCTTTCTCACGGGCCTCCAAAGTACGCGAACCAACGCCAGGCTGGCCCTGTTCACGAACAAGCTCGGCGTCGCAATCCTCGTGGCAGCATTCATTCGCGTGAACGACGGGTGGACGGCTGTTCCGTCAGGCTTCCCAACCTCGGGCCACGAACCACTGGTTCCACACCTGTGGTACGGCGTATCGCACCTCGCCTTCTATGTGGCTCCCCTGGGGTTGCTCGCAAGCGACTTCGGTTTCCGCGCCCCAGGACGGAAGCAGGTTGCGCTGGCTGGCTTAACGGGGGTAGCTTTGCCCCTCTTTGGAGCGCTCTTCTTCACCGCCGTAATCGGCATTGCGACGGGCCGCTCCCGGTTCTACGTACCCAGCCTGAATCCCACCGTCGCCATGGCTCTGTGGTCGTACGCCGCGGCCAGCGCCGTGGGGGGGCGTATGCTGGTGGCCACCGTTACCACGTTCGGCGCTATGCGCTTCGGGGCCAGGGCGCTCATGGATTCAAGTTCGATCCTCCGTCCTCCCGGAAGGCTGAGTTGGGTCCTGCCCGCCTGTCTCATCGCCGTCATTGCCTGGTTGTCTCTTCACCCCTTTGCCCCAGCCATCGACATTGCCTCCGAAATTGCTGCCACATGGCTTGCGGTCGCCGGCGCCGTTCTTACCGCCGACTTCGTGATCGGGAGGCAGGTCACACGGGTGCGCGGAATCGATTGGGTTGGCGTGTCTGCCCTGCTGGCCGGGATGGCGTCGGTCTTTTGCTTGCCCGGCAAGTACCTGTGGGGCTTGGATAACTGGTCGTGTCCATGGCTGCTGCCGACGTACGGCGTGGGGTTCGTGGTTTGTCTGGCCGGTCGAGCCGTGCAGAAAGCGCGCGCATCCGGCCCAGCCGCAAGCGGTTCTGTTGCCTGAAAGTGGTGGTGAGCGCGGAAGGAATCGAACCTTCAACCTAGTGATTAAGAGTCGCCCAAACTGATTACTCAGCAAACATGCACCATTGCCCAACGTCAATAATTTCAAGGCTTTGCGAGACAGTCGATTGCTC
>JBEKPK010000076.1:0-17636 GCA_049520795.1 Bryobacteraceae bacterium
GCGATCCCAACCTGTGGGTCTGGACCGAGTGGCCCGCCCCATACCGGGACCCGGAGTCCCCCGAGACGCGCCAGTTCCGCGCGCGGCGCTGGCGCGCGGTGATGCTCCACCAGTACATCCAGTGGCAGATCGACTTGCAGTTGCGGCGTGCGCAGCGGAAGGCCCGCGACCGCCGGCGCTCCATAGGCCTGTTCCATGATCTGGCGTTGGCCACCGACCGCTTTGGCTCGGATCTGTGGGCCCACCGCCCCTTCTTCGTGGAGGGTGCGCGGGTGGGCTCCCCGCCCGACGATTTTGCCCCCAAGGGCCAGGACTGGGCCTTCCCGCCGCCCAACTCCGAGCGCCACCGCGAGGATGGCTATCGCCTCTTCGCCGAATCCATCCGCCGCAACTGCCGGCACGGCGGCGCGCTGCGCATAGACCACGTCATGCGGCTGTTCCGCCTCTACTGGATTCCCGAGGGGAGCGACGCCGCCCACGGCGCCTACGTGGGCGAGCGCTCGCAGGATTTTGTGCGCATACTGGCTCTCGAAAGCGTGCGCAACCAGGTGACCGTCGTGGGCGAAGACCTGGGCACCGTGGAGCCCGAGGTCCGCGAAATGCTGCGGCGCTTCGGAGTGCTCAGCTACCGCCTGTTTTATTTCGAGAAGAACCAGCGCGGCGAGTTCAAAACGCCCGGCGAATACGTGCGCCAGGCGCTGGTGTCTTCCACCACGCACGATCTCCCCACCCTGGCCGGATTCTGGATTGGGGAGGACATAGAAGCGCGCCGCGCCGCCGGCCTGCTGGACGAGGAAGGCTGGAGGCGGCAAACCGAAGCGCGCGCGGAGGAGAAGCGCAAGATGCTCGACGTACTCTTCCAGCAGGGGCTCATGCCGCCCTGGGCCCCGCGCTCCCCCGCCGCCTATCCGGAAATGACCGGCGACCTGCACAACGCCGTGGTGGGATTCCTGGCCACCACGCCCTCCCAGCTTCTGGCCATCAACCAGGAAGACCTGACCAAGGAAATCGCCCAGCAAAACCTTCCCGGAACCACCTGGCAGTACCCCAACTGGGGCCGCAAGATGCGTTTCACGGTGGAGCAACTGCGCTCCGACCCCGAAGCCCTGGGCTACGCCTCGATGTTCCGGAACTGGATCGCCAACACCGGCCGGCGGAATCAGCCGGGTTGAGGGCCGGTCCGGTTTTGACGCGGAGACGCCGAGGCGCGGAAACTCGAAGAAGAAGAAAGAACAACCAAGAACGACGAGGTCAAAACCCGAGAGCGGCGAAAATGGCAGCGTTCCGGCACCTCTTCTTTTGTCGAATATCTCTCGATTTTCTGCGTCTCTGCGTCTCCGCGTAAACAGGTCTTCTCCCGAATTTCTCCTCGCCTCCGCGTCAAAAATCTCCGCGAAACGCGCTATATTCAGGCCAGACAGGAGAATCTCCCGATGCGAAGACGAGATATGCTTTCGTTGGCAGCGCTGGCCCCGGCTCTGGCGGCGCGGCGCGCGGCGGCCCAGGAAAGCATCGCGCGCGCTACCCGCGGCATGCCCTCCCCGAAGATCAAAGACATTAGCGTGATTACCACCCAACCTTCGGGCGTGCGCCTGGTGGTGGTGAAGATCACTACCGACCAGGCCGGGCTCTACGGCTACGGGTGCGCCACCTTCACGCAGCGCGCCGACCTGGTGGTCCCGGCGGTGGAGAAGTATCTGAAGCCATTCCTGGTGGGCAAGCCCGCCGACCGCATCGAAGATACCTGGCAGGCCTGCTACAACAGCTCCTACTGGCGCAATGGTCCGGTGCTCAACAACGCCATCAGCGGCGTGGACCAGGCGCTGTGGGACATCAAGGGCCGGCAGGCGGGCATGCCGGTGTATCAACTGCTGGGCGGGAAGGTGCGTGAGGCCTGCGCCACCTACACCAGCGTCAGCGGCAACGACACGCCGCAGGTGATCGAAGGGGCAAAACGCGCCATGGCGCAGGGCTTCCGGCACGTGCGTTTGCAGGTGGGAGTGCCGGGCATGGCCGCCTACGCCTCCGGCGGCGGAGCCAACGCGCCCAAAGTGCCGGCCTTGCACGACCGCCCCGTCTTCGAGCCCAAGGCCTACATTCTGCGCGCGGTCAAAATGCTGCACGAATGCCGCAAGGCGCTGGGCGACGAGGTGGAGCTGTTGCACGACGTCCACGAGCGCATCTCGCCGCGCGAGGCCGTGCAGTTCGCCAAGGACGTGGAGGATGTGAAGCTCTTCTATTTGGAGGACGTCCTGTCTCCCGAGGACATCGCCTATTTCCGCCAGATTCGCGAGCAGTGCTCCACTTCGATCGCCATGGGCGAGCTGTTCAACAGCCCGCACGAATGGACGCCGTTGATCAGCGAGCGGCTCATCGACTACATCCGCATCCACATTTCGCAGGCCGGCGGGCTGACGCCGGTGCGCAAGGTCGCCATCCTGTGCGAGCAGTTCGGGGTGAAGACGGCCTGGCACGGCCCCGGCGACGTATCGCCCATCGGCCACGCCTGCAACCTGCACCTGGACTTGGCCAGCTATAACTTCGGGGTGCAGGAAGGCGGCATTATCCGCGGCGTGGAGGCCGAAATCTTCAAAGGCTGCCCGACGTATAAGGACGGCTACCTGTGGGCCAGCGACGCTCCGGGCTGGGGCATCGAGGTGGACGAAGCACTGGCCGCCAAGAGCCCCTTCCGCCCGGGACGCGACAACCTCAACGGCGGCTGGGGCGACGTCCGCAGGTTGGACGGGACGATTATCAAGCAGTAGCCCGGGAATTTCCCTGGGAACGTGAATCGATTGATTGGCGCTTTTCTACGAGACGCCGCTGGCAAGTCCGTCGGCGCTGGCAGGCGGAAGCGCCTGCCCCACCGCGGATGGAATACCTTCGAGAGCAAGGTGGGGCAGGCGCTTTCGCCTGCCAACAGGCTTTTCGCACCTTCTTACGGCCCCGGTTCCGAATGTCTTCCCCACTTCCGCCACGCCAGATAGCCTGCGATGGCGACGCCGAAAGCGATCGACCCGCCCAGCAAATAGCGGTCGACATGCTTCTCGACGGCTTCCCAGCGTTCTCCCAGGAAATAGCCCAGGCCGATGAAGGTCGCAACCCACAGGAAGCCGCCGGGGTAAGCGTAGACGGCGAAATGCCGAGGCTCCAGTTCGCTCATGCCGGCCGCGTAGGCCGTCAAGTGGCGCACTCCGGGGACGAAGTAGCCGATGGTGAGACCCCAGCGTCCCACGCGCTCGAACCAGGCGTGAGCCTTGCTTATGTGGGCCTCGGTGATGCGAAGATATCGGCCGTAGCGGTGCACCAGCGCCAGGCCGAAAACCCTCCCCAGCGTGAAGCTGATGGTAATACCCGAAATGCTGCCCGCCAACGCCGCGGCAAAGGCCAGGGGCAGCGCCAGGCGCCCCTTGAACACCATGTATCCGGTGAACGTCAGGAGCGTTTCGTCCGGCACCGGCAGGCCTACGACTCCAAACACCAGCAGAACGAAGATGGCCGCGTACCCGTACTGCCCGATCCAGGCGAGGACTTGTTGTTCCATGTTGGCCGGATTCCGGGAGCCGCGCCGCTCACACCACCAGCCGCGCGATCTCTACGGCGCTGCGGTCGCCGGCCACCACCACGATGCCGCTCTCTGTGACATGGTGCGCGGCCCGGTCGTGCTCCAAGTCGTACCCTATGATGGCGTCGTCGGGCACACGCACGTTCTTATCGAGAATGGTGCGGCGGATTTTGGCCCGGCGGCCGATATCGCATTTGTCCAGAATCACGCAATCCTCCACCAACGCGCCGGAGTGCACGCGAACCCCGCGGCCCAGCACCGAGTTCCGCACCACGCCGCCCGAGAGGATGCATCCGCCGGAGACAATCGTATCGATGGCCTGCCCGCGTCGGTTGGCGTCGTCGAAGATGAACTTGGCGGGCGGATCAGGATAGCTCGCCGTGCGCAACGGCCACTCTCGGTTATACAGGTTCAGGGCCGGGCTGATGGAGCGCAGGTCCATGTTGGCCTCGTAGTAGGCGTCGATGGTTCCCACGTCGCGCCAGTAGGGCTCGGCGTTGGGAGGCTCGCCCGGAATACGGTTGGTCTGGAAATCGTAGGCGTAGATTCCACCCTTGCCGGCAAGGCGCGGCAGAATGTCGTGACCGAAATCGTGATGGCTGTTTTCGTCCGCGGCGTCCTCGCGCAACAGCCGCAACAGCGTGCGCGTGTTGAAGACGTAGTTGCCCATGGAGGCATACACGCGCTGGTCGTCTCCGGGCATGGTCGGGGCGTCCGGCTTCTTTTCGTGGAAGGCCACGATCTGGCCGTCGGCCGCCGCTTCGATGACCCCGAATTCGGCCGCCTGGTCCCGAGCCACGGGGATGGCGGCTACGGTGACCAAGGACGCTTTGTGGACGTGGTACTCGATCATGCTGGCGATGTCCATGCGGTAGATGTGATCGCCGCCGAAAATCGCCACCACGTGCGGGTCGGACTGTTCCACCAGGTTGATGTTCTGGTAGATCGCATCGGCCGACCCCTGGTACCACGCTTCGTCGGGCGAGCGCATCTGCGCCGGCACCGGAATCACGAATTGCGTCTTGAGCAGTTGCGCGAACTGCCAGCCCTCGCTAAGGTGCTGCAGCAAGGACTGGCTGCGGAACTGGGTCAGAACGTATACCGAGTGGATTCCCGAATTGATGAAGTTACTGAGGACGAAATCGATAATGCGATACTTCCCACCAAACGGTACGGCCGGTTTGGCCCGTTCCTTCGTCAGCGGATAGAGGCGCGTGCCCTTCCCGCCCGCCAACACGATCCCCAGGACGCGAATCTGCATATATCGGCTCTCAGTATTCCGCTAATAGCGCGGCGTTCAGCTTCCAGGGTAACCGAAAGAAGCCGGGCGGAGGCGGGAAACGCCGGCCGCGAACATGTTTTTGCCCTTCCGTCGGTTAAATGAAGGCGCCGCGCCGCTCAAGTGGCTGCCTCCAACACCATCGAACAACCTGCTGCGGCTAGAACCCAAATCGTTTAACGGCTTTCCGCGCTTGGAGCCTTCGAGTATTCCAGGCTGAACAGCCCCAGCTTGACTCGACTCGTGGGAAACTTCCAGACCAGTTCAGGCGGAAGCCTCGCAGCGCCCGGTTCGCTCTTCCCGTCCGCGGGCGGCCCGTACTTGTCCGTGAGCATGTCTCGAAGAGCAGTGAAGGTCGCAGTGCTCGAGCTTGACGAAAGCGGGTTTGGCGAGAGGGATACCGCTATAAGCGTCGCGGGAGTCTCTTTCGTGAATCCGAAGTTCACACGAAAGCACGTCGGCGCTTCGGGGATCTTCCGGATCTGCAGTTTCGCGCAGTCGATGGTCAACATCACAGTAGGGGCGAATTGTGACGCGTTCGAGTCGAAGAGCGGAACGATGTCGTAGTCGGAGCTTTGAAAAGCGGAGAAGACCTGATCCACTGTCATGTCCCATTTGGCCTTCGCCCAGCCGCCTGGATCTTCGCTACCGGCGGAATATGCCGGAAATGACGCGAGCGCCGCAACCACGGCGGTTATCAGTCGCCTCTTCGCGCCATCAGTCCGCATTCTGCCTGCTGCTCCGAATCAGCCTTTCACCGCTAAGCCTACATATACTCCGGAATCTGTATCCCCAGAACGCCCGCGGTCCTTTCCAGTTGCCGCCGGAAGAAGTCCGTCATCCACAGCAAAAACACCTTCTTCTCACGATTTTCCTCGTGGATGATGGGGTACTGGTGATAGAAATTGTTGAACGCCTGGGCGAGCTGGAAGGCGTACTTGGCTACGTGCGCGGGCTCCCCGGCCGCGACCGCGCCTTCCAGCGCCGAATCGGCTTTGGACGCCGCCAGCAGCACCTGCCAGAAATCCTCCGACTGCAACTGGCGGGCCATGGCGGCGGGGGAAAGCTCGGCGGCGAAATCGGGCACATGCTCGCCACGCTCCTCGAGCTTGCGCAGGATGTTGCGCGCCCGCACGGCTGCGTACTGCACGTAAGGGCCGGTCTCGCCTTCGAAGCTTAGCGCCTCCTGCAAATCGAAGGCAATCACCGAATTCCGGGTGAATTTGAGCAGGAAGTAGCGCAGCGCGCCAATGGCGATCTGGGTGGCCACCCGCCTCCGCTCGGGAGCCGGCGAATCGGGGTGGCGCGCATCCACTTCATCGAGCGCCTTGGAGATGAGCGTGTCCATGAGGTCGTCCGCTTTCACGCCCAGGCCCTTGCGCCCCGAAACCTCCACGTAAGGCCGGGCGCGGTCTTCCTCGGAAAGAGGGATGCCCAATTCGGCGCAGCAGCGCGGCGAAAGCGCCACCATTTCGTAGGAGAAATGGACCGACTGATCGGCCTGCCGGTCGAAGCCCAGCGCGCGCAGTCCGGCCACCACCACGTCCTGCAAGTACGATTGGCGCGCGTCGATCACGTTGTATACGCGCCCGCCGCCGCCGAAGCGGCCGCGCTCGGCGCTGGAGTCGTCGGTGGTGATCCACAGCGTCCGGCCATCGGCGTATGTCTTGAACGGCCGGTAGTAGAAATCCTTGCCCAAGAGCCCGAACTTCCAGAGCTGATACGCGATGTCCTTGCCCACATACGTGACCGTGCCGTTCGAACGCACGATCACCTTGCCCTCTTCGGAGAGCCCGGGCATGACCCAGCAGCCCGCGTTCTTGCCTTCGGTCTCCAGGTAAATGGCCTTGCGCTCCTTGAGCAGATCGAAAGCCGAGGCCCAGAACTTCAGGTGCAGGATCTCGCTCTCCCGCGGAAGCACGTCGTATTCCACGTCCAGGCGCAGCATGGTGGCCAGGTGCGCCTCCACCACGGCGTCCGCCACCAGATGGGCCAACTCCGCCAGCTCCCCTTCGCCCGCTTCGATGGCATGCAGGGTGGCGGCCCGCCACTGAAGCGCCTCGGGATTGTCTTTGTAGTAGGTGGATGTCCGGGCGTAGAGGTCCCAGCAGAAATAGTCGAACCGCACCGCCGGATCGGCGATGAGGCCCTTCACCTCGTCCGCCGTCTTGTTCTCCAGGTAATGGAAGCCGGCCACCACGTCGGCCACCTGCACGCCGGTATTGTCGATGTAGTTCTGCACCTCGACGAGCTGCCCTCGCGCGCGCAACATGCGCACGAACGTATCGCCCAGGGCGGCATTGCGAAGGTGCCCGATGTGCGCCGCCTTGTTGGGGTTGATATTGGTATGCTCGACGATTACCTTGACGCCGCCGGCGGCGATTTCTTCGGATTCGCCGCGCAGCAGCCCGGAGGAGAACGCGCTTCGGTCAAGCCGTATGTTGAGGTACCCGTTGCCGGCTACTTCGAGCGAGGAAACTCCTTCGATAGGTCCCACCTCCGCGGCCAGTTCCGCGGCGATCCTCTTGGGCGCCTGGCGCAACTGCTTGGCGAGCTGAAAGGCGGCCGGCGCAGCCATGTCGCCGTACTCGCTCTGCCGCGGCTGCTCCACGGCCACGGCAAGATCGATGCCGTAGCGAGCCTGTATGTGCGCATGGAATGCGCTGGAAATTCGCTTTTCGATGGAATGGAACACGGGAAATCCTAGTATAGCGTCCCCATGTGGGGCCGGGATTTCACCCTGCCGCCGGCTTTCAGCCGGCGTTCTTCGGACGGTCGGGAAAGGCCGAACAAAAGCCCGGCCGCGGGTTGAAAACCAGGCCCCCCGCGCCAACGCGCGAGCCATTCGGCTATCTCCTGTCGCGCGGCCTTTGTCCAGGCCGCACGCGTCAGAAGCCCATGCGGCGCTTAGGAGTGGTGGGAGGCTGCTTCAGTTTCTTGATTTCCTCGACCACCACCGTTATGGCTGAGCCGTGCTGGCCGAGCCTGGTTTCCACCTGGTCGAGGCGGCGGGCCAGATCCCTGTTGCCGGCCAGGATTTCGCGGAGCTTGATGAAGGCCCGGATGATGACGATGTTCATCTGGACGGCGCGGCCGGTGTTGAGCACCGAAGAGAGCATGGCGACGCCGTGCTCGGTGAAAGCATAGGGCAATGTATGGCGGCCGCCTCGCCCGGTTTTTGCTCTTGCAGCTTGCAAGAGCAAAGCGTCGAACTACTCTTTGGTGAGTTGAAACATGAAGTCGGGAGGAAAGCGACTCTTGTTGCGGCGGACGGCCAGGTTGAGATTGCCCGTGGTGACCTGGTAGATCTCGGCCAGGTCGGCGTCGAGCATCACCCTCTGCCCGCGGATAAGACGAATTCTCCGCTCGATCAACTCCACGGGAACGGCCAGCGCGAGCTTCCTCGGCATTACTTCACTTTCATCGCAAACACCGTCTGATCGTCGAAGGCCGTGGTGTTGAACGCATCCAGCTCCTTGAAGATCGATGCGATCAGCTCTTCCGGCGGCTGGTGGCAGTGCGCGCGCACGTTCTGCGCCAGCCGCCCGCGGCCGAACTCGGCGCCGGTGGGGCTCAGGTGGTCGGTGATGCCGTCCGAGTAAAGCACGATGGCGTCGCCCGAGCGGGCCTGAAACACCGTCTCATCGTACTCGCGCTCGTCCAGCAGCCCCAGGGGCACGCCCTCCACGCGGATGTTCAGGATCTCGGCGCCGCGGCAGATCATGGGCGGCAGCGCGCCCGCGTTGGCCATCACGATCCGGCGCGCGGCGGGGTCCCACAGCAGCACGCACAGGGTCACGTAGCGCGCCTCCACCTTACGCTCCACCAGCGAGTCGTTGAGAGCTTTCAAAAGCTCGGCCGGATGGCGCCGGCGCGGGGCCATGGTGCGCAGCAGGCCGCTGACCAACCCGCCGTACAACGCGGCCGCGGCGCCCTTGCCGCTCACGTCGCCGAAGGCGATCACGGTTTGGCCGTCGCCGCGGGCGAACACGTCGTAGATATCGCCACTGATTTCGCGCGCCGGCCGCAGCCGCACGGCCGCCCGCAGGCCTTCGATTTCCGGCGCGGCGTCGGGCAGCAGCACGCGTTGCAGCTCGCGCGCGGCTTGCAGGTCTTCCTCCATCCGCCGCTCGCGCGCGGCCAGCTCTTCGTAAAGGCGCGCGTTCTCCACGCTGCTCGCAATCTGCGGGGTCAGCAATGCCAGCGTCCGCACATGGTCTTCGGTGAAGTGGCCGAAGTGGTTGCTTTCCAGGTCCAGAACGCCCACTACGCAGTCCCGCACCACCAGCGGCGCGGCGATTTCCGACCGTATATCGGGATGCGACGCAATGTAGCGCGGGTCTTTCAGCGTATCGTGCACGCGCACGATTTCGCGCGATTCCGCCGCCGCCCCGGTGATTCCTTTCCCCAGCGGCACGTTATCGATGTTGACCCGCTCGTCGTAGCGCATGCTGAAGCGGTGGCGCAGCGCCTTGGCCTGAGCGTCCACCAGCAGGATGCTGAAGGCGTCGTAGCTGATCAGCTCGCGCATGGTGGTGGCGATCTTGCCAAGCAGCTCGTTGAGGTCCAGAATGGACGAGAACTCCCGCGATATGTGCGACAGCGTCTTGAGCGTTCGATTCTGCCGCTCCACCCTGCGGTACAGCCGCGCATTGTCGATCGAGATGCCCACCCGCGCGGCGATCAGCCGCAATAGCGCGCGCTCATATTCCGAGTATGCGTCCAGACGCGTGGATTGCACGTCGATCACGCCCACCAGCTTGCCGCGCGCCGTCATGGGCGCGGCCATCTCGGTGCGCGTGGCATCCACAGTGTTCAGATAGCGCGGGTCGCGGCGAACATCGCCCACCAGCAGTGGTTCGCCGCGCAAGGCCGCCGTGCCGGTAATCCCTTCTCCCAGCTTGATCGATAGGTTCCGCACCACCTCTTCGCGGTGGCCCACGGCGTAGCGGATTCGCAGGTCGGCGCGCTTCTCGCTGTAGAGCAGAATCGCAAACAGGTCGTGGGGAATCACCTTCTGCACGATCCCCGCCACGTTGGCCAGAAGCTGGTCCAGATCGAGCGTGGCGGCGGTGGCCGCCGAGACTTCGAGCAGGTAATCGAGCAGCTCGGACCGCTCTCGGAAGCGTACCTTGTCTTTGCGCGTAGCTGGCATCGGTCCTGTTCCCAGGGGTGGACGCGAATCAGGCAGCGGTGGCCTCGACAATCTTGACGCTGGCGCTGGCCCCAATGCGCGTGGCCCCCGCCGCCGTCATGGCCCGCAAGTCCTCGAGCGTCCGGATTCCGCCGGCGGCCTTTATTCCCATGTCCGGCCCCACCACCGAGCGCATCAGCGCCACATCGTGGGCAGTCGCCCCGGACGGGCCGAAACCGGTGGAAGTTTTCACGAAGTCCGCCCCGGCCAGTTTCGAAAGCGTGCAGGCCGCGGCCTTCTGATTGTCGTCGAGCAGCGCCGTTTCGAGGATCACTTTGACGATCGCTCTGGCGGCGTGCGCGGCCTTCACCACCTCACGAATATCCTCGCGCACGGCATCGTGTTCGCCCGAGCGCAGCGCGCCCACGTTGATCACCATGTCGATTTCCTGGGCCCCCGCGCGCAGGGCCGCCTGGGTCTCCGCGACCTTGGCCTCCGTACTGGTGGCCCCCAGCGGAAAACCCACCACCGTACATACTTTCACGGGCGACCCGGCCAGCTCCGCTTTCACCACCGGAACCCAATACGGGTTCACGCACACGCTCGCGAAATTGTATTGCCGCGCCTCCCGGCAGACCTTGACTACGTCGGCGCGCGTGGCTTCAGGCTTGAGGATGGTGTGGTCGATCACGCTGGCGATAGCCGGATCGATCCGGGTGAGCCGCTCGCTCGCCGAAACGCGGTCCGCCCCGGCGGCGAGGATCTGCTTCGTATTGCGCGCGCAGGTCTGCGCGCACCGCTGCACGCAGCCCGGGCAAACCGCATCCGCAAGGTTCAGCCCTTCGCCTTTCTTGGGCGCAACCGGCGCGCCGGCGCGCCCCAGCCGCGCCAGGATTTCCTCGCCGATCTGCGCTACCAGGTTGTCCAGTTCCGCCGCGGTCACAGGGAAACCTTCTTGGAGTATTTTTGTTCGATATCGAGGATTTTCCGCACCCGCGCCTGGTGCCGGCCGCCCGCGAAGGGAGTGGCGAGCCAAGTGCGCAGAACCTCTTCCGCCTGGGTCTCTGTCAGGAGCCGTCCGCCGAGAGTAAGTACATTGGAATCATTGTGTTCCCGGCTATTTCTGGCGGAAGCTTTATCATAGCACAGGGCCGCCAGAATGCCCGGAACCTTGTTCGCCGCCATAGCCGAACCGATGCCCGCACCGTCCACGATGACGCCCCGCGCCGCCTGCCCCGCGGCCACCATTTCGGCCACCCGCAGCGCGATATCGGGGTAATCCACGGGCTTCTCATCGTGCGCGCCCAAGTCGCAGACCTCGAGCCCCAAGCTCTCCACCACCGGCTTGAGCGCTTCCTTCATGCGGAATCCGCCATGGTCCGAGCCCATGGCGACGATTTTCTGCGGCGGCGTCCCCGCCAGCTCGCTTTCCGGCACTTCCTTGATGCGCACCCCGCGCTCGTGCGCCGCTTCGCGGGCCGAAGGCGTCACCACGGACCCGATCGGAACACGCAACTCGCCGGAAGCCGGTACGTCCTGCGCGTTAATAACCCGTTTCATGAGGTAAGCACCATTGTAGCCGGTGGGGTATGCTCGGCCATCGCGATTCGCCCTTGCTTCCCCGACTCGAACATATATAAACTATATATACCATGCGGTTGGAATGGGACGAACGAAAGAACCGCCTGAATCTGAAGAATCACGGCATTGCCTTTTCGCTAGCCGCCCGCGTGTTTGGCGATGAATGCCGGATCCTGGAGAAAGACCGGATCGATGAGGAAACGGGCGAGCAGCGCTGGCACGCCATCGGGAGGGTGGGCGGCGCCGCTATCTACATCGTGGTCCACGTGTATAGGGGAGAGAAAGATGGAGAAGAAATCGTCCGGATCGTCTCGGCCAGGGACGCTAACCAGCGTGAAAGCCGAAGATATTTTCAACAAGCCGCTCACTAAGCGCGAGCGGGTGACGTTGCGCCGTACCGCCGAGAGGCAGGCGGCGGGCGACGATTCGCATATAGATTATTCGGATATCCCGCCGCTCACCGACAAGCAACTTGCGGCGATGACTCGGTTTCGGGATGCCAGGGACCGGCTGGAAAAGAAGAAGATGATTTCGCTTTATGTCCGGGGCGACGTGCTGGAATGGCTGAGGTCGAAGGGTCCGGGTCATCTGACGCGGATCAACGATATTCTCACGAGCGTCATGGAGGCTGAGCGGCGTGTGAAGAAGAGCGCATAGCCGCCGGGAGCGGATAGGAGCAGTTCCTCCAAATTCCGAGGGCCACTTTCTTCGCACCGATACTTTTCGCGAGTGCCGGTGTTTAGAGAACTGTGAGCCGCGAGGGGGACGCATGAAAACGCTCTTGTCTCTGATACTGTTATCCGCTTTCGCATTCGGCCAGACCCGGCCGCCGGTGATGACGGATCGCGCCGCGGCGCGTTTTCTGGATCAGGCGACGTGGGGGCCTACGCCCGCCTCGATCACATCGCTCGAACAGATGGGAATCGCGAACTGGCTCGATTCGCAGTTCTCGGCGCCCGTGTCCGATCTGCCGGATCAGGCCATCCTGACCTCCGACGGCAAGTCGAATAACGATCTTGGGCCCGTGCAGGCTGCGTTTTTTCAGAACGCCGTGACAGGGCAGGATCAGTTGCGCCAGCGCGTGGCCTTCATCCTTTCCCAGATCTGGGTGGTATCGCAGGTGTCGGTTCATCCGGCCTACGCGTTTCCTCCGTACTGGCGCATCTTGCGCGACAACGCGTTTGGAAATTACCGGGACATCATCAAAGCCGTGACCCTCAGTCCCGCCATGGGGACCTATTTGAACATGGCCAACAACAACAAGGGGAATCCGGCCAAGGGAACGGCGGCCAATGAGAATTACGCGCGTGAGCTGATGCAGCTTTTCACACTGGGCCTGACCGAACTGAATCCGAATGGAACTCCCGTACTCGACGCCAACCAGAATCCGGTTCCGACCTACGATCAGTCCGAGGTGACCAATATGGCGAAAGTCCTGACCGGATGGACCTATCCAACCGCGCCGGATGCGACCGCCAAGAACAATAATCCACCCTACTATTTCGGTCAGATGTTCGCGGTGGAAGCGGAGCATGACGCCAGCACGAAGACAATCTTCAACAACGTCGTCGTTCCGGCCAGACAGACCGCCGGGCAGGATTTGGACACCGTCCTCGACGCCATGATGCGGCAGCCTACCATGGCGCCCTTCATCGTTAAGCAACTCATCGAGCACATGGTGACCAGCAATCCGAGCGTCGACTACGTGCAGCGCGTGGCGCAGGTGTTTTCGAGCACGAGTGGCGACATGAAATCGGTGATCACCGCGATTCTCACCGATACGGAAGCGCGCGCCGGAGACGATCCCATCGCTCCCGTGAGCGCCACGTTCGGCCATTTGCGGGAGCCGGTTCTATTCCTCGCCAACCTGGTTCGCGGATTGAACGGGACACTCACCGCGACTAACTCGCTCAATTCCTATGCGAACGAAATGGGTGAAGACCTGTTCAACGCGCCCAGCGTGTTCAGTTACTTCTCGCCGCAGAACCGGACTCAGGGCGGATTGCTCGGTCCGGAGTTTCAGATTTATTCCACGCAGACGGCCTCGGACCGGGCGAACGTGATCTCGGCGGCCTTGTACGGGTCGCTCGACAAGACCACCAAGCTCGATCTGTCCTCGTTTGTCGCCGCGGCGGGCTCTGGCGATCTGCTCGAGACCATCGCCTACGTCTTCCTGCACAGCGGAATATCTTCGAACCTCGCGCAGGCGGCGGCGAATGCGGCGGACGCCGCGGCCACGCCCACGGCGAAGGCTCAGGCCGCGCTCTATATAGCGCTTACATCGAGCGAATATCAAGTGATTCAGTGAGAGGAAACCATCATGTTTACACGTCGAGGGTTCGTTCGAGTCGCCGCGGGCTCAGTGGGATCGTTGGCGCTGCGGCCGTTCGGGTTATGGCCCGCGCTCGCGCAAAGCGGTCCTAACTATCGCGCGCTGGTGTGCATCTTCCTGTTCGGCGGCAACGATTCGAATAACACCATCGTTCCCATGGACGATGCGAGCTACAAGGCGTATACCTCGATTCGCGGCAGCCTCGCGCTGAGCGCGTCGGAATTGACGCCCACGGTCTACAGCGCGGCCAATGCGCCCTATGCGTTTCACGCCAAGCTGGTGGAGCTCGCGAGCATGTTCTCGTCGAAAGAGCTGGCCGTGGCGGCCAACGTCGGATCGCTGGTCCAGCCTCTCACGCGCGCCCAGTATCTGGCGCAGCAGGCGCCCGTTCCGTTGAATCTTTTTTCGCACGCCGATCAGCAGTTGCAATGGCAGACGTCCATCGCGCAGGGCAATTCTCCAACCGGATGGGCCGGCCGCGCGGCCGATTACATCGAGTCTCAGAAGATCAACTCGTCGAGTTTTCCGGTGTTCTTTTCGGTGGCCGGAAATGCCCTGTTGGGGACCGGGGCCACCACCCAGCCGGTGGCCGTGGCCCCCGGCGGAACGTTGCAGCTATCGGGATTCAATTCATCGGCGGCCTCGCAGGCGCGATGGAGTTCGCTGAACAATCTGCTCACCCTCGATTCGGGGGTGTCGCTGGCGCAGGCGGCCAACGAAACGCTGGCCAACAGCATCGCCGACGCCACCGCGCTGGGACAGGCGCTGGCCAAGGGAACGCCCCTTAAGACCCAGTTTCCGGACACGCCCCTGGCGCAGCAGTTGCAGCAGGTCGCGCAGATCATTCAGGTGGCGAGCTATCTGGGCATGAGCCGGCAGGTTTTCTTCTGCTCGCTCGGCGGATTCGACACCCACGCCGGCGAGATCGAGGCTCACAACACGCTCTATCCGGAGCTCAGCCAGGCGATCGCGGCTTTCTACGCGGCGACCCAGGAGTTGGGCGTCGCGCAGAATGTGACCGCCTTCACGGAGTCCGATTTCAGCCGGACGTTCCAGCCGACCACCACCGACGGTTCCGATCATGCCTGGGGCAGCCATCACCTGGTGGTCGGCGGCGCCGTGCAGGGCGGGCGGATTTACGGCGCTTTCCCGACCTTCGAGCTGGGCGGCCCGAACGACACGGATACGCGCGGACGTTGGATTCCGACCCTTTCCGTCGATCAGTATGGCGCCACGCTCGCTTCGTGGTTCGGGATTCCCGACGAGGCCTTGCCGGCGGTGTTTCCGAACCTTGCGAACTTCGGAGCGCGGAACATCGGTTTCCTCGGA
This sequence comes from Bryobacteraceae bacterium, assembly GCA_049520795.1. Taxonomy (GTDB): domain Bacteria; phylum Acidobacteriota; class Terriglobia; order Bryobacterales; family Bryobacteraceae; genus BOG-224. The sequence continues at coordinate 15,221 of JBEKPK010000076.1, forward strand.
TCGTAGACGGGCGTATCCCAAGAGCCGCTCCGCCGCGGCGGTTCAAGGTCCAAACCCGCGCCCGCCGAAATCGTGCACCATCACCCGCATGCCCTCGACGAGCGCCGCGGCTGCCGCGGCGAACCCGCTCCCGGCGTCGATTTCGCACACCGTCCATTCGCCGCCCAATTCGGCCCCCGCGCCGTACAAACCGGTTCCCCGCGCTTTCAGCATGGCCTCGATGCGCGTCCAGCGCCGGAAAAAATCCCGCTCGCGCTTCGCCTCGGGCACGGCCGCCAGCGCCTCCGCCTCGCTCGGCGGAAAGAAGCGTTCGGCGATGGCGGCGTGTTCCGGAATCGGCCGCAAGAGCTCGATGTCCACCCCCACCTCAACCCCCAGCGCTACGCCAACCAGCGCCATGTCGCGCGAATGCGACAGGTTGAAGTGGATTTCGGGCGCGGCCGCAAGGAAAGGTTTTCCGTTCTCGGCCATCGCGAAGTCCAAGGGCGCGGAAGTGATGCCCGCCAGAATCGAGCGCAGCGCGCGGTGAGAGCGCAGATAGCGTGTTCGAACCTCCGCCGAGTGGAAACGCGCGGCGCGGGCCACTTCGCTGGGAGCCGCGGGAATCAGCGCATCTTCGTCGAGCATGTCCAGGCGCACGCGCCAGACGTGAAGTTCGCCGGGGCTCAGCATGTTTCCTCCAGGTCCGCCTCGAGCGCCGCCAGCGCCTCCGCGCGGCTCTCGTGCGGAAAGAAATGCCCGCCGGCGAACATCCGCACCTCAAAGCCGGCGGTGGTTTGCTCACGCCACGCCTGCAAATGTTCGGGCAGGATGTGAGGATCGCCGCTGCCTCCGTAGGCGCGTATGGGCAGGCTCAGCGGCGCGTCTTCCGTGTAGACATAACGGCGGTAAAGCGCGGCGTCGGCGGTGAGCGCGGGCAGGATGGCCCGCAGCACCGCCGGGTCTTCCATGGCTTCGGCCGGGATGCCGCCCAGACGCCGTAGTTCAGCCAGAAATTGCTCCTCCGAAGGGTCTGGCGGCGGCGCGTAGTGGCGGCGAAACTGCGGCGCGCGCGCTCCCGAGGCCACCAGCAGCCTGGGCTGCGGCAGCCCGCGCTTTCGCAACAGGCGCGCTAGTTCGAAAGCCACCGCCGCGCCCATGCTGTGGCCGAAGAACGCAAAGGGACGCTCCAGATACCCCTCGATGGCGGCGGCCAGCGCTTCCACCAAGGCTCCCATGCGCTCATAAGGAGCCTCGGCCGCTCGCGATTCGCGGCCGGGCAGGCGGATGGGGCGCACGGCCACGCCCGCCAGCCGCCATCCGGCGAAGGCCGCCGCGCCGCCGCCGGCATAGGGAAAGCAAAACAGCCTCGCGGGTTCGGCCGATTCCTGGGAGGCAGGCCAGGAGGCCTGCCCCACTTCCGGGAACCACGCGGCCGCGGGCGCCCGTTTGCGCAGAAGCAAGGCCAGCAGATGCCGCTTATCGGGCGTCAACGCGTCGGGCGGGTTCAACGTGGCGCGGGCACTCGTGCCTGACGCGTCGGCGCCCATGCCGACGCTTGGCTGAGGCATTCCCCCACCGCGAACTCGTGTCGAGACGAGTCTCGACACGGCAGGCGCGAGTGCCCGCGCCACCCCCGCTCGCGCCGCTATCCCGCCCAACAAGTCTTCAAACGGCTCCACGCTCAGGCCGTCGGCGTAATTCTGCGCCGCCGCCTGCGACGCCACGGCGATTTCCTCATAGTGCGCCCGATCGCCCAGCAAACGCCCCAGCGCTTCCCGCCACGGCCCGATATCCTGCTCCGGGACCTCGGCCACCGGCGCCATCCGTTCGTCCAGGCGGGCCCGGTATTTCACGATGGGGTTGACCGGCAGAAGGTACGGCGCGCCCATCATGGCCTCCGGAATGCCGCCCACATCGCTGGCCAGCACCGGCACGCCGCGCAACATGGCTTCCACCACCATGCGCGAGCGCGCCTCGGCCCACAGCGACGGCACGAGCAGCACGCGCGATCGGGCGAACAGAAGGCCGATGTCGTCCACCGCATCGAGCACGCGCACGTTGGGTCTTAGCGCCAGGGCGGCGCGGTCGCGCTCCGTCGTCCCCCATGTGGGTACGGCCGCGAAGGCCGTCTCGGGGAAGGCGTCCGCCAAGGCCAGAAAGATGGCGATGCCCTTTACCGCGCACGGGTTCGCCATCACCACAAACTCATTGTCCAAACTGCCCAGCCGGGACCGGTCGCCCGCCTCCAGAAGTGAGATGGGCACGTGCGTGGCGGGAATGCCCGCGTACTGGCGGATGTACCGGGCCACATACTCGCTCACGCCCACCACTCCGGCGGCGGCGCGTAGGCGCTCGGTCTTGGCATCGCTGGGGAAGGCGCACTCGGGGCCAAAGGGTAGCGCCAGCGTGGCGCGCGCCAGGTAGACCACTCGGC
>JBEKPK010000077.1:0-17552 GCA_049520795.1 Bryobacteraceae bacterium
CCGCCGCACCTGCGCCTTGCCGTCGATGGAGCGCGCGATAGCGTCCACCAGTTGCCCGAGCCCGCCTTTCAGGGTTCGGAACAGCGGCGGCGCTCCCGCGCCAGTTCGCGCCCGCATGGCCTTGGCGCGCGCCGCGAGGACGCCTCTCGTGAGGCTGCCGTAGCGGCTGGCCAGCTCGACGAAGCGCGGCAGCACGGCGGTTACGCTCAGCGCGCGCGGGTCGCCGCCGTAGATTCCGGAAAGCAGCGGCTCCGCCAGATAGTCCACCGCCTCGGCCCCGTAATGCTCTTCCACGAATTCGGCCACGGACTCGTCGCGCGTCATGGCTTTGGGCGCGCGCAGCAATTCCATCCCCATCCGCAGCTTGGTTCTCCAGCTCAGCAGCGGGGTGGTTAAGAGCGGAAGTACCCTGGTGGGGACCATCATCATCAGGCCGTCGGGCAGGGGAACCAGCCGCCCGCGTTTGCGCACGTAGGTGACGCGCAGATGGTCGTTGGAACCGATCACCTGGTCCGCCAGCCCCAGCTCGCGGATCAGATCCAGGGCCGCCGGCTTGATGGACAGGAAGCTGTCGGGCCCGGCTTCGATGGTGCAGCCTTCTACGCGCTCCGTTTGAATCACGCCGCCCAGACGAGGGCGCGATTCGACAATGGTGGACGCCATCCCGCCCTGCGCCAGGTAGTAAGCCGTGGAAAGCCCCGAAATGCCTCCGCCGATGATGACTACCTCAGGCATGGGACCTCCGGGGTGGGGCAGGCCTTTCGGCCTGCCGCCGGCCTTCGGGCCGGCGTTCTTCGGGCTGCCGCGAAACGCCGGCTAAAAAGCCGGCGGCAGGCTGAAAGCCTGCCCCACTTACTCCGCCAGGCATCGTTCCGCAACCCCAGCCAGAGCCGCCGTGAATTTCGGGGAATCGTTCAGGGATTCCGGCCGTGCCAGGGTTATCCCCCGTTCGGCCGCGTACCCGCGAAACAGCGCGTCGATGTCGTACAGTATCTCCACGTGGTCGCACACGAAGCCGATAGGGTCGAGGACGATCTCCCGAACGCCCTCGCCGGCGCAACGGTCCAGCCAGGATTCCACCGTGGGGCCCAGCCAGCGGTCGTCCGTGAACCCCTGGCTCTGGTAAGCGAAATCGAAATCGGCCACGCCCAGGCGCGCCGCCACCGCCGCCGCCGTGGCGCGGGTCTCGCGGTCGTAGGGGTCGCCGGCGGCCAGGATCTTCTCCGGCAGGCTGTGGGCCGTGAAGAGAACCTTCTGCCCGGTCCACACGCGCTGCAGGCGCTCGGCGAACGCCTCGATCAACAGCGGATCGGCGTGGTAGCTTTTCGCCCAGCGGATCTCCGCGCCCACGCCGGCTTCACGCGCCGCCTCCTCCGTGCGGCGGATGTAAAGCCCCACGCTCAGCTCCGAATACTGCGGCGCGAGGGCAATAGCGGCCAGCCGCTCGACGCCCGATTCCCGAACCCGATCCATGGTCTCCCGGATGAAGGGATGCCAGTTCCGCATTCCGAAGAACACCGGGATGCCCATGGCCCGCTCGAGCGCCGCGGCTTGCGCGCGAGTCCACCGCAGCAGCGGAGAGGAGCCCCCGATGGCCTGGTACCGGCTGCGCACTTCTTCCAGGACCTTGGGAGAGCCCGGCCGGCCGCCGCGCACATAGGAGAGGTAGCTTTCCACGTCCTCGATGCGCTCCGGCGCTCCGTGGGCCAGCAGTAAGACCCCGGTCCGCCTGTTTCCCGGGCCGGTCGTCACGGCTTGAAAATCCCCGACCATCCCCACCACTTCCTAATACACGATTTCGCAAATACGGTTGGGTATCCTGTGGTGGGGCAGGCGGTTCCGCCTGCCCGCGGCCGGGCGAAGGCAGGCGGAACCGCCTGCCCCACCAAGCGTTCGTAACCAGGGTACTCAGTGAAACAGGCGCCCTGGCCTGCGCCTCGTCTCACGGCTTGAATTCCCGGACCATTTCCACCACGGCCTGGACGTTCTCCACCGGCGTCTCCGGCAGTATGCCGTGCCCCAGGTTAAAGATGTGGCCGGGCCGCGTTCCGGTGCGTTTGAGCAGCTCGTGCACCTTGATCTTGAGCTCGTGCAGCGGCGCGAACAGCGCCACCGGGTCGAGGTTGCCCTGGATGGCCGAGCGATAGCTGATATCCATCCAGGCCTGGTCAATGTTGACCCGCCAGTCCACGCCCATCACGTCGCCGCCGGCAGCGTGCAGTTCCTTGAAGAAGCCGGCCGCGCCCGTGCCGAAGTGAATCACCGGCGCTCCCGTGGAGCGGATGCGCTCGATCAGGGCGCGCGAATACGGCGCGGCAAAGCGCACGTAGTCGTCCGAGCCCAGCGCCCCCACCCAACTGTCGAACACCTGGATGGCGCGCGCCCCGGCGGTCACCTGCATGTGCGCGAAGGGCGCCAGGACATCGACGATTTTCCCCATCAGGCGCCGCCACAGCGTCTCGTCGGAGTACATCAGCTTCTTGGTGCGCACGAAATTACGCGAGGCGCCGCCCTCGATCATGTAGCTGGCCATGGTGAAGGGCGCGCCCACGAAGCCGATCACCGGCGCCCGGCCGGCCAAGGCCCGCACCACCTGTTGTATAGCCTGCCCCACGTATCCCAGGTCGTCGGTGTTGGAGGTGCTGAGCGAATCCACGTCGTCGGATGTTCGCACCGGGTTGTCGATCGCCGGCCCCTCGCGCACCGCGTACCGCAGCTTCAACCCCATCGGCTCGACGGGCAGCAGCAGGTCGGCGAAGATGATGGCGGCGTCCACATCCAGCAGCTCCACCGGTTGCAGGGTCACGGTCGCGGCCAGGTCCGGCCGCTTGCAGATCTCCAGGATCGAGTGCTTGTCGCGAATCTGGCGATACTGTTTCAGATACCGGCCCGCCTGCCGCATGAACCAAACCGGGCGTACGTCGGTGGGCCGCCGGCGGCAAGCGTCTAAGAAACGGCTGGTCATTGGAGCCACGCGCATGGCTGTTCCGTCCTGTCTTCGCAAAAGAATACGCTGAATTCCTTCGGTTTGTGCCGCATCGTCCACTGCCGGCCGTTCACGAAGTACGGCTTGGTCCACGCCTCGCTGTCGATGGTGCGCGGCGCAATCACCGAAACCGACGACGTCCCCTGCGCCGGGTATCCGGTGCGCGGGTCCATAATGTGGGAGTAAGTACGTCCCTCCGCCTGGAAAAACTTCTCGTAACTGCCCGAGGTGGACATGGACATGTCCTTGAGAAAGTACTCGGCGGCCGTCTTGCGGGGCTGCTTGGGGTCGCGTATGTCCACCCGCCACCCCCTGGCCTCGGCCGGCGGAGCCCCCATTCCGTAAATACTGCTGCCGGATCCCGCGACCAGAGCCGTGCCAATTCCGTTTTGTCTCAAAACATCCACCATGCGGTCCACCGCGTAGCCCTTGCCGATCCCCCCGGGGTCCAGCTCCACGCCCGCTCTGTCGAAACGGACCGCGCCGGCGGCCGGGTCCAGCTTCACGTGCCGATAGCCCACCTTGGCCAGCGCCGCGGCCACTTCCGCCCGGTGTGGCAGGTGGCCCGTACCCTTATAGAATCCCCACACCTTCATGAGCGGCCCCACGCTGATGTCGAAGGCCCCTTCGCTGGCCCGGCTGTATTCCAGACAAGCCGAAAGCAGGCCGAAGAGCTCCTCGGAAACCTGGACGGGTTCTTGGGCCGCGCGCCGGTTCACCGCGCTCCACTCGCTTTCGGGCTTGTAGTTCGAAAGCATGTCGTCCAAATGCCGGAGCTCGTCGAAAGCGGCGTCCGCGGCGGCTTCCAACTTCACCCGGTCGCGCCCGTAGAGAATGACGGAATAGGTGGTCCCCATGGCATCGGCCGATTTCTCGAGGCGCAGAAGCTCAGGCCGGTCCGCCGCTTGCACCCAAGCGGCCGCCGCCAACAGGAACAAAACTACCACAGTTTGTTTGGTTTTAGGACGGGTTTTCGGCGCCACCACGGGATTTTTTCGCTCGCTTGAGTAGTAGGTCGATGCGGCTGTCGGCGCCGGCGTTGCGGTCCAGCTCGAAATGCAGCTCCGGAACGTGTCTCAGGCTCAGACGGGACGCCAGTTCGCGCCGCAGATAGTGCCGGGCGTGCTCCAGGGCGGCCATGGCCTGGCGCTGTTCCCGCTCCCCGCCGCCGGTGGCCACCTTTACGTGCGCGTGGCGAGCGTCGGGGCTCACGTTGGCGTCGGTAACGCCCACCGTCGCCAGGCGCGGGTCGTCCAGTTCAAACCCCACCAGCTCGGCAAGCTCCTCCTTAACCGCTTCCGATACCCGTAATGTGCGCCGTTCGTCCATAGAAGCTATCGGCTATCAGCGATCGGCGATCAGCTATCGGCTTTCACAAAGCTGACCGCTGAAAGCCGACGGCTGAAAGCTCCTTCAGGCCAGCCACTCCACCGTCGTCCCGGCCAGGCTGCCGCCCAGCAGCGCCGCAGCCTCGTCCTCGACCGATTGCAGGACTTTCTGCGCGTGCGTGCGGTCCGAGGATACCGTCACGGCGGCCACCGCCGCCCGCTGCCACAAATCCAGGTACTCGATCTCCGCCACCGCCACGTTGAACTTGTGGCGCAGCCGGTCCTTCAGGCTTTCCACCACGTGGCGCTTGTCCTTGAGCGAGTGCGAGTCCTCGAGCCGCAACTCGAGAGTCAAAACGCCGACCGCCGCCATTTTCTCAGGCGAAAACTTCGGTCGCCATGCGCTCGGTCACGAACGCCTCGATGATGTCGCCCTGCTTCACGTCGGAGTAGTTGTCCAGCGTGATGCCGCACTCCATGCCGCTCTTGACTTCGCTCACGTCCTCCTTGAACCGCCGGAGCGAGCCGATCTTCCCCGTGTGGACCACCACGTTGTCGCGCAGCAGCCGCGCTTCGGAATCGCGCGTCACCACGCCGTCTTGCACGATGCAGCCGGCCACCGAGCCGACCTTGGTGATGCGGAACGTTTCGCGCACTTCCGCCTTGCCCTTGTAAATCTCGCGGAATACCGGCTCGAGCAGGCCGGTCATGGCGCGCTTGATCTCGTCCACCAGGTTGTAAATGATGGTGTGCAGCCGGATATCCACCTTCTCCTGGTCCGCCAGGGTGGTGGCGTTGCGCTCCGGGCGCACGTTGAACCCGATGATGATGGCGTTCGAGGCGGAGGCCAGCAACACGTCGGACTCGTTGATGGCGCCCACGCCCGAGCGGATCACCCGCACCGTCACCTTCTCGTTGGAAAGCTTCTGGAGCGTCTCCGAGAGCACTTCCGCCGTGCCGCCCACGTCGGTCTTGATGATGATAGGCAGCTCCTTCACGTCGCCGGCTTCCATGCGTTTGTGAAGCTGCTCGAGGGTCAGGCGGCCGGTTTTGGCCAGCGCCACTTCGCGCGCTTTCTGGTCGCGGAAGTTGACGATCTGTTTGGCCTTGGCGGTGTCGGTCACCACCTGGAAATCGTCTCCCGCTTCGGGGAGAGACTCCAGACCCAGCACCTCCACCGGCATGGACGGCTCGGCCTTGCGCACCTGCGTCCCGCGGTCGTTCATCATGGCGCGCACTTTGCCGAACACGGCTCCGCAGATAAAGAAGTCGCCCACCCGCAGGGTTCCGTTGCGCACCAGCACGGTGGCCACCGGCCCGCGCCCGCGGTCGAGCTGGGCTTCGAGCACCGTGCCCATGGCCGGGCGGGTGGCATTGGCCTTCAGGTCCAGCATATCCGCCACCAGCAGAATCATCTCCAGCAGCAGATCGAGGTTCTGGTGGGTGCGCGCGGAAACCGGCACCACCACCGTGTCGCCGCCCCAATCCTCCGCCAGCAGGCCGCGATCGGCGAGCTGTTGCTTGACGCGCTCCGGCTGCGCGTCGGGCTTGTCGATTTTGTTGATGGCCACAACGATTGGCGCCCCGGCGGCGCGCGCGTGATCGATGGCTTCGAGCGTCTGGGGCATGACCCCATCGTCGGCCGCCACCACCAGCACCACGATGTCGGTCACCTTGGCGCCGCGCGCCCTCATGCGCGTGAACGCCTCGTGGCCCGGCGTGTCGATGAACACGATCTTCCGCCCGTTCATCTCGACATGGTACGCGCCAATGTGCTGCGTAATGCCGCCTGCCTCGCGCCCCGCCACGTTGGCTTCCCGAATGGCGTCCAATATCGAGGTCTTGCCGTGGTCCACATGGCCCATGATGGTCACCACGGGCGCGCGCTTTTGCAGGTCTTTTCGATCTTCCGCGATTTCCGCGGCCTGCATGGCTTCCGTCTCGTAGCTCACGGTGGCGGTGGATGCGCCGAACTCCCGAGCCATATCCGTAGCCAGCTTGGCGTCCAGGGCTTGGTTGATGGTAGCCGGGAAACCGCGCTCCATCAGCTTCTTGATCACAAAGGCGGCTTTCACGTCCAGCTTCTCGGAGAGCTCCCGGACGGTGATGCCTTCCGAAACCACGATTTCGCGGCTGATGGGCGGAGGCCCGGAATCGACGTGGCGCCGTGACGCCGGCCGCAGCGTCCTCTCTTCTTCGATCCGCTCGCGCTGCTGGCGGGGCGTACCACGCTTGTCCCCCGCGCGCCCACGCGGCTGATCCGCCGGAGGCGGGGTCATGCCGGGCTCCAGGCGCGCTCCGCGCGGCGACGTGGGATGCTGCGGACGCGGCCCCACGGTTCTCTGGCTGGGGATGCCCGGCCGCACTCCCTGCTTGGCCACCAGCGGCTGGCCGGGGCGTATCGGCCCGCGATAGATCGGCTGTCCGGGGGCGGGTGCGCTCGGGGCCTTGGGGATGCCGGGCCTGGGTGCGGCCGGCTGCGCCGGCATGAAGGGCCGCGGAGCGGCCAGCTTGGCGACCAAATCCGGACGCGGCGGCACAACCGGCCGCGCCGCCGGCTGTCCAGCCAGCGGACGCCCCGCCGTGGCGGGGCCCGGCATCGCCACCGGCGCCGGAGCGCCGGTTCTGGCGGCTGGCGATTCGAGCCGCGGCGCCCCTTCGCGGGGACGCGCCGTTGGCGCCGGGCGCGGCGCGGCTGGCGCTCCGGGGCGAGATCCTTCCCCTGCCGGGAAAGGCTGACGTGGGCCGGACAAAACCTGGCCGGGGCGAGGCGCCGTCGGCAACGGCTTGGCCGACGGGGCGGCCGGGCGGCCGGGCGCTATGACCGCCGCCGGCGGTCCGCTCTTGGCCACCGCCGCGGGCGGCGCGACGGGCGCGGATGCCGGTGGCGCCGGCCGCGGAGCGGGCTCCGCCGGAGCCGGACGCAGCCCGACCACGGGAGGATGAATAGGACGCCCGCCCGCCAGCGGCGGACGCAACGGCGCCACCGGCCGATGTTCCTCGCCGATCTTCCCGGCTACCGTAGCAGGCGCTTCTTCGGCGGGTGGAGGCGCCTGGGGCGTTCCCGCACCTGGCGCGGCGGCGGTCTCCCGCTCCCCCGAGGGCTGTTCCGCTTCGCTCTCCGCGGCCTCCGCTTCGAACTCCGCGGTCTCTTCGGCCGCCGGCTCCTCGGACTCGTAGGATTCCGGTACTTCGAATCCATAGAGCCGGCGCAGCTTTATCGCTACGTCTTCATCGATTGAGCTGGAGTGCGTCTTCTTCTCGACCACGCCCAGTTCGGGGAGCCGATCCAGTATTTCGTGGGCCTTGACTTCCAGCTCCCGCGCCAGCTCGTTGATACGAATCTTCTTCATAGACAAAGCAATCTGCTTCTTGCTGCGGAGACGCCGCTATTCGCCGCGGCCTTCTTCCGGGGCGCCCGTTCCTTCAGGATGGTTGTGAGTGGGGGAACCCGCGCCTTCCATCGTACCAAACTGCTCCGTGGTTTCCTCCTGTGCTTCGTCCGGTTCCGGCCCGGACTTTAGGAGTTCCTCCCCAATTTCCAGTTCGGAGGGCGCCTCGACCGTCGAGACCACTTCCGGCGCGTCCGCGTCCGCGCCCCCACCCTCCGCCGGTTCTTCCCCTGAGGCGGCCGGCTCCGCTTCCTGCGCCGGGGCGGCGTTGTCCGTCTCGAACTGGCTGTAATAAGCGTTCACCGCGTCGCGAAGCTGTTCCACCGATTCCGGACCGATGCCCGGAATCTCCTCGAGCTGCTCCGGCGTCATCGATCCCAGCCTCTCGATCGTGGCCACGCCGGATTCCACAAGCTGCGCCGCCACATTCTCGCCCAGGCCGTAGTCCACCAGCACCGATACCGGCGCCCCCGGGGCCACCAGCGCGGCCATCTGCGACTCCACTTCCTGGCGCTTCTCTTCCTCGCTCTTGATGTCGATCTTCCAGCCCAGCAGCTTGGCCGCCAGGCGCACGTTCTGGCCCTTCTTGCCGATGGCGAGCGAAAGCTGGGAATCGTCGACAATCACTTCCATGTGCTTCTCGAGCGGATCGAGAATGGTGATGCGGCTCACCTTGGCGGGGCTAAGCGCGTGGGTGGCGAAGGTCACCGGATCGTCGGAGTATTCGATGATGTCGATCTTCTCCCCGCGCAGCTCGCGGATGATCGACTGCACGCGCATTCCCTTCATGCCCACGCAGGCGCCTACGCTATCCACGTCGCGGTCGCGGCTCTGCACGGCGATCTTGGTGCGCTCGCCGGCTTCCCGCGCGCAGCCTTTAATCAGTACCGTGCTGTCGTAGATCTCCGGAACTTCCTGCTCGAACAGGCGCATCACCAGCTCCGGCGCGGCGCGCGACACCAGAACGCCCGGCCCTTTGGCGGACTTGTCCACCAGCCGGATCACGCAGCGCACGCGGTCTCCCACGCTGTAGCTTTCCAGGCGCGACTGTTCCTTCTTGGCCAGCTTGGCCTCGGTCTTGCCCAGGTCCAGAATGTAATCCGGCCCTTCCACGCGCTTGATGGTGCAGTTCACCAGCTCGCCGGCCCGGCCCGAATACTCCAGGTACACGGTTTCGCGCTCGGCTTCGCGCACCTTCTGGAAAATCACCTGCTTGGCGGTCTGCGCGGAAATCCGGCCTAGCGCATCGGTGTTCTTCGGAATGCGGGCTTCCTGACCGATCTCGGCATCCGGATTCAACCGCTTCGCTTCTCCCAGGGTCATCTCATGGACCGGGTCGGCCACCTCCTCCACCACTTTCTTGATCGCGTAAAGATGGATGGCGCCGGTCTTCGGTTCCATCTCGGCGATGTAGTCCTCGTTGGTGCGGTAGTGTTTCTTGGCGGCGATCAGCATGGCGTCCTTTACGGCGTCCAGCACAATCTGCGGATCGATGCCTTTTTCCTTGCTCAAAATCTCGATGGACTGAAAGATCGTTTCCAAAATGCCCTCTTTGTGCGATTGAGTTTTCCTGCTTGCGCTTCTCCCGGCGGGTTACCACTCGAACTTCAGGTTGGCCTTCAGGACATCCTCGAACGGAAAGCGGACCGTGGTCCCCGGCTGCGTTTCGAGGGCAATGGCGCCGTCTTCGACCCCCGCCAGCAGGCCTTCCCAGAGACGCCGGCCTTCCCATGGCTCGCGCAGCGCGATCTTCGCCTTCCTGCCCTGGAACCGTACATAGTCCCCCGGCTTGAGGAGCTTGCGCTCCACTCCCGGCGAACTGACTGCGAGCGTGTACCGTCCCCCCGGCACCACGTCCTCGACGTCCAGAATCGTACCCACCTGTCGCGATACGAACTCGCAATCGGCATGACTGACGCCTTCGGGTTTGTCGATCGAAATCCGGACCAGGCGGCTGCTCCCGCCCCCCTTGACCTCGACCTCCACCACCTCCAGACCCTCCGGCGCGGCCACGCGCTGGGCGATCTCTTCGATTTTCGACGCTACCGCTTCCCGCATCGGCTAATGGCTCTCGGTCCAACAAAAAAGTGGGCTTTCGCCCACTAGGAGACTTCGACGCTCAAAAGCCATTATAGCCTGTGCGGGGCGGGAGGGGAAGCGGCAATTCGGGGCCTGCAATTCGGGGCCGCTATTGCGGCCAGTGTTCCCGGCAGAAGCGCAGGATCTTCGGCCGGGTGAAGGGCGACGCGGCCACGCCGTCCTGGACGAGCTTCAGGGTTGCGTTCGAGCACTTCTCCCGAACCAGCGCAAGTCCCGCCGCGATTTCGGCTTCCAGCCGCCGCGCATCCACGATCATGGCATCGCCGTAGAAGATGGCCGAATCGTGGCGTATGAAAGGATGGTCGCCAGGCCGGAGGATAACCGTCTGATCCTTGCTGTTCCGGAGGGTAGTGACGCTGACCAGGACGCACAGGCGCGTCTGCGAGTCGGGCTGTGTGACGACGATCCACAGGTGCGGCGTGACTCCTCCGCCAGGAGCGGGCATCAGGAGCGTGTCGCCGCAATCCATCTATGCCGGCTGCAGCATGGCTTCCGTGGCTGCCAGAGATTCCAATTCGGCTTCCACGGCGGCGATCTCGCTGTCGGTTTTACTCCCGGCCCGCAGGATATCCCGGTACTGAATCGGGATCGCGCTTCCATTGGGGTCCTGCCATTCCGGAAGTTCGTGCGACACGCGCACGAGATCCCATCGGGTCATCTTCCCGTAAGCGGCGTAAATTTCGTCGATCAGCGCTTCTTCGGCGCGGGAGAGTTCGTCGGTTTCCGGGTCCGCGAGGAGTGCGACCTCCCATTCCTGTGGAGCGGAGATGTAGTGACGCCAGATCGGATCGGCGCCAGGCGCCGGCTCCTCCCGGATTAGATCGTAGATCCGGCTGACCACCGGCCCGTTATCCATCGAAATGTACCGGTCGGTGGTCACCGGTCTGCCCCACCGCAGTAGCGCTTCTCTATCGAGCAGATACAGCAGTTTGATGAGCTTGAGATAGCTCATCCGGCCGCCCCGGAGCTTCAGAAAGCGGGCCGCGGCCTCGGTGGCTCGTCGTTCGTTAAAGCGCAACACCATGGATTCATTCTCATTGTACGGTATCGGCAGGCCAGTACGAGGACCGGCGGGTCCGCAAGCACGCCAGCACCGGTCACCAGCCCTGGGCTTCCTTGGGAAGAAGGCTTCGCCGCTTTCCCGCCACGGCGCGGCCAGGCTCACTTCCGAGGCGGCGCCGCGATTCGCGCTTTCTGCCTTGCGCGAGCATAGCCATCGAGCATCTGGAAACGGGCATCGCCTGGGGAAGCGGCAAATCACGGCCAGCGGAAAGGCCGGAATGGGATAAAGGGATACCCATACGCCACGCGAGGCGATTGACGAGGGCGCGTGGATTCGCTACAGTTTTGCTTCAGCCATGCAAGGTTGTTTTCCGACGAGCCGTTAGGTTGAAAGGAGACAAGCCGATGAATCGTGATACACAGACTCCCGGCAGGCGCGCGTTTCTGCGGACATTGGGCGGCGGCGCGCTGGGATTGGCGCTGGCCCGAAGCGGCGGCGCCGCCGAGGCGAAACCGCTGCGCGGCGTTTTTCCCATAGGCCAGACGCCCGTGACGCCATCCGACCAGCTCGATCTGGAATGCCTCCAGAACGAAGTGAAATTCTGCAACCGGTACAAGGTTCACGGCTTCGCCTGGCCGCAAATCGCCAGCGGCTGGGACGCGCTTTCCGAGAAGGAGAGGCTCGATGGCGCCGAAGCCATTCTAGCGGCGGGCAAAGGCGGCCGGACCGCGCTCGTGATCGGCGTCCAGGATAAGGGAGGCAACATCGAAAGATCCGTGGCCTACGCCAAACACGCGGCCAGCCACGGCGCCGACGCGATCGTCTCGCTGCCTCCCGCCAAAGCGGACGACAACTCCATGCTCGAATACTACAAGACCATCGGGAAAGCCACCGACCTGCCGCTCTTCGTGCAGACCCAGGGCGACACCTCCGTGGACCTGCTGGTGGAGATGTTCAAGCAGATTCCTACCATGAAATGCGTGAAGGACGAGGCCGGCAATCCGCTGGCGCGCGTCTCCCAGATCCGGGAACGGACCAACGATAAGCTGGCCGTGTTTTCCGGGAACGGCGTCCGCACCATGATCGACGAGATGCGGCTGGGCTTCTCCGGCCACTGCCCCACCACCGTGCTGGCCGACTTCTACGCGGCGGCGTTCGATCTATGGCACGCGGGCAAGAAGGCGGAAGCATTCGATATGTTTGGCAGAATCCAGGCCTTCAACAGCATCACTGGCGCCTCGGGCTATCTCATGGTGATGCGAGGCATGTTCAAGGAAACTACCAAGACCCGCGGCGGCATGGGAGGCGGTGGCGGCGCCGGAGCGGGCGGCGGACGCGGCGGCAGAGGCGCGGGAGGAGGCGGCGGCGCGGGTGGCGGCGGCGGCCCGCTGAGCGAGGCGGACAAACAGGCTGTTCGCGACGCCTGGGATCAGTTCATGAAGCCCTACCTGCGCGGGTAGGGCCGCTCGGGCAAGGTTGGACACGCGCTTTCGCCTGTCAATCCGAGCGTAGCTCGGGCGTCCGGTTGGCAGGCGGAAGCGCCTGCCCCACAAGCGCCGATGGCAAGACCGCCGGCGCCACCGATCTCAGAACGTGGCGATGGGGTTGACGGGCCCGCCGGTGGCGCCCGGAACGCGCAGCGGATTCATGGTGAACATGTAGGTCCAGCGGCGGCGCTGGGCGGCGGCATCGCTTAGCGCCTCCAGATTCGCATTGTCGATCAGCGGCAATCCCATGGCCCGCAAACCGATCTGATGAATCGGCTGGTTCACTCCTTCGACGCGCGATGGCCTGACGTCCTGCACTACGTCGCTGCCGAGGATCGCCACGCCTCGTTCCCGCAGCCACTTCGTGCAAGAGGCATAGAGCCCGGGCGTGGCGCGGTTGAGATCGAGCGGGCCTTTCTCCTTAACGCGCACCCAGCGTCCGGTGCGAACCAGGAGCGCATCGCCTTGCCCCACGCGGAAGCCCGCCTTCTTCTCCCACGCTTCCAGGTCTTCCACGTAGATCGGCTCCTCGTCGCCCAGGTACGAGACGCCCTTCAGCTTGGGGATATCGAACAGGACGCCGCGCGTGAGAATACCGTTCTTGAATATCATGGCGTCGTCTTTGCCGGCGCCGCGATCGGTGTAGCTGGTCTGCGGATACCCGTTGTAGATCTGGCCTTTGTAGTACAAGTGGCTGGGCGCATCGAGGTGAGTGGTGTAATTCCCGTGGTAAGAGACCGAGATGGTGTCCACCACGTACGCCGCCACATCGCGTGGGGCCGGTCCGGGCGGTCTCGATGCCAGAGTCCAGGTGGCCCGTTCGACGGGGGGGCCAGCCGTGCCCCGCGCCGCGGGCGGCGCACCGCCGGCCGGAGACGCATTGCCGCCGCCTCGCGGAGCGCCCGGCGCCGGAGGGCTGGTGGAACCCTCTTTGGGCAAATCCGCATCGAGCGACATGGAAACGCTAACGCCCTCACGCACCAGCGCCGCGGCGGCCTTGCGTTTGGCATTGGTGATCAGATTTACGGTTCCGGCCTGGTCGTCCTTGCCCCACTTACCCCAATTGGATAACTCGGTCATCCACCGATCCACATCTTCCTTGGTGAGATTTCTGGGGTACTTATCGCTTTGAGCCGTCGCCGCGCGCGAAAAACCGAGGCATCCAACGGCCGCCAGCGCTGTTCTGCGCGTGATTTGAGCGTGATCCATGGCGAATCCTCCCTTTACCGGCCGGTTGGAGTGGTCATTTCACGACCAGCCCTACGCCTGCGCAATCAGTTCGATGCCCTCTTTTCCGCCCAGATTGCGCGAGTATTTTCGAGCCGTGGCATTATTCCAGTGCTCATGCACGCCGCGGCTGGTCAACACGCCACTGCCATCGGGGTTGTAGACCGTGCTCGACGGGGGTTTGGCCGCCTGCGCCGCTTCGTGCAGGTAATTGTCCGCCGCTCCGCGGACCTCGGTGGCGCGCGGCTCGCTCGCCAGCAGGTCCAAACCCACCGAGTCGAGCGCCACCTGGTCCTGCGACATCAGGAGGCTGGAAGCCCAGTGGTCGTTGAAGGAGGCCCATTTGATCACGCTAGCTTCATTGTG
The DNA here is from genome assembly GCA_049520795.1 of Bryobacteraceae bacterium. Classification (GTDB taxonomy): domain Bacteria; phylum Acidobacteriota; class Terriglobia; order Bryobacterales; family Bryobacteraceae; genus BOG-224. The sequence goes on from JBEKPK010000077.1 coordinate 13,890, forward strand.
CTCCGCGGTGTACAGGCCATCGAGGATAAAGAGCATGGTTTTGCCGCCCAGATGGCGATGCCCGATCAGATCCACCAGGGCGTTGTAGGAACCCATGGGCTGAGTCCGCAGGACGCTGTTGTGCAGAATCCTGGGCGACCAGCCGCCATCGTTCGGAAAGTGGACGGAGCCGAAATGGTTCTTTCCGGTCAAGGTGACGCCGGCCATGCCGTGCGGCCGCAGCAGCGCCATGTTGATCATGTACTTAGCCTCGGTCACCTCCCGCGCCAGATAGCCGGTTGGCAAATCCGCCTTGGCGAACTTGATAGGGTTGGCCATGTCCGGCGTGGGAGACATGCGGCCGCCCAGTTTGTAGTCGTCGCCAACCAGATACTTCACCGCCTGGTACTGGACATTGGAATTGGCCCGGATCCGGTTGTAAATCTCCGGACCGATGTCGCGAGGGCTGGCGACATCGTAGATCATGATGTCTTCGCCCCGCACCCCGCCCATCTCGATCAGTTGAGTCACCAGGGACAGCACGGCGTGAGGACTCGGTAAGCCGTTCTGCGGCCCTCTGGGCCCCGTGCCCCACACGGGCGACCGGTCCTGGTTGCAGTTGACCTTGATGGCGATTCTCTCCCCTGGACGATATCCGGAATTGCCCAGCTTACGGGTCTCGTTGAAACTCCGGAACAGCGCGTCCCATGCCTGTTTGTCGTCCTTCCTTCCGGTCAGATCCTGGAGCAGCCGGGACGTCATGCCGTGGACCGCTTTTTGGTTGGTGTACGCGTCATCCCACCAGTGGCCCGTGACACCGTCCCAACTGGTGGCCGTCGCGTCGCGCACCCACGTCACTCTGCCGGGGTAAATTCCCTTCCCGGCGCCGATCGGATGGTTAACCCCCTCGCTGGGTTTGAAGGGATCGGCTGGAGCCATCCCACCTCGCTGTTGCGCCTTCGCCTCCCATGGGAACACGAGAGGCAGATGGCAAAGACCGGCGGCCGGAGCCGCGGCGAGCGATTTCAGGAAGCGCCTTCTAAGCATGAAATGCTCCTTTCAGATTCCTCATCGTGGCCGGGACGGCGGGCCCGCGCGGCTCCGCCGGCCCCGTTTGGCATTCCGGCGGCGCGCTGCACGTATTTTACCTATATGCCGCCCGCGCGTAAACCCGGCCGCCGGCTCACGGCAGTTGCATCGGCGGCCGGGGCGGGGGAATCGCCTGCACCGCCTGGCCTTTCGCCGAGAGCCAGGCGGCCACCGGGCTGTCGATGCCCTTCAGAACCGCTACCACCAGCGAGGCATTCAAATCCGCGGCCACCGGGCTGGTGTGGGTGTGATCCTCCGGGAAAAACTCCTTCACCTTCGCCTCGCCCAGTTTCTCGTACTGGTCCGCGATGGCGCTGGTGAGGTCGGCGAACGCCGCGTGTTCGGACTGGGCGACAGCAGCCGACCACTCTCCGAAACGGCCCGGGCCGCGCTCCACTTTTCCGTCTTTCCAGATGTTTCGCACCGTGAGCGAGAGAATGATCGGGGTGGCGCCTTTTTCCTCCGTATCCGCCACGTACTTGCGCATGTACCAGCCAAACGTGCGGACCACTTCCTCCCTGCCATCGGGCATGGTGAAGGTCTGCGCTTCTTCGCCGATGCCGGGCAGTGATCCGCGCGCGCGGTCTTTATCGGGGGCGCTGCCGTCGTTGTGGCCGAACTGGATCAGCACGTAATCGCCCGCCTTCAGCTCTTTCCGCGTGCTCTCCCAGAGTCCCTCGGTGATGAAGGTACGGCTACTGCGGCCCCCTCGGGCGCGGTTGACGATGTTCACCTTGCTGAGGTCGAAATAGGCGGCGAACTGCTCACCCCACCCGCGATTGTTGTTGTTATTGGCGGTGGAATCGCCAATGACAAATATGGTGGGCAGCTTTGGGTCTGTGACGGGCGCCGTTTGCGCCAAGACCGGCGCCATTGAAACCAGCATAATACCGACAAGACGTGGCGCACGCACTCGTGCGTGCCGTGTCGAGACTCTTCTCGACACCTCCTCGCGCATCTGCAACAACGCGTCGGCAGGAGTGCCGACGCGGCACGCACGAGTGCGTGCGCCACGTTGGAATGCCGAGGCCATTTCCTCACACGCCCTTACACCATCCACGCAGTTACATCGCTTCATGACTTCACCCCAAAATGGCCCACCCCTACTGCCCCAACGGCCGCTGCGCGCCTCTCGCCGGCTCGGCTGGAACATCGAACTTATCCACCGGATCGGGATGCGCCGGGTCGAAGGCCGGCATGTCGAACAAGTACTTCGCCATGGGCAGTTTGGCCTGCTGGATGCCTTCCACGATGCACTTGGCCAGCTCGTAGCTGCCGTAGTTGTCGTGGTGCGTCGTGTCGTTCCCGGCGAAGGCCAGGTGCGCGTTCACCGGTCCCAGGGCCTCGTAGAAGAGCTTGCTCATAGCATTTAGGTCGATCAGCGCCGCATTCTCTTCCCGAGCGGCCTGCCGCACCGCCTCGGGGTAGTCGCCCAGGCTGTTCGTGATCCTGCCGTCGGCGTCGAAGGTCTGGCGGTTCATCGAAGTGATCAGCACCGGCGTGGCGCCGTGCTGGCGCGTGTCGGCCACGAACCGTTTGAGGTCGGTCTTGTAACTGGTGAACGCCCCGATACCCTCCCCTTTCTCTTTCTGATCGTTGTGCCCCATCTGAATCAAGACATAATCGCCGGGCTTGATCACGCTCAACACTTTCTCCCAGCGGTGCTCGCCCAGGAACCCGCGCAGAGACTCGCCCGATTCGCCGTGATTGGCCACCGCGATCTCCGGCTTGAAGAAGCGCGGCAGCATCTGCCCCCAACTGTTGAACGGCTCGCCCGGCTGGTCGGTGGAAGTGGAATCGCCCACCACGTAAATGGTGGGGACGTTGTCGGCCTTCTCTATCTCCACGGTTCGCACCGCGGGATGCGCGTCGGTGAACTCCAGGGTGAGGCGGTTGTCCCAGGCGCGCGCTTCGTTGCCCTTCTCGCGATCCTTCAGCCGCACCTCGCCGCCGCCCGCAATCTTGGGCGTGCGCACGTTCACCAGGAACGCCCGCGTCTCGGTCTTTCTGGCAGCCACCCGAACCCGTTCCAGCATCAGGCGGCGTATCTCGGCTTTGATGGTGGTCACCGAATCGGCCGCGGGGTCGCCCAGCGTCACCGTGACTCTATAATTGCCCTCTTCGGGCACGCGCACGGAGAAATAGAACGGCGCCTCTTTGGCGGCGTCTTCGAATCCGTAGCCGGTCTCCTCGGAGTACATCGCGCCCGGCGCCACCTTCTGGAAGCCAGACGCGGGTTTGTCGGAGACGAAATCGAACTTGAAGCTCTGCGCCCCAAACGCGCTCGCAGCCATTATCAACAACGCGTATCTCATGCCGTGGCGAACTGGGTTTGTCATATGCCTCCTCATTGTACGTTGCGCCTGGTAATCGCCTCGCCCTCTTTCACGTCCACTGTCAGCCCCGAGAGGTCCACCTTGCGCGCGTTCTCCATCGTGAATCCCCTCTGTGCGTTGATTTTGCAGTTCTCGAATTTCACATTTTCGATGGGGCTGTCCACCAAGCCGTGCATCATGCCCACCGATCTCACGGTCCCTGTGACGTTGCGGATAATTACGTTGCGGACCACCGGCAGCACCTTGGCCGGCGGCGCGA
>JBEKPK010000078.1:0-17544 GCA_049520795.1 Bryobacteraceae bacterium
TTTGGGGTGGCCCCCTCCGAATATCGCGCCGCCCACCGCGGCGCGGCGGAATCGCCGTCCGGCGCGCATTATGACGACCTCACCGCGTACCGGCCTCCCAACTACGGCAATCATGCGTCTGTGGAGATTCGAACCCTGCGGCCGGAGCGCGCAGTCTTTATCCGCCACCTGGGCCCTTACGAAAGGGTATCGGGAACCTGGCAGCGGCTGGCCGCCTGGGCCGGCCCACGCGGCCTGTTTGGCCCCGGGACGCGCTTCATCGGCCTCTCATGGGACGATCCCGATATCACCCCCGTGGAAAAGCTGCGCTACGATGCCGCCATCACTGTGAGCCGCCCCGTACAGCCGGAAGGCGAAATCGGCGTCACGGAAGTGGCCGGCGGCCCCTACGCCACCGCCGTGCACAAAGGTCCGTACGAAACCCTCGGCGGCGCCTATCAGGCCCTTTTCGGAGGCTGGCTTCCGTCGAGCGGCCGCGAGCTTCGCGACCACCCATGCCTGGAGTTCTACCTGAACTCGCCCCAGAACACCCGCCCCGAAGATCTGCGAACCGCGATCCACGTGCCCCTCGCATAGCCCGGCTCTCCCGCTACAATCGGTACGTCACATGTTCTCTTCCCGCTTCCATTGGGATCTTCGTCCCAATCGCCTCGCTCGTGCGCTGGCCGAGAAAAGGCGCGCCGGCGCCCGTCTCCTCGACCTCACCGAATCGAACCCCACCCGCGCCGGCATCGACTACCCGCCGGAAATCCTGGCGGCGTTCGACGACCCCGCCATGCTCGCTTACGCCCCCGCCCCCGCCGGCGCCCGCCGCGCGCGCGAGGCCGTAGCCGCCTACTATGCCGCCCGCGGCGAGCGGGTCGAGCCCGAGCGAATCCTGCTCACGGCCAGCACCAGCGAAGCCTACGCCTACCTCTTCAAGTTGCTGGCGGATCCGGGAGAGCACGTGCTGGTCCCCAGGCCGTCCTACCCTTTGTTTGAGTTTCTGGCAGCCATGGAATCCATCGAGGTTCGCCCGTATCCGCTGGCGTACCACGGCGGGTGGTCCATCGACCTGGACGCTCTGGAGACCGCCATTTCGCCGCGCACGCGCGCCGTGGCGCTGGTCCATCCGAATAATCCCACCGGCTCCTACGTCAAGCGCTTCGAGCTCGAAAGCCTGGCGCGTCTTGGCGCGGGGCGGGGAATTGCCATCGTCTCCGACGAGGTCTTCTCGGATTACGCTTTTGCGCCCGACCCCCAGCGCGTCGCCACTCTCGCCGGCTTCGACGAGTGCCTCGGGTTCGCCATGAGCGGCTTGTCCAAAGTCGCGGGCCTGCCGCAGATGAAGCTGGGTTGGATTGTGGTGAGCGGCCCCCCGGCGCTGCGCGCGGAAGCCATGGAAAAGCTGGAGTGGATTGCGGACACCTACCTTTCCGTGGGAACGCCGGTCCAGTGCGCCGCCTCGAAGCTGCTGGCCGCCGGAGAAGCGGTGCGGCGCCGGATTCGCCGGCGCACCGCGGACAACCTCACCCACGCGCGCGCCATTCTGGCCGGCTCCGCCGCCAACATCCTGGCGGTGGAAGGCGGCTGGTACATCGCCGTCCAGTTGCCGCGCATCCGCAGCGAGGAAGAATGGGCGCTCGAACTGCTCGAGCGCGAAAACGTGCAAACCCAGCCCGGCTTCTTCTACGATTTCGAATCGGAAGCCTTCCTGATCCTGAGCTTGCTGACGGAGACGGCGGTATTCCAGGAGGGCATTGCGAAGCTGAGAGGCTTCGTGGGGTAAGTCGGGAAACTCCACGGGCCGGGCACGCCCGGTCCGGCTCGGCGAGACACTGAGGGGCCCAAGACACAAAAGCGAAGGTCTGAAACGGCGTACTGGCTCAGGCCCCGCCAGCCAACCCCGCCAGCGCCAGCATCGGGAAATAATCGCGATACATTCCGTAGGTCAGATAGAACACGTTCGGAAAACCCGTTCCGGTGGTGGCTCCTTCCGGCCAGGAGCCGTCGGGGCTTTGCCGGCTCAGCAGATAGTCCAGGCCGCGCTTCACCGCGGGCGCATTGGTTTCTCCGGCCGCCCGCAGTCCCAGAATCGCCCAGGCGGTTTGCGACGCGCAGCTTGGCGCCGGCGCGAAACAGTCTCTGTTGTAACTGGCGCAGGATTCACCCCACCCGCCATCCGGGTTTTGTATCGTCTTCAGCCACTGAGCGGCTTTATCGATGGCCTCCTTCACCGGCCCCGTGGGCGCGCCCCCGGCGCTGGCCGCCAGGCCCCGCATGGCCAGGAATGACCCGTAAATATAGTTGACCCCCCAGCGCCCGTACCAGCTTCCGTCCTTTTCCTGCGCCTGCAGCAGGTAAGCCACCCCGCGGCGCACGGCTTCATGCCCAACCAGATCCCGCCGGCTCAGGCACTCCAGCACTCTGCCGGTGATATCCGGGCAGGTGGGATCGAGCATGGCGTTGTGGTCGGCGAAAGGCACGCGGTTGAGCACCGCCCAATTGTTATCCACATCGAAAGCCGCCCATCCGCCGTCGCTCGATTGCATCGCCAGCAGCCAGTTGATGGCGCGGCGCTCGGAGGCGGCCTGCGCTTTCGGGTTGGAAGCCTTGGCATGCAGCAGGGCCAGCAGCACCATGGCCGTGTCGTCGATGTCGGGGTAGAACTCGTTGGCGAACTCGAACGCCCATCCGGAGGGTTCCGTGTCGGGGCGCTTCACCGACCAGTCCCCCTTACGGCGCACCTCCTTGCCGATCAGCCAATCGGCGCTGTGCGCCATGCTTGCATCGTCGCTGAAGCCGGCCTCGCCCAGCGCGAAGGCTGCAATGGCCGTATCCCAGATGGGCGACATGCAGGGTTGGAAAATGAAGCGGTCCTCCGTCTCGATCAGCAGCGATTCGAAATGGCGTATGGCATCCGCCAGGTCGGGATGGTCCGCCGGGTAATCGAGGGCGTCCAGCGCCATGATGAAGTACATCATGGCCGGATAGATGGCCCCCAGTCCTTCGGTGAAACGGGTGCGGTCCAGTATCCAGTGTTCGGCTTCGCGGATGGCCGCGCTGCGGACACGTTCCGAGCCGCGCTTTTCCCAGACCTTGAAAACGCGGTCGAGATGGTAGAACAGAAGCGACAGTCCTCTGCGCCGGGGGAGGGCCAGCTTTACGTTGGGAAGCAGCAGTTCGTCCAGGGTGAACCCCGCCGGCGCGCGGCGCTTCGAGCCGCGCGCCTGCACGATGGAAAGCGGCACCAGAATAGAGCGCGTCCACGACGACATCTCGTAGAGCACGTTGCCCGGCAGCATGACGATCTCCGGGGGAACCGAAGGCACGTACTTGCGCGGGTAAAGGCCGAACAGGCTGAGGTTGATCTTGACGTAGCTGTTGGCCGCCTGCAACCCGCCCAAGGCCAAAATGCGCGCGCGCGCGCGCCTGAGTGGCTCGCTCTCGGCCGGCATGCCCGCCAGCTTCAACGCGCAATATGCCTTCACCGTGGCGCTGACCTCCGAGGGTCCGCCCGCGTAAATATTGAAACCCCCGTCGGGTAATTGCCTTTCCAGCACGGACTGCGCGGCTCGGGCGATGCGCCCGCGCGTGGGCGGGTTCCATTCGGCCCCCTCGGGCTGGTGCAGCCACAGTTGCAGCAGGATGTAGTCGGATTCGAGAGTGGTATCCGCGGTCAGCTCGCCGCACCAGAAGCCCTCCGGCTTCTGCTGCCGGAACAGGCGCGCGGCGGAGTGCTGGAGCGCGGAAGCCACCTCTTCGCTCCTCGCGCGCGGCTCCTGTTCCGATTTCCGCCGCGCGGATCTTTGAGCGGGTTCCAACCATTCGTGAGCCATGGGCCGAAGTTCCATGGTAACAACGTAAACTGGATAAATGGATTGCCGCCTCGATACGGTCGAAGCCCGCGTGCTCGGCGCCCTCATGGAAAAAGAGATCGCCACGCCCGATTACTACCCGCTTTCGCTGAACGCCCTGGTCAACGCATGTAACCAGAAATCCAACCGCGACCCGATAGTGAACTTCGGCGAAGGCGACGTGGAAGAGGCGCTGGCGAGCCTCCGCAACAAGGGGCTGGCCCTGCGTATCACCGGCGGCGACAGCCGCGTTCCCAAACACGCGCAACGCTTCACCGAGAAATTCAACCTGGGACGCCGCGAGGCTGCGCTCATGTGCGCGCTGCTGCTGCGCGGGCCGCAGACCGTGGGCGAGTTGCGCGGCCGCACCGAGCGGCTCTATCAGTTCGACGATCTGGAAGCTGTCGAGAGCACCCTCAGCCGCCTGGCCGAAATGGAGTTCACCGAAAAACTGCCACGCCAGCCGGGTTTCAAGGAGGCGCGCTACGGCCACTTACTGTGCGGAAAGTTCGAGCCCGGCGAGGAGCCCGCGCCGCCGCCTGCGCCGGAACGCGGCGCCTCCGACCGGGACCGCATCGCCGCCCTGGAAGCCGCCCTGGCCGATCTCCGCCGCGAGTTCGACGATTTTCGGCGCAGTTTCGAATAAGGATCGGAGCCGCGGATGAACGCGGATAAACGCGGATTGATGGGGTGGCCCCAGATTCCTATCCGTGTTGATCCGCGTCCATCCGCGGCTAAACACTCACTTCTTCCCGCTGAACAATTCGCGCCAGGATGGATCGAGGTTGGTCCATCGGTCCGGCGCGCCCTCGGTGGATTCGGGAGCGCAAAGCGAGCCGTGCCCCGAGTCGCAGACCAGCTCCGTGGTGGCGGGGTCCAGCACGCTGGCCCAGGAACCCATCCTCACCGGCATGCCTAGACGCTGGAGACACACCGGGCAGCGCCGGCGCTGGTCCGCGAAGCTCCACCAGATGGCGCAGGCGCATACCGGCAAAAATGCCAGCGCGGGCACAGCCCCGGTGAGCAGCCGCACGCTGCCTTCCGTCCGCGCGCCAAGGACCGCCGCGGCTTCCACCCACAACAGGGCCGGAATGGCGACGGCCAGAATGGATTTGAGCGCCAGGAACGACCGGTAACGCCACCCCCGCCCGGTGGGCAGCGGCCCTCCGCGCGAGACCACCACGCCGCCAATCACCACCCCGAACAGTACCCAGAGGGCGTATCCCCAGGGGCTCGATGGCACGGAATCGAAGGAGATCACCTGGGGCGGCCGCGGCAGCAGCGGAAAGGCGGCTCGGGCTATCTCGTAGAGTTCCAGGCGCACGGCGTCCGGGGTGGCGCCGGGCTTGAGCCTGCCTAGCGCGCCGATCAGGAACGGCGGGCCGGCGGCGGGCGGCGGCCCGATCTTCAAGGGCGTGAAAACCACGATGCTCCGGGAAATCGCCCAAAACGCATCGGGCAGCGCCCCAATCACCTTATACGGCCGGCCTTCGACGTCCATGGTCCCGCCGATGGCCCTGGGATCGCGGCCGAACCGGCGCCTCCACTCCAGGCCGCCGATCACCGCCACGTCGCCATCGCCGGGAGCGAACAGGCGCCCGGCCGCCGCCCGCACCCCCAGTAACGCGAAAAAGTTCAGCGTCACCGCGGCGTGCGGCCCGTAGCTCGGGTGCACAAAACCCGCCACGCCGGAGAGGAGCTTGGACTGCGCGCTCCACAGCGGCACGAAGCTTGGTGGAACGCCGTAAGGTTCGTCGATCAACCCGGTGTACTTGATCGAGACCAGGGACCCCGGATCTTCAAGCGGCAGCCGCTCGAAGAGAGCTCGCGTCCCCCTGAAGCCGCCCGAAATGGCCGCCAGGGCGAGCAGCGCCGCTCCGGCGGCGGTCAACACGAAGCCGCCTCCGCGAACCCAGTGCCTCAACTGCTCCCGGCTGACGCGCAGCCAGAAGGCATCCACGAAACTGCCCCAACTGTGGCGCACCAGCTCGGCCCGGTCGCGCCCGGTCAACTCCCCGCGCTCGAATAGAATCCACCAGTTCCAGAGGTTGGCGTCCCAACGCGCGCGCCATCGGCCCCGCGCGCGCGCCGGCGCGATCCAACTTGCCGCCCGGATCAGCATCCGGCAGGCCAGCGGCGGGCGCGGTTCCCCTTGTTTCGCCATAATCCCTCCACGGAATTAGACGCTGCCCGGGCCGGTAGTGTTGCCGCCTGGAAACACCAGTATCCCGATTGGCCCGTTGCCCGCCTGCCCGCGCAATGCTATTACAATGTGAGGTAACCCATCGGGCTCCAGCGGTCTAAAGGACATTCTCAACTGGTTTATAAGGTTTCGACACAATGAGGGCAACGCTAGGTCTTACTTTATTCGCGCTCTGCTGCTCCGCCGCCTGGGGACAGTCGACGGCCGGATTCGGAGCGGTAACGGGCACGGTTCGCGACACGGGGGGTGAAGGCATCCCCGATGCCACCGTATTCGTGTCGAACGATTCGCTCGCGCTCCGCCGCACTCTGGTCACCACCGACGATGGCCTGTTTGACGCGCCCGCGCTGGTTCCCGCGCCCGGATACGCCGTCAAAATAGTCCGCAAGGGGTTCGTCGGTTGGGAGGCCAAGGACTTCGAGGTGTTCGCGGGCCGGAAGCTGGAGTTCAACATCACCCTGCGCTCCACCAAGGAGCGTCCCAACCAGTTGAGCGACTACATTCTTCCGGCGGAGGTAGACGACACGTATGGCGTGTCCGCCGCGGTCACGCCCGATAAGACCATGGACCTGCCCATATCCGGCCACCGCTGGACCGCGCTGGCCGCGCTGGCCCCGGCCACCGGCGACGCTCCTTACGGCCTGGTGGACATACAAGGCCAGGAGCTCGCGAACTCCTACCAAATGGAGGGCATCGAGGTAGCCACCACGTACTTCAGCGAGCGCCGGGCCGTCGGCCGGCTCTTCCCCGAGGGCGCCGTGCAGGAAACCGGCGTGCTGGTGAGCGACTACGGCCCCGAATTCAGCCATTCCCTGGGCGGCGTGGTGAATGGGGTGACCCGCACCGGAGGCAACGATTTCCATGGCGATTTCTACGATTACCTGCGCACCCATGCGTTCAGCGCGCTGGACAAGTACGCGGCGGGGCGCGACCTCCAGCAGAGGCGCAATCAGGGCGGCGGCGGCATCGGCGGCCCGATTCTGAAGAACAACGTCTTCTTTTTCGCCAGCGCCGACGTGATTGACGCCCACTCCCAGGCGCTCAACCGCATTACCAGCTCCCTTATCGCGGATCCCACCGGCTCTTTCGTGCTGCCCTCCAATTGCACTACCCCGAACACCGCCGCGCAGTGCGCGGCCGTCACCAAGTTCGTGCAATCCCAGATGAACGTCTTCGTGCCGCGCAGCGACCGCGTGGCGACCGGGCTGGCCAGGCTGGATTATCGCCGCCGCGACCGGGACGCCTTCACCGTGGAAGCCGACTATATGAAGTGGATCGCGCCGAATGGAGCGCAGATGGAACCGGTTTCCACCGATGGATCTCTAATCGGCGACAACGGCAACTACCAGCAAGTGTCGCGCTTTGCCAAGATTAGTTGGGTGCGCGCGCTCGGCACGAACGTGGCCAACGATATGCGCCTCGGCTGGTCCAAGGACGAAGAGGCCGAGACGGCCGCGCCGCAGCTCTGGCCGTCCTCCACCGGTCCGCTGGCCCTTACGGTGGCGGGCGCCAACGTGGGCGCCTCCGGTCTCTACCCCAACTGGCTCAACGAGGAGCGGCGCGAGGTGGTGGACAACTTCACCTTCTCGGCCGGCCAGCATACCATGCGCGCGGGCCTCGAATACTTCAAGTATTTCGACTTCCACAACCAGCTCGCCTACGCCGACGGAGAATACAACTACTCCACCCTGGGCGCCTTTGCGCAGGACCTCACCGGCATCACCAACCAGCGCAAGAACTACAACACGTTCGTTCAGACGTTCGGCTTCCCTCAAACCGCTTTCAGCCCCAGGGTGCTCAAGGCCTACCTGTCGGACACCTGGAAGCTCATGCCCGGTTTTACCTTCGACTACGCCTTGTATTTCGAGAAACCCAAGCTGCCTCAGCCGAACTGGGTTAACAGCGATTATCAAGCCACCGGTACGATCAATTCGCCGGGCCTCGATCTCGCCCCGCGCGTCGGCGCCGCCTATACCATGGGCGAGCATACCGTGGCTCGCGCGAGTTACGGATGGTTCTACGCTCCCTTCGCGGGGGAGGCGTTGGACCTGCTTTACCTGGGCGGCCAGTCTTACACGAGCACAATTTCGACCCAGACCGGCTCGCCCATTTTCCCCATCCTTTATGCCAACGCAAACGTCAAGGCCAAGGGCGCCGAGAACATCATTTACACCTCCGACAAATTCCGCAACGCCCTTACCAGACAGGCCACCGTGGCTATCGAGCACGAATTCGCCGCCAAGACCGTCGCTACCCTCAGCGTTTTCGACAGTCAGGGCTACAAGCTGTTGACCGACGACGACCTCAATCTTCCCCCCACCACCAATTCCGTGATCTACACCATCGCCAACTCCGCCGGCCAAGCGGTGAACAAGTGGGCGTCCACGATGTATATCACCCGAAGCGATCCCCGCTACGGTCACATCTACCAGGTCGAGAACGGCGGCAGGTCGTGGTATAACGCCGCCATTCTCCAAGTGAGGCAGCCTTTTTCGCACGGCCTAGCGCTGCAAATGAACTACACCTTTTCCCACGCCCTCGACGACGTGGGCAACAGTCCTTATGGCATCAGCGTGGGGTCGGCCAACAACGATTACATGGCCGACAAGGGCAGTTCCGCCAGCGATCAGCGCCAGCGAGGCGTCGTCGACTTCATCTGGCGGCCCACGATTTCTTCCGACTCCGCGCCGTTGCGGGCGCTGTTGAACGGATGGGAGCTTTCCGGCGTCGCCACCGTGGCTTCGAGGCGCTCGGCCACCGCGCTCATACTGATGAACGGCCAGGAGTTCTCCAGCACCACCCCGGATTACTCCACTGCGTTGAGCGGCTCCGGCGGCTGGGCGCGGGTTCCGTTTTATCCCGTCAACAGCCTGCCCATGTCGCCTGAACAGAACCTGGATGCCCGGCTGGCGCGCACCATATCGTTCAAGGAGCGCTTCAAGCTGACGATGATGTTCCAGGCCTTCAATGTGGTCAACCGGCAGTGGACCACGGGAGTCAACACGGTGGCGTTCGTGGCCACCAGCGGAGTCCTGAAGCCGGTCTCCGGAGCCGGCGCCCCCAACGCCTCGGCGGTCTATGATACCCCCACCGCCCGCCACTGCGAGTTGGCGCTAAGGCTGGTGTTCTAAGCCTCTCCTACAGTGTAGTGCGGCCGAAGTTCCGCGCGTTTTGTGGGGCAGGCAATCTTGCCTGCAGCCGCCTTTCTAGGCGGCTTTTTCGCATCCGCGAAGCCCTCTCACACAGGAAACGCCGGCTGAAAGCCGGCGGCAGCCAGGATTGGCTGCCCCACGGGTATCTGCATAGTCGTCATTCTGTCCGCCGCCGACCACTAGCTCTCTACCCGAACTTCACCAGGTCCCAGGGCTTTCGATACTCGCGGAACAGGTACTTGTTGGCCTCCGCGTCGCCCGGGAACTGCCAGGAAGCGTCGTCCCACGTCAGCTTGCGCCCGGTCCACGCGGCCACATTGCCGATGCAGGCGATGGCCGTGGCCCGCGCTTCCACTTCGATGTTGGCGAAGGGCTCCTTGCGGTTGCGCACGAAGTCCACGAAGTTCTTGGCGTGCAGCGCCGAGGGCTCGTCCTCGTTCATGTGCATCCGCTCGAGCGGCGCCGCCGCCCCGCCGCGGCCCATTCCGCCCCGCGGCTCCGGGTACAGCTCCATTCCGATGCGGTCCACGAAAAGGGCCGCCTGGGTCCCGTAGAACGCCATGCCGTGCGGGCGGTCGTCGGTTCCCCGCGCATTGTAATAACGCATGCCCTCGGTTCTGCCGCCCAGGCCGTGGCTGTTGTATACGCACCCCTCGTAATCCAGGATGAAACTGGGGTATTCGTAGGTGGCCTGCTGGATGTCGACGATGTCCCCCGCCTTCTTGCGATTGAGCATGGCCGTGGAGGAGGTGACTCTCAGCGGCCTATCGACGCCCATGATCTGGTGCACCGAATCGAAGCGGTGGTTCCCGTAATCGCTGATAAGCCCGTTGGTATAGTCCATGAACGCCCGGTAATACAGCCGGTTGACGTTGTAGGGCACTTTGGGCGACGGCCCCAGCCAGGCGTCCCAGTTCATGCCGGCCGGGGGATCGGCGTCGGGAACCGGCGCGGCGGCGGGCTCGATCTGGTAATTCCACACGCGCACGAACTTCACCTCGCCGATCTTGCCGCTTTGCACCATTTTGGCCGCCTCCGCGATGTGGTCCGCCGAGCGGTGCTGCGAGCCGATCTGCACAATGCGCCCGGTACGGCGCACCGCCTCGCGCATGGTCTTGGCCTCGTTCAGGCGGTACATCACGGGCTTTTCCAGGTAGACGTCCTTGCCCGCCTCGCACGCCAGGATCATCATCTGCGCGTGCCAGGGGTCCGGCGTAGCTATGATCACGGCGTCGATGCTCTTGTCCGCCAGCAGCTTGCGGAAATCGTCGTAGGCCGTGGCTTGCGGCGTCCATCTCTTGGCCGCGTCGGTCTTGGCCGAGTTGGCGTCGCACACGGCGGCGATATCCACGTTGCGGGGCTCTCTCAGCCGCGGCTCCGGATTGCCGCCGTGATAGCTCTCGGGCGCCACCGCCTGGATGTCCTCCAGCGTGCCCCGCATGTTGCGCGCATCGAGCGTGCCGCGCCCTCCGCACCCGATCAGGCCCACGCGCAGCCGGTCGTTGGCGCCCATCACTCGATCCGCGGACACGGCGGTCCAGGCGGCCGCTCCCGCCTGCGCGGATGTCTTCAGGAATTCCCGACGTTGCATTGCTGGACTCCTTGCCGACTCTTACGATAACGTCTTTTGCGCCGGCGCACGGGAGTGGCTTCGACCTCGATTCCAAGCGGCCGTGGGACATTTTCCCTTTGACGTTAAACGACGGAAGGACCGCCGGACCTTCCGAAGGCCCCGAAGGAGGGTAAGATGTATGAAACGCTCTCATGCATCGTCCGCGCCCGCGGCCGGAACCGCTGTTATGGGGGCGGTCGAGGGGCGCATTCGAAGCAAAGGTCATCATTATGATTCGCACATCATGCCTGGCGGTCGCGATGTTACTCGCACTGCTGTTCAGCGGCGGCGCATACGCCCAGAATTCGCAGATTGTATTGGATCGGGACGGCGGCGCGATCGTCCTTGAGCCCTATGCCCCCAACATCGTCCGTGTCACGCTGAGCCTTCTCAAGGAGCCGGCCGCGGCCGCGCCAGGCTATGGATTCGTAGCCACCCCCTCCGCCCAGGGCTGGAGCCGGCAAACAGACGCCCAGGGCGACGTCTACCGGTCGCCGCGCCTGGTTGTCACCGTGGCCGCCAACCGCCCGGGCAAGCCCATGGCGACGGAATTGGACATTGCCAAGTTCTTCAACGGCTCCGCCCCGCCCGCGCACATTACCATCGCCACGCCCGCCGGCAAGAAACTGCTGGAGATGAAGGGCTGGTCTATGTCCGTGCCCAATTACAAGGACGGCAACGCCGGCGTGTTGCATGACAAGCGTCCTTCGGACCCGCCCTTTTATCAGGTGGGCGCGACCTTCGTTTCGCCCGACGACGAGCACTACTACGGCCTGGGCCAGAACCACGAGGGGGTTCTCGACCACCGCGGCCGCCGCATCGAATCCTGGCACAACTACACCGCCACCGCCGCCCCCAGCATGGGTGTGCCGTTTCTGGTCACCAACAAAGGCTACGGCGTCATCTGGGACAATCCCTCCAAGACGGTCTTCGAGGGGGGCTTTAACGAGGAGACCCGCTGGACCTCCGAAGTCGGCGACCGGGTATCGTTCTTCGTGATCGCCGGCGCCACCACCGACGAAATCTACGCCGGCTACCGCCAGCTTACCGGGACCACGCCCATGCTGCCCAAAGCCGCTTACGGCTTTATCCAGTGCAAGCAGCGTTACAGCTCGCAGGAGGAGGTTCTGTCGGTGGCCAAAGGCTACCGCGACCGGAAGCTCCCGCTCGACGTGGTAGTGGTCGACTGGTTCTATTGGACGAAAATGGGCCAAATCGACATGGATCCCGTCAGGTGGCCCGACCCGAGCGCCATGAACCGCCAGCTTCACGACATGGGATTGCAAACCATGATCAGCGTCTGGCCGCGCTTTACGCCCGAATCCCGCTACTACGATCTCGTGCTGAAGAACGGCTGGTTCATGCACCTCGCCGACGGAACGCCCACTAACGGGTTGCCCTACGACCGCGCCGGCTCCGACATCGACACCACCAACCCGGAAGCCGCCCGCTGGTATTGGGAAACTATCCGCGATAACATCCTCAGCAAGGGTTTCGACTCTCTCTGGTCGGATGAAACCGAGCCCGATCTGCCGCCCAACGGCAGTTACTTTCACATCGGGCCCGGAACCCGCTACTTCAACGTCTACCCGCTGTTTCACACGGCCGCGCTGTATGACGGTTTCCGCCGGGACATGAAGCAGCGCGCGCTCATCCTCTCCCGCGACGCCTACCTGGGCGCGCAACATAACGGCGCCATGTTCTGGTCCTCCGATATCTACCCGACCTGGGACACCCTGAAGCGCCAAGTTCCAACCGGGCTCGGCTTCACCGCGTCCGGCCTCGCCTACTGGAGCAACGACGTCGGCGGGTGGCAATATCTGCCGGCCGAGCATCATCCCCTGCACCCTCCCCTGCTCGATCCCTCCGACGCGCGGGACAACGTCGGCGGCTATGACGACTACCCGGAGCTTTACACCCGCTGGTTCGAATACGGCTCCTTCATGCCCATCTTCCGCACTCACGGCAGCCGTCTGTACAACGAGGTCTGGACCTACGGCAAAGCGGCCCAGCCGATTCTCGAGAAGTACCTGAAGCTGCGCTACCAGCTCATGCCCTACATTTACTCGCTGGGATACCAGACCAACGAAACCGGCGCCCCATTCATGCGCGCCCTGTTTATGGACTTCCCCAACGATCCGAACGTGGCCGGCATGGGCGACGAGTACATGTTCGGTCCCGCGTTTCTGGTAGCCCCCGTCACCGAACAGGGCGACACCAGCCGTCCGGTCTACCTGCCGGCCGGCGCGGACTGGTACAACTACTGGACCAACCAGCGCGTCCGCGGCGGGCAGACGATTCGAGTGAACGCTCCCATTGACACCCTGCCGCTGTTCGTGCGGGCCGGTTCCATTGTGCCCCTCGGAGAACCCGTCCAGAGCACCAGCGAAACCCAGAAGCTGGCCCGCGTGCGGGTGTATCGTGGCGCAGACGGCGCGTTCACCCTTTACGACGACGATGGGAAGACCTACGCCTATGAAAGCGGTGATCGGCGCATCACCCGCCTGCACTGGAATAATGCCACCGGCAAGCTCAGCCACGAGGGGTTCCAAGCCTGGACGGGTTCCGATGCCGCCATCCTGGAGGTCGTAGGGCGCTGAAGAACCGGGCGCCAAACTCCGATGTGGGACAGGCGCTTCCGCCTGTCAACCCGAGCGAAGCTCGGGCGCCGCCTACTGAAGCCGGTTGGCAGGCGAAAGCGCCTGCCCCACAATTACCCGCGTCCGGCAAAGCGCCGTAGCCAAGCGTCGGCAGGAGTGCCGGCGCGGCAGGCAGGAGTGTCTGCGCCACGTCATCACACCCGAGCACCTGTGAGAAGGTCCGGCTAGCGCGCCGGCATGTCCTGGTCGTAGCCGCCTATCAGGCCGGTGGCGGCCAGTCTGGCCTTGATTTGATCCACGATTTCGTAGAGCTGGTCGCGAGACTTGCGGGCTTCGGCCACCACCACCAGCGACGGGCGGTTCGAGGAGGCGCGCACCAGCCCCCAACTGTCGTCCTCCAGGCGGAAGCGCACGCCGTTGATGAGAATGATGTCGCGAATCGCCATACCGGCGATTCGCACGCCGGTTGCGAAGTCGTTCTGGTACTGCGCGGCGACCGTGTCCACCACTTTGTACTTCACGTCGTCGGCGCACTGGGGCTCGAGCGTCGGCGACTGCCAGGTGCGGGGCAGCGCGTCGATCATTCCCGAGAGGCTCTGGCTCTGCTCGGCGAGCATGCGCAGCGTCTGCACGGCGGAGAGCACCCCGTCGTCGTAGCCGCGCCCGAAGGGAGCGTTGAAAAACCAATGGCCGCTTTTCTCGAAGCCCGCCACGGCATTGGTTTCGGCTACCTTGGCCTTGATGTAGGAGTGCCCGGTTTTCCAGGTCACGATTTCCGCGCCGGCCTGCTTGAGGATCGGATCCTCATAATACAGGCCGGTGCCTTTGACGTCGATCACCACCGGCCGGCCGGGAGCCTTGGGACAGATCCAGCGAGCCACCAGCAGCCCCATCTTGTCGGAGAAGACCTCGCGGCCCTGGTCGTCCACCACCCCCAGGCGGTCGCCGTCGCCGTCCAGCCCGAAGCCCACATCGGCGTGATGTTCCACCGTGGCGCGGCTCATTCCGTGCAGGAACTTCATGTCTTCGGGGTTGGGGTTGCACTTGCGGAAGTACCAGTCGGGTTCGGTATCGAGCTCCACCACCTCGCAGCCCAGGTCGCGCAGCACGGGCGGGGCGAAGCGGCCGGCGCCGCCGTTGCCGGCCGCCACCAGCACCTTTAGCTTGCGCGCCAGAGGGCGCTGGCGCAGATCCGCTCGGTAATCGTCGAACAAGCCGTCGTAGGATTCGTACTCGCCGCGGCCGGTGGCGAACACACCGCCCTCCACGATCTTGCGGAACTGCAGGATGCCGTCGGGGCCCAGCGTGGAAGACAAGCCGTTGGCCAGTTTGATGCCCGTCCAGCCGTTCTCGTTGTGGCTGGCGGTGATTTCGGCCCCGCCGCGAAAACCGAAGCGGTGTTGCGCGAAATACAGCATGGGCGAGAGCGACAGGCCGATATCCACCACGTGCATGCCGGCGGACAGGAGGCCGACGATGAAGGAACGGCTGAGGTCCTGGCTGTACATGCGAAAGTCGTGCCCCACCACCACGTTGCTTTCGCCAAGCGCCTCGCGCACCAGCGTGCCGTAGGCTTTGCCGAGCACGACGAAGCCGTTGGGATTGATCTCTTTTCCCAGCAGCCAGCGCACGTCGTATTCGCGGAAGCCGTTGGGCGTGATGAGCGTCTTTTCGAAGTAGTCGAAAGAGTTCTCGGGAACCCGCGTCTCGATGGTCCAGCGCATAATTAACCTCATGCTGGCGCAGGGATGCGGGTATTGTCAAATTCGGCCGGCAAGGAAGAATGCCCGCAGGTGCGGGCATGGCAGGCGGGAAGCCCGCTCTACGGCGCCTGCTCGAACGACTTGCCCGCCCGTCGAGGTTCCTTCAACGCATTGACCAGGGCGTCCATGCTAAGCCTCACCTCGACAATGGTGGCCTGGTTGCGCTCGAAGGCGGCGATCAGCATGGTGGTGGTCTTACCGGCATCGCCGGTGTAAATGTAGGTCCACTCACAGTCGCGCCTCGAGCGCACGCGGACCAGCGGATGCAGCCCGGCGGAGGCTTCGGCCATGATACCGTCAAGCGCCTGGCCGTCTTCCCATGCCATCGATCGCAGGTTCTCGAAAACCGCCAGATTGAAACCTGCAGCGCCTTCCGGGCGGGCGGTCTTGACCAAAAAGTTAGCCGCGCCCAGCAATGGGATGTTGGTGCGTTTGACGCCGAGATGCGATTCGACCGCACCCACCAGGCGGTCGAAATCGCGGTCGGCTCCGGATGCGGCGGCCGAGGCCGCCAGAACCAACGCCAGCAGCCGCATGTTATTCGTCTTCCTTTTCCTTCTTCGGTCCCGCCTTCTTCTGCTGAAGGTCGAGCTTGGGAATGCCGAACTGGCCGCCCAGTTTCACAATGTCCTCGGGTTGGATCGAACCGGCGATGCTGACTATGGTCAGTTCCTTCGGCTCAGCGGCGATCACCACCAGCCCGCCGATCTGCGAACCCTCCCCAACTTTGAGATACACCTCGGAGTTGTCGCCATCGCGCTTGGAGGTTGCGCCGACGATGCGCGACCATGCCGGCGGCTGAAGCTGGGCGCGAAAGGCTTCATAGTCCGCCGGATTGTATTCGCCCTCCCTGGAGAACGTGAAACTGCGGACCATGATGCTCTTGAGCCCACCGATCAGTTTCTTGGCTTGGGCCTCGTCGGCGTCTTTGTCCGAGAGGAACTTGCCGGCAAGCTGGAGCAGGTTGCCGTCCAGCGTGACGTCCACGGATTCTTCCGCCTTCGCGGACAGTTTCTCCAGCCCCACGGGCATTTTGATGTCCTGCGCCCACGCACACGCAAGGGTGGCCGCCAGGAATACGATTGCGATTCTCATAATTTCTCCTATCGCTCCACGGGAGCGTCAACCATGCGTCGAACGCGGGCCTGCGCCAGCCGCAGTTTGCTGCCGGTGATGCGCAACGCCAGCATCACCTGCCGCCTGGCGCGCTCTCCCTCTGCCCGTTCCATCCGCTGAGCGCGATACTCCAGGCCGCCAACCAGCAGGGCAACCGCGGCGCACGCCGTGGCCCAGCGCAGCCGCGGCGCGCGGAAAGCGGCTGACAGCCTACCCCAGGGACCGCTTGTTTCAGGGCCGTCCGCCGCCTGCTCCCGGCTTTGAATGCGGGCCATAACCCGCCCGACGAAGCCCTCGGGCGGCTCTTCGCGCCGCAGCGCCTCTCGCAGCTCATCCTCAAAGCCACTCATACCACTCCCTTGTAGGGCAGGCGCTTTCGCCTGCCAAGCCCGGCTTCAAATTGACTCATACTTCTCCCCCATCACCCGTGAGGCTTTCTCCCGCAAGAAATCCAAAGCCCGCGAGATCTGGCTCTTGACCGTGCCCACGGGCATCCCGAGCGTCCGGGCGATTTCCTCGTTCTCCAGATCCTCCTGGTACTTCAGGACGATGACTGCCCGCCAGTTTTCGGGCAGAGACGCCACCAGTTGGCGCAGCGTCCGGCTGAGCATCGGGTCCGGCTGTACGGCCGTGCTAGCCGGCTCGGCGATCCGGTCCAGGCCGATGCGCGGCATCAGCTTCCGGCGCCGGCACTGATCGATGCACCGGTTGGACGTCACGCGCCGAAGCCAGTTTGTCACGTGCCCAGGCGATTCCAACTCGCCGAAGCTACGGTAAAGCTGTAAGAAAACGTCCTGCGCCAGCTCCTCGGCCGCCGCCCGGTCATACAAGAAATGATAGGCGATGCTAAACACCATGGCCTGGTGTTCGCGCACGATTTCCGCGAACTCTATCGCGCTTGCGGTTCCGGCCTTTGCGACGTCCGGCATCTTGCTCTTCACAGGATAGATACGGGCGAGCGGCGGCGCGGGCGCCAATTTCTTGCGGAAAACTCAGAAAAGCAGGCAAGCCCACAAGAAAAAGGCGGCCGGTGAACCGGCCGCCCTTGTGGATTTCTTAGATTGTGGGACAGGCGCTTCCGCCTGTCAACCGCCGCGGACCCGAGCTTCGCTCGGGTTGGCAGGCGAAAGCGCCTACCTTATGGCGTACGAGCTCAGCACCTTCATGTAGTTGGCCCGCTCGAAAGCCGAGGGCTGGGGAACCGCGTTGCGGCTCATGCTGCCCTGCATCTGCTTGATCGAGTCGTATTCGTGCTCGCCCAT
>JBEKPK010000079.1:0-17374 GCA_049520795.1 Bryobacteraceae bacterium
TCCAGCAAGCTCTTCCCGGCCAGCTTGGAGGTCAGCGCGCCCACCTGGGCATCCAGTTCCGTAATGGCGGTCGCGGCGCGGCGCAGGCTCCCCAGCGGATCGCTCAGCATCTCTTTGCCGGAGGTGGCATTCGCGGCGGGCGGTTCGGCGGGGAAGAACGATTCGAATTTCGCGCTGGCGTATTTCTCCGCGACGCCGCTCGACGACGGTTCGCCGAAACCCACCAGCAGAAAGAACGGTTTACCCGCCGCCTGCTGGTCCAGGAACTGGCCGGCCTCGGCGACCACGGCTTCGGCGGCTCCGGGCGGCGTCGCGTGACAACCGTAGCCGACCCCCGCCAGCAGGGTCGCCAGCGGGCTGGCGGCGGGGTTCGCCAGAGGGGCCGCCGCCACCTGCATCCCCGTCCCGCCGCTGAGCAGCGAAGCTCGGCCCGGCTGCGCCGCCGGAGCCGCCGTGGAATGGCGCTGGAACCTTGCGCCCGTCCGGGCGAGAAAGTCTATGTTCGGCGTTTGGATCTCCCTGCCGCCGTAACAACCCAGTACCCAGGCGGGCAGCCCGTCCGCCAGGATCAACACGATATTGGGACGCTCCCCGGCGGGTTTCTTGGTGCGGGCGAGCGCGGGCAGGGCAAGGCTCCCGAAAAAAAAGCATCGTCGTGACAGCGGCATGGCGGAAATTTCAGTATAGTAGGGCCGGCGGCCCCATGGTGGGCTCGCGATCCGCAAATGGCCGGAGGATTCGCCAGCCCCCGCGTCTCCACGCTGAATGGAACTTACTAAAGGATTACGGTTGCGCCCGATTCTCTCCGCACTTGTTGCGGAGCGGCCCGCCGCATTATAGTGGTTTGGGCGATGAATCTGCCGAACGCTCTCACCATTCTCCGCATCTTCTTCGTGCCGATGCTGGTGGCCGCGCTGGTACAGGAGAAATACCCCAGCCTCCAGTTGGCCGGTCTGACCGTTCCCCAGGAATGGATAGCGCTGGCCATCTTCCTGGCGGCGGCGGCCACGGACCTGCTTGATGGCTACCTGGCCCGCCGCTGGAAGCAGGTCACCACCATCGGCACGCTGCTCGACCCCATCGCCGACAAGCTGCTCATTTCGGCCGCGCTGATTTCCCTGGTTCAGGTGCGCGTCCTGCCGGGCTGGATGGCCATTCTGATTATTGGCCGCGAGTTCGCCGTCTCGGGATTGCGCAGCATCGCCGCCGCCGAGGGCTACACCATCCGGGCCAACGACCTGGGAAAAACCAAGATGCTCTCCCAGGTGGTCGCCATCTCCTGTATGATGCTCAGCCGGGGGTATCCCGCGCTGCACCTGCCGGGCATGGTCCTTATGTGGACGGTGGTGTTTTTCGCCATGCTCAGCGCGGTCAGCTATTTCCGCAAGTTCTGGCGCAAAGTGGATGCGCGCATCAAGAGCCGCCGGCGCCGCGAGCTGCTGGTTCTGGAGCGCAGGCGGCAAAGAGCCGCATTGCGTCAGAGGGGATCCGCGGGCTCCGCCGCTTTGGCCGACACGATCTTGAAGCCGCCCGAATTGAGCTGAACGATGCGGACCTGACCCTTGGGACCCAGCGCCCCGATCGGTTTTCCGTTCAACTCCACCGAAACGCCTCCCGCGTTGCCCAGCAGCAGCTCCACGCTTTGGTTGGCTTCCACGGTGCGGGTCTGGTTGGGATCGAGGGTGGCGGAAAAGGCGTATTTGCCATCCGTGCGGGCGCGCACCCAGCTCGTCTCCAATGCGGTCACCTGGACGCGCACGGGCCCCTGGGCGGCGGGCAGCGCAGCCCCTTCGGAGAACTGCTCGGCCAGGGGAGGCTCGGTCGGAGGCTCCGTTTGCTCGGCCGGCGGGGCTTTCGCCGGCTCGGTGGACGGCCTCTCGACTGCGTCCCCGGGCGCTGGCCGCGGCTCGGTGGATGCGCCGGCGCCAGCGGCTGGCGTTTGGATTGGGCCCGCACCGGGCGGCGCGGGAGCGGCGGCAACGCTCGGAGCCCGCGGAGCCGCGGCGGCTCCAGCGGGCGGCGCCGGGAGCGCCGGGGCCTGGGTCCGCGCGGCCGAAACCGCGGCGGCGTGGCGCTCCCGCTGCCACCAGGCGTAGACGCCCGAGCAGACCAGCGTCACGGTCACCACCAACCCCAGCGCCGGAAGGATCGATTCCCAGTGGAACCGGCCGCCATCTCCCACGCTCCGCCAGGCCCGCATGGGTGGCACCCGGACTTTCTCCACGGCAGCCATCGGGTGGGCCCTGGCCGGAAGCTCCTCCACCACCGGCTCCAAAATCCGCTGCGCCTCGGCCGCCAGTTCGTCCTCGTCGAGGCCCAACAACCTGGCGTACTGACGCACAAAACTCTTGACGAAAATAGCGCCCGGAAGCTCGTCGAAGGCTTCCCGCTCGAGAGCGTCCAGGAAGCGCACCGAGATCTTCAATTCCGCTGAGATTTCTTGCAGCTCGAGGTTGCGCCGGATGCGTTCACGGCGCAAAGTCTCGCCAATGGCGGTCATACCTGGGAATTCGCGTCCCCTGAAACCGATCATACCAAAGCCTCGTTCCCCGCCGCCCCCTTGTGCCGCCGTGCGCTCCGAGACTATGCTGAGGTAGTAACCATGACCCGCAACGAATTTCTGAAAATCGCCACCGCCTCGGCGGTCTCGGGCGCTGCCCTGGCCAATGCCCGGCAGGCAGGCTCCGCGCAGCAGGTGAACCCGGATCTGGGCTTCAAGGACACGCCCATGTTGCCGAACATGCCGTGGCACGTTCACGACCCGGACCGGCCCCATCCGAAAGTGGTGACGCCGGCGACGACCCCCGGCGGCGCGCCCTCCGACGCCATCATTCTGTTCGACGGCAAGGACCTCTCCAAGTGGGGTCACCAGGGCCGGGGGGCGAATCGCGACACGCTTGTGGATGCCGGCTGGAAAGTGGAGGACGGGCACTTCACGGTGACGCGCGGTTTCGGAAGTCTCTTGACCCGCGAGAAGTTCGGCGACGTGCAATTGCACGTCGAATGGGCTTCCCCAACGCCGGTCACCGGCAACAGCCAGATGCGCGGCAATAGCGGCGTGCTTTTGATGCAGCGCTATGAGATCCAGGTGCTGGATGCCTGGAACAACCCGACCTACGCGGATGGCACAACGGCCGCCATCTATGGCCAGTATCCGCCGCTCGTGCTCCCCGCGCGCCAGCCGGGCGAGTGGAATACCTACGATATTGTGTTCGAGGCTCCCCAGTTCGACAGCGGGAAGCTGGTGAAGCCGGCGTTCTTCACGGTGTTCTACAACGGCGTCATGGTGCACAACCGGAAGGAAAGCATGGGCCCCATGGTGTACCGGCAAGTGGCCCACTACTCGCCGCAGCCCGCCGAGGATTCGCTGATGTTGCAGGACCACAACAGCGACCCGGTGCGCTACCGGAACATCTGGATCCGGCGCCTCAAGGGCTACGACCAGCCGGAGAAATAGCCCGGCGGCGCTCCACCTCATCGGGCCACTGATGAGTGACCCGGGCTAGCCGCCGCGGCGCCTTGACACAGCCTCGCCACTTCGAGTATCACAAGGGTTACTCCGATATGTGGGCCCAGAACTATACCCCTCTCGCGGGCAACCTTGCACTCTCCGCGATCGTTGCAGCTCTTCCCGCCTTTGCGATGCTTTACCTGCTTGGAATCAAGCGGCTCCCCGCATGGAAGGCATCGCTCGCCGGGCTTGGCGCCGCCGTTGTCGTGGCGCTGGTCCTCTACCGCATGCCAGTGGGACTGGTAGCCGGCTCGCTCGGCTATGGGGCGGCCTTCGGCCTGTTCCCGATCGGCTGGATTATTTTCGCGGCCATCCTGCTGTACCGCGTGGTGGTGGAATCCGGGAAGTTCGAAATCATCAAGGATTCCCTCGGCGGCCTCACCCAGGACCGCCGGTTGCAGGCCTTGCTGATCGCCTTCTGTTTCGGCGCCTTCCTCGAAAGCGCGGCCGGGTTTGGGACGCCCGTGGCGGTGGCGGCCACCATGCTGATCGGGCTGGGGTTTTCGCCGTTCTACGCGGCGGGCCTCTGTCTGCTGGCCAACACCGTGCCGGTGGCTTTCGGTTCCATTGGGATTCCGGTGGTCACTTTGGCCGCCGTGACGGGCCTGCCGATCAACGGCCTCAGCGGGGCGGTGGGACTGATCTGCTTGCCGGCCTCCCTGCTGCTGCCCGCGTACATCGTTTTTGTGATGGGTGGCTGGAAAGCTCTCAAGGGCGTGCTGCCGGCGGCGGTGGTGGTGGGGGCGCTGTGGGGCGGCGTGCAGTTCCTGATCGCCCGCTATATCGGTCCCCATCTCGCGAGCATGGGAGGCGCGCTGGCGGCCCTGGCGGGGTTTGTCATCCTGCTGCTGGTGTGGAAGCCCAAGGACTCTTTCACCCTGGAAGGCGACCACGCCGTCCAAACCGCCACCCGGCGCCATGCAGCCGGAGCGGTGTTGTGGGCCTGGAGCCCCTACGCGATTCTGGTGACCATGGTGGTTCTGGGGAGCGTTTCAAAGACGCTGTTAAGCAAAGTCGCGATCGCGTTCCCATGGCCGGGGCTGCACCTGATGGTGACGGAGATGGCGCCGGTGGTCCCGGCCCCGACTCCTTACGCGGCAATCTACCGATTCGACTGGCTAGGCGCCGCGGGCACGGCGGCCGTACTCGCGGCCGTGCTTTCGTCGGCCTTGCTGGGCTTGTCGCCGGCCCGGTTCGGCCGGGTTCTGCGAGCGACCGCCAAGCAGGTCTTTTTCTCCGAAATTACCATCGCCGCGGTCCTCGCGCTGGCGTTCGTCATGAACTACTCCGGGGCCACGGCCACGCTCGGCCTGGTGTTCGCCAACACCGGCGCCCTGTTCCCCTTCTTCAGCGCCGTGCTGGGAGGGTTGGGCGGGTTTCTGACGGGCTCGATCACCTCCGCCAACGCTCTTTTCGGCAATCTCCAGGTGGTGACAGCCACCCGCCTGGGCCTTAGCCCGACGCTGATGGCCGCCGCCAACTCGAACGGCAGCATGATGGCGAAGATGATCAGCCTGCAGAGCATCGCGGTGGCGGCCGCCGGCGCCGGCCTGAAGCCATCCGACGAGGGCGGGTTATTCCGGTTTGCGCTGCGTCACAGCGTTCTGCTTATTTTGTTGGTCGCCCTGTTCGTCATCTTCCTGGCATACGTCGCGCCGCAGTGGGTCCCGTAGGGCGCCGAGGCCGCCCGGGAAGGCCGCGCCTGCGACTGGCAATCGCCGTACAATCTTGAACAGAGGCCGCCGTTAAGAGCGCGCGAAGGGCAACGGCGCGCCTTGCGAAAGAGGAGAAGCCATGAAGAAGCTGACCACCAACGCCGGCGCTCCAGTCGCCGACAACCAAAATGTCATGACCGCCGGACCACGGGGTCCGGCGCTGCTGCAGGATGTCTGGTTCCTCGAAAAACTCGCACACTTCGATCGGGAGGTGATCCCGGAGCGCCGCATGCACGCCAAGGGTTCCGGGGCTTATGGGACTTTTACCGTCACTCGCGACATCACCCGCTTCACCAAGGCCAAGATCTTCTCCGAAATCGGCAAGAAGACCGAACTCTTCACCCGCTTCTCGACGGTAGCCGGCGAGCGCGGGGCGGCCGACGCCGAGCGCGACATCCGCGGCTTCGCGACCAAGTTTTACACAGAGGAAGGGAATTGGGACCTGGTGGGCAACAACACGCCGGTCTTTTTCCTGCGCGACCCGCTCAAATTCCCGGATCTCAACCATGCCGTCAAGCGCGACCCTCGCACCAACCTGCGCAGCGCCCGCAACAACTGGGACTTCTGGACCTCGCTGCCCGAAGCGCTCCACCAGGTCACCATCACCATGAGCGAGCGGGGCATTCCGTACTCGTACCGCCATATGCATGGCTTCGGGAGCCACACCTTCAGCCTGATCAACGCCGTGAACGAGCGCTTCTGGGTGAAGTTCCACCTGGTCTGCCAGCAGGGCATCAAGAACCTGACCGACGCCGAGGCCGAGGCCATCGTCGCCAAAGATCGGGAGAGCCACCAGCGGGATCTGTACTACAGCATCGAGAAGGGCGACTTCCCCCGCTGGAAGATGCGCATCCAGGTGATGCCCGAGAAGGACGCGGCCAAGTGCCCCTACCACCCATTCGATCTAACCAAAGTCTGGTTCCACAAGGATTACCCTCTCATCGACGTCGGCATTATGGAACTGAACCGCAACCCGGAGAACTACTTCGCCGAGGTCGAGCAGGCCGCCTTCAACCCCGCCAACATCGTGCCCGGCATCGGCTTCTCACCCGACAAGATGCTACAAGGACGCCTGTTCTCTTATGGCGACGCGCAGCGCTACCGGCTGGGGGTGAACCATCAGCACATCCCGGTCAACGCGGCTCGCTGCCCGGTCCACAGCTATCACCGCGACGGCGCGATGCGGGTGGACGGCAACCACGGCGGCACGCTCGGCTACGAGCCCAACAGCTACGGTGAGTGGCAGCAGCAACCGGCCTTCGCCGAACCACCGCTCGGCGTTGAGGGAGCGGCCAATCACTGGGACTATCGCCAGGACGACGACGACTACTACTCGCAGCCCGGGCTTCTGTTCCGCCTGATGACGGCCGAGCAGAAAAAGGCGCTGTTTGAGAACACCGCCCGCGCGATGGGCGATGCCCCGGAGGAGGTCAAGCTTCGCCACATCGGCAACTGCATGAAGGCCGATCCGGCCTACGGCGGGGGCGTGGCCGCGGCGCTGGGCATCCCGGTCGGCGAGGTTGAGGAGAAGAGATAGCGCCGGATACGGGAAACCAGAAGCGGCTTTCCCCGCGTTTCGATCTCCAGCCATCCGGCGTCCGGCGCTTCCCGCCGCGTGATATGCTGAGTTCCGGATGTTCAGCCGCCAGCGTAAAGCTCGTGTTTTGTTCGCGCTATCAGACTTTTTGCTGATTGCGCTGGCCTTCGCGGCGGCTTACGAGACACGCCGCCTGCTGCCGCTCGAACGGCCGTTCTACATGACCGCCGAGCGCGCGGCGCTGGTGTTGGGCTTCGCGGTGACGGCCTGGGTTCTCATCGGGCTGTGGCTGGAAATCTACGACAAGCTCGATTCCGTGCACCCGCTCGTGGTTTTGCGGGATTCGGCGCGGCAATGCGCTTCCGGCGCCGTCTGTCTGGCCTTGCTTCAGTATTCCCTGCGGTTGTACCCGGAATTGAGCCGCCCGTTTCTGGCGCTGTTTTGCGCTTATGCCTGGGTCTTTCTGTTGCTCTTCCGGTTGACCGCCAGCCGCATGATTGGAGTGTTCCGCCGCGAGTTCGCGGCGCCCCACTACGTGATGGTGGTGGGAACCGGGGAACGGGCCGTCCGCCTGGCGGAGTCCCTGGAGCGCTCCGTGGAATACGGCGTGCGGCTGCGCGGCTTCCTTTCCGACGAAAAAGACTCGTCCCCCGCCGAGATCGCGCTGGGCGCGGTCTACAAGGTATATCCCATCGGCGAGTTGCCCTATATCCTGCGGGAACACGTGGTGGACGAGGTCATCTTCGCGGTATCGAGCGACCATCTGGCCGGGATGGAGGAGTTCCTGCTGCTGTGCGACGAAGAGGGCGTACGAACGCGCATCGCAGTGGATTTCTTCCCGCACGTGAATAGCACCGTATCGCTGGAACGTTTCGGAGAAACGCCGCTGCTCACCTTCACCGCCGCCCCGTACGACGAAATCAAGCTGCTGGTCAAGCGCGCCACCGATGTGGCCATCGCCGGCGCCGGCCTGCTGGTTTTGGCGCCGTTCATGGCCGCGACGGCTATCCTGATCCGGCTCACCTCTCCCGGCCCCGCCATTTTTCGCCAGGTTCGCTGCGGATTGAACGGCCGCCGGTTTCTTTTCTATAAGTTTCGCTCCATGTGCCACAACGCCGAAGACATGAAGACCTCGCTGGCGCACCTCAACACCCGCGACACCGTGGTCTTCAAGATCCCCGACGACCCGCGCCTGACCGCCGTGGGACGGTGGCTGCGTAAATTCTCCATCGACGAGTGGCCGCAGTTGTGGAACGTGCTGAGGGGCGACATGTCGCTGGTGGGCCCGCGCCCGGCCATCCCCAGCGAAGTCGATCAGTACCAGCGGTGGCAGCGCCGGCGGCTGCGCATGCGCCCCGGGTTGACCTGCATCTGGGCGGTTTCCGGCCGCGACAAGGTCGATTTTGAAACCTGGATGAAGATGGACATGCAGTACATCGACACCTGGTCGCTGGCGCTGGACTGGAAAATCCTGTTACGTACCATTCCCCGCGTGCTTACCGGCCGCGGAGCCAACTGAGAGGCCCACCCATGCACCTCATTCCGACGCAAGATGAAGTGGTCGCGGTACTGCGCGAAACCGGCGCGCTGCGCGACGGCCATTTCGAGTACTCCTCCGGCCTGCATTCCAACGAATACCTCCAGGTGCCACTGGCCTTGCGCTATTACCGTTACCAGCGCATGTTGTCGGTGGGGTTGAGCCGCCTGCTGCGCGCCAATGCCGAAATCCGCGCGGCGGCGGCGGAGATCTCCATCGTCGCGCCGGCCACGGGCGGGCTGCCGGTGGCCTTCGGCGTATGCGAAGCCGTGCGCGCCAGACAGGTCTACTGGGCCGAGCGCGAACACGATAACGAGCCGCTGCGTTTCCGCCAGTACCTGCAGCCCAAGCCCGGTGAACAGGTGGTCCTGGTGGACGATATCCTGCGCACCGGCTCGAAACTCCAGGACTTGAAGCGGCTGCTGGAATCCTTCGGCGCCAGCGTGGTCGGGCTGGCGGTGGTGGTATACCAGCCGACGCCCAGGACCACCGCGTTCGGATCTCTGCCGCTGTACCACTTGGCCAGGCTGGAGGCCAGCTACTACGCCGACGCGGCGCACTGCGATTTGTGCGCGCGCGGCGCGCCTCTCGAAGTGGTCGCGGTTTAGCCCATCCGGGTCCGCATCTCCGGTTTGCTGTACTTTTGTGCACAACGTTACAAACGCATTAAATCTCGGTAAGTTGTCCCCACGCACGGCGCGATTTCCACAGGCTTATCCACAACCCGGTGGAAAAGACGGAACGGCCGCCCGGCTCAAATCCGCCGGCGGCGCAGAATGCCATGCGCCGGCTTCGCCGCGGAAGCCGCGGAGGGCGCGGAGAAAACGCGAAGATGCTAAATTGAGTACGGGTCGTTTATGCGAAGACTCTGTGTTCTGGCGGCGCTCGGGTGCGTTACCCTGGCCGCGCAGGAAGGCGACGGCGCGATACTGGCGCCGTACTATCCCACCCCCCTGACGGTGGTCGAGAAGATGCTCCAATTGGGCGAGTTGAAAGCCGGGGAGAAGATGTTCGACCTCGGCTCCGGCGATGGCCGGATTGTTATTATGGCCGCCCAGAAATTCCATGCGCAGGCAGTGGGCATCGAGTTGAACAAGGACCTCGCCAAGCTCAGCTCCGACAAAATCCGCAAGCTGAAGCTGGAACAGACCGCGCACATCGTCAACGGCGATCTGCTCAAGCAGGACTACAGCTCGGCGGACCTGATTACGCTTTACCTGTTCCCCGGCTTCATCGACAAGGTTCGGCCTTTGCTCGACCAGCAGTTGAAGAAGGGCGCGCGCGTAGTGGCGCATGATTTCGAGTTCAAGAACTGGACGCCCGAGCGGGTCGAGAGCATCGCCGACGACGGCGACGGGCGCAGCCACACGCTGTTTCTGTACCGGAAATAGGCCGTGATTTCTTCCCCGCAATTCGGCTGGCCGCGGTTCCTCTCCGGCGCGCGAGCGCTCCTCGCCGCCGCCGGGCTGTGCGCTTTCTACCGTTATGCGCCGGCCTCTGCGCCGTTCCTGTTGGCCCTCACGGGAGCGTTTCTGGTCTACGCGGTGGCCCTGGCGGTGCGCGGACCGGCGCGCAGCGGCATGCTCGGCCTGCTGGCTCTGTTCGTGGACGCGGTTTACTTTCTGATGCTGGCGGGTTTCGGCGCCGGGCGTTTCCCGTGGCTCGTCTCCGTCTTCTTCCTCTACCTGCTGACCGAAGCGCTGGCGTTTTATGGGCCGCGGGAAGTGCTGGTAATCGCCGCGGTGGGAGCCATATTCTGCGCCGCGTTGCCCAACCCCGCCATCCGCGCGGCGGAGCCCGCCGTGCTGATGACGGGCATTCTGGCCTGCGGATGCGCCATCGAAAAACGCAGCCACCGCGTCGGGATGGCGGCCCTGCGCGAAAAGCTGGAGGAAGCCCGCAAGGCCGCGGAAAAGGCGCGTGAAGCCGAGCGCCAGCGTATCGCCTCGGACTTTCACGATGGGCCGCTGCAGAGCTTTATCAGCCTGCAAATGCGCCTGGAGATCCTGCGCAAGCTGCTGGAGCGCGATTTTCATGCCGGCATGGAGGACCTCAGGCAGTTGCATGCGCTGGCGCAGTCGCAGATCCGCGACCTGCGCGCGTTTCTGCACAGCATGCGCCCCGTCGATGTGGATGGCGGCAACCTGGTGGCCACCGCGCGCCGCACGGCCGAGATGTTCCAGAAGGAGAGCGGCATTCCGGTGGCTTTCTCGGGAACCAATACCCCCGTGGGCCTGCCCAACGAGATGACCCACGAGGTTCTCCAGATGTTGCGCGAAGCGCTGCACAATGTGCAGAAACACGCGGGCGCCTCGCGCGTGGCCGTGGCCATGGAAAAGACCGAACGCGGCCTGGAGATTTCGGTCGACGACAACGGCCGCGGCTTCGCCTTCGTGGGCGCCTTCACGCTGGAGGAACTGGAATTGTTGCGTCTCGGCCCGGCCAGTCTGAAGCGGCGCGCGCGATCGCTGAATGCCGAGATGCTCCTGGAATCGCGCCCCGGCCGCGGAGCGGGCCTCCAGTTCCGGGTTCCTCTGCAATGACCCTTCCGCGATTGGCAGGCGAAAGCGCCTGCCCCACAAGGCCGCCCGGCCGCAGCCAGGTGGGGCTGGTGGGCCCAGAGGGCGCCCCGCCTGTCAACCCCAGCGAAGCTCGGGCGCCCAGGCTCCTGGCCGCCGCAGCCCTCCTGCTGCTGACCTGTTCCGCCTGCGGCCACTACGCCGATTTCGCCCTCCCGGCGCTTTCGGGCGGCGATCCCGGCATGACATTCGCCTTCGAGCCACAACCCGAACCGGTGCTCTCGCCCGGCCCCGGCTGGGATTCCCACGATGTTCTCAATCCGTCGGTAACGGTCTTCCAGGCCGGGCGGCTCAACCTCTACTCCGGTTTCGACGGGCTTACCTGGCGTACCGGCCTGGCCACCTCAAGCGACGGCGTTCATTGGGAAAAGCAGGGCGCGGTTCTCTCGCCCGATCCACTTACCTGGGAAGGCTCCTACATCGCCGCCAACGGCTCCGCGCTGGCCTTTGGGAACCGGTTCTGGTATTGGTACCAAGCCGGGCCGAAAGCCAGTCCCCGCATCGGCCTGGCCCGTTCGGAGAATGCCCGTTCCTGGCGCAGGGAGGTCCATCCGGTCCTCGATTACGGCCCCTATGCAAGCTGGGACGAGCGCGCCGTGGCGGACGCCTGCGTCATTCGCGCCGGGCCCTTCTTCTACATGTATTATCTGGGGCAGGATCGCGCCCGGCGGCAGCGCCTGGGCATCGCGCGCTCTCCAGACGGCATCGAATGGGAGAAGCTGCGTTCCAGCCCGGTTCTGGAACTGGGCGGCCCCGGCGATTTCGACGAAAACGGGCTGGGCGAGCCGGCCGTCTGGCGATCGCACGGCTTCTACTGGATGCTTTACACCGGCCGCGACATTCGCGATAACCGCCGCCTGGGCCTGGCGCGCTCCACCGACGGCGTCCGCTGGCAAAAACTGCCCACGGTCTTCGCCGGCGCCGAGGCATGGGATTCCAAAGTGACCTGCGACCCCGCCGTGGAAGTGGCCGGAGACAATGTTCTGGTCTGGTTCGGCGGCGGCGACGTCGCCTCGCCGGATGAAAACCTGCATGGGCGGATTGGGATGGGCATTCTCCGTCCCGCTCGCCTGAAGGAGCCCCAGTGAACGTCGGCATCACCTGTTACCCCACCTATGGCGGCAGCGGCATCGTAGCCACCGAGCTGGGCATGGAGCTGGCCGCTCGCGGTCACGAAGTCCACTTCATCAGCTACGCCAACCCCATCCGGCTCGATCCCGGCATCCCGCGAATTCACTACCACGAGGTGGAAGTCTCCACCTATCCGCTGTTCCAATACCCTCCCTACAGCCTGGCGCTCGCCTCCCGCATGGCGGATGTGGCCGAGTCCTACGATCTGGACCTGCTGCACGTGCACTACGCCATTCCGCATTCCATCTCGGCGCTGCTGGCGCAGCAGATCCTGGCGCCCCGGCGGCGCCTGCCGTTCATCACCACCCTGCACGGCACGGATATCACCCTGGTGGGCTCGGACCCGTCTTACTTCCCCATCACCAAGTTCTCCATCGAGCAGTCCAACGGCGTCACCGCCATCAGCGAGTACCTGCGCGCCCGGACGGCCGACGTTTTCGGCGTCACGCGCGAGATTCGCGTGGTGGAAAACTTCGTCAACTGCGAGCTGTATCACCCCGACGCCGGCAAGAAGGGCGCCGCCGCCTACGCCCCCGGCGGCGAGAAACTCCTGCTGCACCTCTCGAATTTCCGCCCCGTGAAACGCGTGCTCGATTGCGTTCGCATCCTGGCCGAGGTTCGCAAAAGCGTTCCCGCGCACCTTCTGATGGCCGGCGACGGTCCCGACCGCGGCCCCGCCGAGCACCTGGCGCGGGAGCTGAAAATGGATCGCCACATCACCTTCCTCGGCAAGCAGAATCACGTGGAACGGCTGATCCCGCTGGCGCATGCGCTGTTGATGCCGAGCGAGCTGGAATCGTTCGGGCTGGCGGCTCTGGAGGCCATGTCCTGCGGGGTAGTGCCCGTGGCCACGCGGGTGGGAGGGGTGCCCGAGCTGATTACGGACGGAGAAGACGGCTTCCTGGAAGCGGTCGGCGACGTGCAGGCGCAGGCCGCGCGAGCGGTATCGCTGTTGACGGACGAGAGCCTGCACATGCGCATGGCCATGGCCGGCCGCTGGAACGCCGCCGCCCGCTTCTGCACGGAGAAGATCATCCCGCGCTACGAACAGTATTACGAAGACGTGGTGAAAGCGGCGCGGTAGGGATGAGGATGGAAGAGAGAGGATCAGAGAGTAGGAGAGGCGGCCAGAGCCCTCTGTTGACGCAGAGACGCAGAGACGCCGAGGTATTCGAGGATGGAAGTCACGCGACCTATCTCGCTCTCCAGGGCTCTCACTTGTCGTCCTTATCTTCAAGTCCTCGGCGTCTCGGCGTCAGGATCTTCTCTCAAACTCTCTCCGAAACACCTACGCGCGCTTGCTGGCGAAATTCCACGCGTGCTCTACGATGGTCTTCAAATCGGCGTATTGCGGCCGCCAGCCCAGGGCGTCGCGCAGCCGGTCGGAAGCCGCCACCAGCGCGGGCGGGTCTCCGGCGCGGCGCGGGCCCACCACGTACGGAACCTTTTTGCCGGTGACTTCCTCGGCCGCCCGGATCACTTCCAGAACCGTGTGCCCCGTCCCCGTGCCCACGTTGAAATGGTCCGAGGCGCCGCCGTCAAGCAGGTGTTCGAGCGCCAGGATGTGAGCTTGCGCCAGGTCGTTCACGTGGATGTAGTCGCGAATACACGTGCCGTCGGCGGTATCGTAGTCGTCCCCAAATACCGTGATCGGCTCGCCGGTCGCGATCGCGCGGAATACCAGCGGGACGAGGTGCGTCTCCGGGGCGTGCTCCTCGCCTAGCCGCCCCTCCGGATCCGCGCCCGAGGCGTTGAAGTAGCGCAGGCATACGCTGGTCAACCCGTGGATCTCGTCGAACCACCGCAGCAACCGCTCCACCATCACCTTGGATTCGCCGTACGGGCTCATGGGCTGAATGGGGAAGTCCTCCCGGATGGGCGAGGCATGCGGCGTGCCATACACCGCGGCGGTGGAAGAGAACACCATGCGCCTTACCCCGGCCTCGGCCATGGCCCCGAGCAGTTCCATCGAGCCGCCCACATTGTTCCCGAAGTACCGCGCGGGCTCGCGCATGGATTCGCCCACGGCGATAAACGCGGCGAAATGCACCACCGCGTCGAAACGCATCTGGCGCATCAGTTCGGCCAGCGCGCTTCCATTGCGGATATTCAGCTCGTAAAGCCTCTCCGGGGGAACGTTGTGACGGTATCCCTTCGAAAGATCGTCCACCACAGCTACGTCGTAGCCTCGCGCCAGCAGGAGGCGCACCGTATGGGAGCCGATGTAGCCGGCTCCGCCAGTCACCAGGATTCGTCGCACAGGTCCTCAAACCGATTGTAGCGAAGCGGGCAGAGCTTTGACGCGGAGCCGCGGAGACGCGGAGAAATAAAGAGGAGAAGAAAGAGAAAAGGTGAGAGGAAAGATAAAAATAGATAAAGACCTGAGAAGTCTGAATTTTATTTTCATCTTTTTTAACCCTCTCCAAATTCTCCGCGTCTCCGTGTCTCCGCGTCAAACCGCGTCGAGAATTCCCGGCGCTCCCCGCGGCGCACCCGTTTTCGCTAGAATTGGTGAAGCCGTTTCGAGAAAGTGAACAACCGCTTGCTCCGCGACTCCAGCCGTATCGCCATCTACCCCGGGTCCTTCGACCCGATCACCAACGGCCACCTGGATCTCATCCAGCGCGGCTCGCGGTTGTTCGACCGGCTGATCGTCTCCATCCTGCGAAACGAAAGTAAAGAACCGCCGCTGTTCTCCGCCGAAGAGCGCATCGAAATGCTGCGCGAGGTGGCCGAGCCATATCCCAACGTGGAGGTGGATTCCTTCGACGGCCTGCTGGTGGACCACGCCGCCAACCGGGCGGCCACCGCGATTCTACGCGGCATCCGGGCCATCTCCGATTACGAATACGAGCTGCAGATGGCGCTCATGAACCGGCGGCTGCGGCCGGAAATCGAGACCGTGTTCATGATGTCCAACGAAGCATACTCCTTCATCAGCTCCCGCATGGTGAAGGAAGTGTTCAGCCTGGGAGGCAACATCACCGGCCTGGCGCCGCCTTCCGTGGAGGCGCGCATGCGCGGGCGGTTTTCCAAAATCAAACAAAAAGGGGCTTAGCGAAAACAATATGCAGGCTATCGCACACCGCATTGCGGACCGTATCTCCTCTATCAGCGTGTCATCCACCATGAAAGTCGCGGCGGATGCCGGGAAACTGCGCTCCGAAGGCGTGGACGTGGTCGATTTCGGAGCCGGCGAACCGGATTTCCCCACCCCCGACAACATCAAGCGGGCGGCCGTTCGCGCGCTGGACGCCAACTTCACCAAGTACACGCCCGTGGGAGGAACCGCGGAGTTAAAGGCGGCCGTGTGCGAGATGCACGCCAAGGATTTCGGCACCGCCTATAAGCCCAACGAGTGCATCATAACGGTGGGCGGCAAGCACGTAATCTTCAACCTCACCCAGGCGTTGATCAACCCCGGCGACGAGGTGGTGATTCCGGCGCCCTATTGGGTCACTTACAAGGACGTGGTGAACTACGCCGGCGGCAAGTGCGTGTTCGTGGACACCTCCGAAGCCAATGGTTTCGCCCTCACCGCCGCCATGGTGGAACCCAGCCTCACCAGCCGCACCAAGATGCTGATCGTCAACTCACCCTGCAATCCCAGCGGCGCCCTGGTGGAGCGGGAGGAGTTCGAAAAGATATTCCAGTTGACCTCCGAACGCGGCATTTACCTCATGACCGACGAGTGCTACTGTCACTTTCTGTACGACAGCCAGCCGTTCTCCATCGCTTGCGTACCGGGGGCCAAGGAGACGGTGGTGGTGGCGGGATCGCTCTCCAAGACCTACGCGATGACCGGGTGGCGCATCGGATTCGGCCTGGCGCCGGCGGCCATCGTCACGGCCATGACCAAGCTGCAAAGCCACTCGACTTCGAACCCCACTTCCATCGCCCAGAAGGCCGCCGTGGAGGCGCTCCGCGGGCCGCAGGATTCGGTGGCCGACATGCTCGCCGAATATCGCAGGCGGCGCGATTTCGTGGTGGAACGCCTGCGCGCCATTCCGGGCGTGACGTGCGCCGAGCCGCGGGGCGCTTTCTACGCCTATCCCAACGTAGGCGTCGTGCTGGGAAAGAACGGCATCGGAGACACCCTGCAACTGGCCGAACGCCTGCTGGCGGAAGCCCACGTGGCCGTGGTCCCCGGCGAAGCCTTCGGCACGGACCAGCACGTTCGCATCACCTACGCGGCGTCCATGCACGAGCTGGAGCGGGGTATAGACCGCATCCGCCAGTTCATCGTCAAGTACTCATAGGGAGGCCATGGCTAAACCCATTCGCCTCACGCCTTCCCCGCGGGAAAAGGTGTGGGGCAAAACCCGTCTTTCGCCCTGGTTTCCGGACTCCGAAACGCCCATCGGCGAGGTCTGGTACCTGGCGGACCGCGATCTGCCACTGCTGGTTAAGCTGCTCTTCACCACCGAACGCCTCTCCGTGCAGGTGCATCCGGAAGACGGCGAGGCCGGCCCGCGCGGCAAGACGGAAATGTGGCACATCCTCGAAGCGGAGCCCGGCGCGACCATCGCCCTGGGCTTCCGCCAGCCCATCACCCGCGACCAGCTTCGGGAGGGCGCGCGCACGGGCGAAATCGAGCGCCTGCTGAAGTGGTTCCCGGTGCAGGCCGGCGAGATGTATTTCACGCCCGCCCACACCGTGCACGCCATCGGCCCGGGAATCGTGCTCTGCGAGATCCAGGAGAACTCCGACGTCACCTACCGTCTCTGGGACTATGGCCGGCCGCGCGAGATCCACGTGGAGCAAGCCGTTCCGATTTCCGATCTGAGTGTGCACCCCGGCCCGTCGCGGCCCAAGCCGCTGGGGGAAGGCCGTGAGGAGTTGGTGCGCTCGAAGCATTTCGTGACCGAGTTGGTGACGTTGCCGGCCGGGGCCGCCCTCACGCCCGCGCCGGAGAATTGCCAACTGTGGATCGTCCTCGAAGGCGCCGGGACATTCGGCGGCGAAGCATTCCGCCGGAGTGAAGTGTGGCTGTTTCCGGAGACCAGCGAGCAGCCCGAAGTCCGCGCCGGGTCCGGCGCCCGCTTCCTGCGAACTTATGCGCCGGCAGTCTCCGCCTCATCCTCCGTCGCCTGAACGTCTCAACCAGCGCGCTGCCTGAAGTCAACCGCCTGCCCTGAAATGCCTATGCCTCGTAAGCATTTCAAGGTAAAATCGAGAGAAGGAGAAGGCACGTCCACCATGACGCCAGAGGACCTCCAACAAATACGCGGCGTTGTCCACGAGGAGATTTCCGCCCGCCTCGACCCTGCCGTCGAAGCCATCGCCGCCAAGATCGGCGCCTCCGAGGAACGCACCCTCGAAGCCATCGCCATCCAGATCGGCGCCTCCGAGGAACGCACCCTC
>JBEKPK010000080.1:0-24234 GCA_049520795.1 Bryobacteraceae bacterium
CATTTATGTGAAGGATCTCGTCAATGCCCTGTGTGAGGCCGCGTGGAACCCGCGGGCTGCGGGGCGCACCTACTATTTCGCGCATCGGCAACCCTTCGCCTGGCGCGAGCTGGCCGAAACCGCCGCGCGCATTATGAGGCGCCGGCCGCCGCGCGTGATCCGCGTCCCCTACGCGGCCGCCTGGACGGTGGGCTGGTGCGCCGAAACCTGGGCCCGCATTTCCGGTCGCCCCGGCATCGTCTCGCGCGATAAGATAGCGGAAGCGCGCTGTGCGTCATGGACCTGCGATGTCCGCCGGGCCTCCGCCGAGTTGGGTTTCGAAGCGCGCGTTACTTTGCAGGCGGGGCTCGCCGAGAGCCTTGCCTGGTATCGGGAGGCCGGTTGGCTGACGTATTGAGTTCCTATGCAGGACCCGAGGGCCCCGGCGCGGCGCCGTCCGCCGCCGATACCGGCTTTTGGGCCGTCGACAAACTCATCCTGGCCTACTATGCGGTCTCCACCATTCCTCTTCTGGTTTGGTGGGGCCGCATCCCCTCGGCCGCCGGTCTGCTCGCCTGGCATTTGGCCGCCGTCGCCCTGGTGCTGGTGGAAATCAAGGTTCCTAACATTACTACCCGTCTTTTCCGCTTTTGGTATCCCCTGCCGTACGTGGCCGCCTGCTACAAGGAAATGGCCCAGTTCATTCCCGTTATACGAAGTTCGGACGCCGACCAGGCCCTAGCGCGCCTGGACTTCCGCTTCTGGGGCGCGAATCCCACGGTATGGCTCGAGCGGATTGAGACGCCCGCCCTCACCGAGCTTCTTCAGATCGTTTACACCCTTTTTGTGCCGGCCGTGCTTTTTGTGGCCTACCTTCTCTGGAAAAGGGGCCGCCACGCGGACTTTCAATATTACGCTTTTTTAATCGCTTTGGGCTTCCTGGCCTCCTACGTGGGGTACCTCCTGGTTCCGGCGCGGGGCCCACGCTTTCTGCTGGCTACCCTCCAGCACGTCCCGTTACGGGGATTGTGGTTGTTTGGCGGGATGCAGTCCACTCTCGACCGCCTCGAATCCGCGCACTACGACTGCTTTCCGAGCGGCCATACGGAGCTGACGCTACTGGCGTTATGGGGTAGCCGGATGGTGTCCAAGCGGCTGTTCCGGATCTATTTGTTCTACACTCCGCTCATCATTTTTGCTACAGTTTATCTTCGATACCACTATACGGTCGACGTGTTGGCGGGGGCGGCGCTGGCGTTCGTCCTGATCCTGGCTGCTCCGGCTACGTATCTGAAACTTTCGAAAAGGGGAGTACAGATTGGGAGGCATTGAGATAGTCGCGGCCGATAACAAGCGCCTCATGAAGGAGTTCGTCGAACTCCCATACCGGCTCTATCGTGGAGACCCGTATTGGGTTCCCCCGCTTCGCATAGCGGTGAAGGAACTGTTGGACCGCGAAAAGCATCCGTTTTACGCCAACGCCGACGCGGAGTTCTTCCTGGCCCGGCGCGATGGCCAGGTGGTGGGACGCGTGGCGGCTATCCTCGATCGGAACTACAATCGGTTTCATTCCGAGGAAATGGGCTTTTTCGGGTTCTTCGAGACCGTGAACGACGAATCCGTGGCCGGGGCCCTTCTGTCGCAGGCGCGCCGGTGGGTTGTCGACCGCGGAGCGCAGACCCTGCGCGGCCCGATGAACCCGTCGACCAACTATGAATGCGGCATGCTAATAGAGGGCTTCGACTCCAGCCCCGTGGTCATGATGACCTACAATCCGCCCTATTATCCGGTCCTTCTGGAGGGCCTCGGCCTTCGCAAGGCCAAGGATCTGTACGCCTACTACCAGCATTCGAGCAAACTGGATGGAGGGAAGATCGGACGCGTGGCGGACCGTTCCGTGGCCGCCAATGGAATCCATATCCGTCTCATTGACACGAAGAACCTCCAGGCCGAGATGGAGCGGTTATGGGACGTTTACAATTCGGCCTGGGAGCGCAATTGGGGCTTCATCCCCATGACCCGCGAGGAGTGGTTCCTCCAGGGCAAGGAGATGAAGCAGATTCTTAAGCCCGAATTCGTCCTCGTCGGCGAAAAGGACGGCCGCGCGGTGGGCTTTGCCCTGGCGCTTCCGGACATCAACCAGGCGCTGAAACCGGCGGGTGGCAGGCTATTCCCCACGGGGCTGGTCAAAATTTTGTATCATCAACGGTTAATCAGGAGTTTGCGGGTTATCGCATTAGGGGTGGTGGAGGAGTATCGCGCCTCCGGGATCGCGGCGGCTTTTTACGCCACGCTCTGGCGCAATGCAGTACGGTTGGGGTATGGCGGTTGCGAAATGTCCTGGATACTGGAGGACAACGTGCTGATGAATCGCTCTCTGTTGGCGATGGGGGCGGAGCGATACAAGACCTACCGAATTTACGATTGGAACTGAGGACCATGCGCGTGACGACTAGCGATATCGCCGGCAAAAAAAAGAAGGCTAGCGGCTCCAACGACCTATTCGAGAAGTGCCGCAACTTCACTCGTCCGAGTGATCTGCAGTCTGCTGGGCTCTACATGTACTTCGAGGTGTTCGGCGATCGCGAGGGCTGCGGCCCGGGCGAGGTCCGCATCGGCAAGCGCAAGGTGCTGATGTTCGGCTCGAACGATTACCTCGACCTCATTACCCATCCCAAGGTGAAGGAGGCCGCCGCCCAGGCCATCCGAAAATACGGCAGCGGATGCAGCGGGTCGCGCCTGCTCAATGGCACCCTCGACATGCACGTCAAGCTCGAGCACGAGCTGGCCGCCTTCGTCCACAAGGAAGCCGCCATCACCTTCGGCACCGGCTTTCAGGCCAATTACGCCGCCCTCTCGGCCCTCACTGAGAAGGGCGATGTCATGATCTGCGACCACAACCTGCACGCCAGCCTGGTGGAGGGCGGCCTGCGTTCGCCCGCCCGCACGGTTCGCTTCCGCCACAACGATCTGGATCATTTCGAGCGGTGCCTGGAGAATTGTTCGCCCGACGAGAAGATCTTCGTGGTGTCCGAAGGCGTATTCAGCATGGAAGGCGACGTGGCCGACCTGCGCGGCATCACCCGCCTCGCCAAGCCTTACGGGGCGCGCGTGTACGTGGATGAAG
This sequence comes from Bryobacteraceae bacterium, assembly GCA_049520795.1. Taxonomy (GTDB): domain Bacteria; phylum Acidobacteriota; class Terriglobia; order Bryobacterales; family Bryobacteraceae; genus BOG-224. The sequence continues at coordinate 3,107 of JBEKPK010000080.1, forward strand.
CGCACGGTATCGGCGTCCTGGGCGCCACCGGCGCCGGCGCCGCCGAGCACCTCGGCGTGCTAGACGATGTCGATATCGTGATGGGCACCTTCAGCAAATCGCTGGCTTCGGTGGGCGGCTTCGTCGCCTCCGAACGCTCGGTCATTGATTATCTGAAGCACACCGCCCGGCCGTTCGTATTCTCCGCCAGCCTGCCTCCGGGCTCGGTCGCCGCGGCCGCCGCGGCCCTGCAGATCCTGAGGACCGAACCCGAGCGCCGCCAGCATCTCATGTTCGTCGCCAACCTGCTCCGCGACGAGCTTCGCGCGCACGGTTTCAGTGTCCTGCCCGGCGAAACCGCCATCGTCCCGGTGGTGATCCAGGATGAGCTGGATCTCTGCCGCCTGTGCAAGGCGCTGCTCGAAGAGGGCATCTATATCAACCCGGTGCTGCGCCCCGCCGCGGCCCAGAACCTGTTGCGCATTTCCTGCACTGCCGCCCACACCGACAAACATGTGGAGAAACTGATCTCCACCCTGGTGAGAGTCTCGGCGGCGCTGGGAATCGAACGGTAACGACACCCCGGTCTTGTGGTTGTGGGGCAGGCGCTTCCGCCTGCCAGCCGCGCACCGAGGCCAAGCATCCCCCAAGGAGAACCATAACGGCCTTCCAGGCCGCCGGGCGAGGCATGCCTCGCCCCTGCAACGGCTGTCCGTAGGGGCCGGGCCCGCCCGGCCCGCCCGAGCTTCGCTCGGGTTGACAGACCACGAAAGTCGATGGTCTGTCGCACATACGAACTTCCTCGTTGACATACGAGCAAGCTCGTAGTAATATCCTCTCATGCCCCCCCTTCCGACCGACGCCGAACTGGATATCCTGGCCGTGTTGTGGCGCATTGGCCCGAGTACCGTGCGCGAAGTCCACCTGGCGCTTGGTAAGCGCAGGGGTTATACCACCACGCTCAAGCAGATGCAGGTGATGACGGAAAAAGGCCTGTTGCTCCGCAATGAGCGTTTCCGGTGCCATGTTTACGAAGCCTGCGCGCCCAAGGAGAATACCCGGCAACAGATTGCCGGCGACGTTTTGCGGCGCGCTTTCGAGGGTTCGGCCAAGGACCTGCTGGTGGGCGCGCTCCAGGCGCAGCCTGCTTCCGATGCGGAATTGGACGAAATCCGGCGCACGTTGAAGGATTTCGCGAAAAGCAGAGGATCCCGATGAGCGGAATAGAGACACTCTTCCAACAGCCCTGGGTGATGCGCGCCGGCTGGGCGCTGGTGCACTTTCTGTGGCAAGGCTCGGCGATCGCGATTCTGTTGGCGGTGGTACGCGGGTTCGCGGGGCGATGGCTCTCCGCGCGTGGCCGCTACGCCCTTTCGTGCGCGGCCCTCGCCCTCATGGCGGTGGCGCCGCTCGCGACCTTTCTGGCTTCGGGGAACCCGGCCGTTGCGGCGCTGCCGCGGCCGGTGTGGCCGGTGGCCGGCGGGGATACCTGGGAACGGCTGCTGCCCTGGTTCGTGGTGGTGTGGTTGATTGGGGTGGTCGTGTTTTCGGCGCGGATCGCAGTGGGCTGGCGGCTGGCGGCGCGCCTGCGCCGCGTAGCTGCCGGGCCCGTTCCACGCGCATGGCAGCAGGCCCTCGACGAGCTGATCCACAGCATGCGGGTCGCGGCGCCGGTGCGTCTGCTGGGGTCGGCGCTGGCGCCGGCGCCGGCCGTGGTCGGCTGGCTTCGGCCCGTCATCCTCATGCCTATCGAAGCCCTGGCGGGCCTGCCGATCGAGCAGGTCCGCGCGCTGCTGGCGCACGAGCTGGCCCACGTTCTGCGCAATGACTACCTGGTGAACATTCTGCAAAGCATCGCCGAGGCGGTGCTGTTCTACCATCCGGCGGTGTGGTGGGTGTCGGGGCAGATCCGCGTGGAGCGCGAGTTGTGCTGTGACGACCTGGCGGTGGAGGCCAGCGGCGACGTGCTGACGTACGCCACCGCGCTGGCGGATCTGGATTCGCGTCGGCGTGCGCGCCTGCGGGCCGTGCTGGCGGCCAACGGCGGCTCGCTGGTGCATCGCATCCGCAGGCTGGCCGGCAAATCCGAGCCGGTCTCGCATAACCTGCCCAGCTTCGGCGCGGTATGGGCATTGAGCATCCTGTGGCTGGCCGGCATCGGCGCGGTGGCGCTTCATGCCGGGCAGACGCCGCCGGCGCGCGTGGCGCTGCGTCCGTTCACGCCGGTTGGGATCGCCGCGGCGCCGCCGGCGGTGTTGCCGGCTCCGCCATCGATCAAGGTTTCGCCCGCGCCGCCGATGCTGGCCGCGCTGCTATTCGATCCACTCTTCGCTCCGCCACAAGCGCCGGCGCCGCCCGCTCCGAATGTTGACAGCGCCCGGGCGAAAGCGCTTCTGGAATCCCCGCGGCTGGCGGACAAAGCCTGGGGCGCGTATTTGGCGACCCAACTTCATGACCCGGTCTTGCAGGACGCTCTTATCGCACAATTGCATTGGGCCGAATCTCTGCGCGAGGCGCCAGCCAATGGTGAGGGATTCGCGTGCATCCAGTCGCTCCTCGATGCGCTGATCCAACTCGGCGCTGTGGTTCCGGTGCAAGCCATTCTCCCGTACGCGACCCGGTGGCGAGCGGAAGCGCTGATCCTGTTGGCTTCTCGAACGACCGATGCCGACGAAGCCGATCTGCTCGCCATGCGCGAGAAAGACCTGAACGAGGCCGAATGGCTGGTGGTCAACAACCTTCTGCTGCGCCGGCGTTCAGCCGCTTTCTTTGCCAAGACGCTCCAGGAGATCCATATCACGCATACGTTCGTTGTCAGCGACACTGGTGTAGCGCCCGGAGAAGGCCGAGGGGGCAGTTTCGGCCGAGGAGGCCCGAACGTGGGCTTTCCGAAGGGTTTCCCGCCAATCGCGATCTACCAACTCGAAATCGCTCAATGGGGTACGCCTCCACCAGGCGCCGACGACGTGCTGGTGATCAAGGGCCCCATGAACCAAGGCGATGTGTTTTATCGGCGCACTGTCGTTCCGGCCGACGGTACGGCCCCCAATTTGGGTCGCAACTTCAGGGACACCGACCGCCAGATATACCGCCGGGCATACATGGCGGAACTTGGGGGTTTGTCGATGGGAGAGGCCGGCAAGCTATTTTGCCCTACGACGAACGTCCGCTGGCGCTCGCCCGAAGACTTCGCACACGAAGCCGATCTGGCGCTGGGATCCCGGGCGGATCGCGTTCATGAGTTCGTGCTGGCGGCCGAAAGGGAAGGTCTTGGCAACGTCGGTGGAATGCGCCTCGAGATAGACCCCGTGATCAAGGACTATCGGAGTTCGCCCGAAAGCCCGTTGCCGCCGCTCGGCCCAAAAGAGATCAAATTGGATTAGACAGGCCGCCAGCGGTTCAGGCGCGCAAATTGGCATCAATTGGCCCAGACCAATCTTGATGCATGCTGGAGTCTGAGGCGAACCGGCGATGACGCGAACGATCGAGGTGCGCATAACCAAAGGGGAACGCCAGTTTGTGGCCGAATGCCTCAACCTTCCCGTGGTCACTCAGGCTGCCACCCTGGATGAACTGGCCTTCAACATCCGCGAGGCCATCGGTCTGCATCTCGAAGGTGAAGACCTTTCCGAGTTCGGTTTCTGTGGCGATCCGACGATCCTCGCAACCATGGAACTTGAGTCTATGGCGTGAGGTTGGCAGGCGAAAGCGCCTGCCCCACAAGGATGAAAGCCCTGGCTCTGAGTGGACCTTTTTCCCCAAATTCATCATTTCACCTTACCTGCCGAAACTCGCCTCACCCTGTTGAAATAGTTGATAATAGGGGCTTTTAGCCCGAAAGTGGGCCATCCTTCGCTGCTGCCAGTCGCATATTAGTTGCAACTTGTTGATATTTCTGACAGCTTGAATGGAAGCGCAAATGCAGTCCATTCTAATCTATGCTCACGTACCTGGGCCCTACCCCTATGCCCTCGGACGATAAAAGATGGAAAATCGTCGAGGCCACTGCGAGGCGGCACGGGCGCGAACCTCACGCGTTGATCGATCGAGAAGGCATACGGCGTCAAGCCGGGCGAGACCACTCCGGACAATGAACTTTCGGTGTTGACCGCGCGCTGTCTCGGCTCGTGCGGCCTGGCCCCGGCGGTGGTATTCGACGGCGCCGTGCTGGGCAAGATCGGCGCCGCGAATTTGCTGGCGCGCGTCGAGAAAGGCATCCGCCATGACCATTGAGGAATTGCGCAAAGCCGCCGAAACCGAGCGCGAAGCGCAGAAGAAGTACGTGCACCACGTGTGCGTCTGCACCGCCGCCGGGTGTCTTTCCTCCGGCGCCGACCAGGTTCTCGAGGCCATCAAGAAAGAAGTGGCCGAATCCGGCATGAAGCACGAAGTGCTGGCTAAGGGCGTGGGCTGCATGGGTTTGTGCAGCGCCGGGCCTCTGGTATCGGTGGAAACCGAAGACCGGCTGTATGCCGGGGTGACGCCGGAACAAGCCCCGGAGATCATTCGCAGTCTCGATGCCGGCGGCGGCGAGGGCCTCACCGAGTGCCCCACCAACGTGCCCTTTTTCGAGCGGCAGAAGAAGATCGTGCTGGAGAATTGCGGCAGGATCGATCCGGAGCGCATCGAAGACTACATCGCCAACGATGGCTACCGCGCCCTGGTCACCGTGATCGCCGAAAAGACGCCCCAGGAAGTGGTTCAGGAGGTCATCCGCAGCGGCTTGCGCGGGCGCGGCGGCGCGGGCTATCCCACCGGCCTGAAGTGGAGTACGGTGGCCAAGACCGGCGAGCAGCAAAAATACGTCATCTGCAACGCCGACGAAGGAGACCCGGGCGCGTTCATGGACCGCGCGGTGCTCGAAAGCGACCCCCACCGGGTGCTCGAAGGCATGGCCATCGCGGCTTATGCCGTGGGCGCGCAGAAGGGCTACATCTATGTGCGCGCGGAGTATCCGCTGGCGGTCAAGAACCTCAAAATCGCCATTCGCCAGGCGGAGCGCATGGGATTGCTGGGCAACAGCATCTGCGGCTCGCGCTTCAGCTTCCACATCGATATCCGCCTCGGCGCCGGAGCGTTCGTGTGCGGCGAGGAAACCGCCCTCATCGCCTCCATCGAAGGCAAGCGCGGCTCGCCGCGGCCGCGCCCGCCGTATCCCGCCGAATCCGGCTTATTCGATTGCCCCACCCTGATCAACAACGTAGAAACGTTCTCCAACGTAGCGCCCATCATCCGCCGCGGGGCGGCTTGGTTCGCCGCCATTGGAACGGAGAAGAGCAAAGGCACCAAGGTGTTCGCCCTGGCCGGCCGGATCAAGAACACCGGCCTGATAGAGGTGCCCATGGGCATCACCCTGCGCGAAATCGTGCATGAGGTGGGCGGCGGCATTCCCGACGGCAAGCGGTTCAAGGCCGTGCAGACGGGCGGCCCTTCGGGCGGCTGCATTCCCGAGCAGCACATGGATTCCCCGCTCGATTACGAATCGCTCAAGCTGATCGGCTCCATGATGGGCTCGGGCGGCATGATCGTCATGGACGAGACCTCCTGCATGGTGGACGTAGCCAAGTACTTCATGGAGTTCTGCAAGAGCGAATCGTGCGGAAAGTGCATTCCCTGCCGCGCCGGCACGCAGCAAATGCACGGCCTGCTGGAGAAAATCACGGCCGGGGAAGGAACCGCGGCGGATCTCACGCTCCTCCAGGAACTGTGCGACCTGGTGCGCAACACAAGCTTGTGCGGGCTGGGACAGAGCGCGCCCACGCCGGTGATTACGACGATGCAGTATTTCCCGGAGGAATACCAATCCCATATCGACGGCCAGGGCTGCGCGGCGGGAGTGTGCGCCTGCGGCCCCAAACACGCCGATCCCGAGGAGGTTCGCAAATGAGCCCCAGAACGCCGGTGCGCGTAAAGACCCTCACCATCGACGGCCGCGAAGTGGGCGCCCGCGAGGACCAGACCATTCTCGAGGTGGCTCGGGAGAACGACATTAACATCCCCACCCTGTGCGAGCTGACGGGTCTCACCAACCCCGGCGCGTGCCGCCTGTGCCTGGTGGAGGTGAAGGGCGTGCCGCGGCTGCTGCCCGCCTGCGTCACCCACGTGGCGGAGGGCATGGAAGTGACGGTGCACACCGAGCGCCTGGAGCGTTATCGCCGCGGCATCCTCGAACTGCTGTTTGCGGAGCGCAATCACGTCTGCTCGGTATGCGTAAGCAACGGCAATTGCGACCTGCAATCGCTGGCGCTCACCCTGGGCATGACCCACGTGCACTTCCGCTATCAGTACCCGCGCATGCCCGTGGATGCTTCCCACGAGCGGTTCGTGATGGACCACAACCGCTGCATTCTGTGCACCCGCTGCGTGAGGGTGTGCGACGAAATCGAAGGGGCGCACACCTGGGACGTGATGTCGCGCGGCGTCGATTGCCGTGTGATCACGGACCTGGCCCAGCCCTGGGGCAAATCCGAGAGCTGTACCAGTTGCGGCAAGTGCGTGCAAGTGTGTCCCACCGGCGCGCTCACGGAGAAAGGAAAATCGGTGGCCGAAATGGCGAAACGCAGGCAGTTCCTGCCTTATCTGACGCTGATGAGGGAGGGCCGCAAATGAGCGCCGACGGCAAAGTCCGGCTGGCCACCGTGTGGCTCGACGGCTGCTCGGGCTGCCACATGTCGCTCCTCGATACGGATGAGCGATTGCTCGATCTGGCGGCCCGCGTCTCCGTGGTCTGGGGTCCTCTGGTGGATCTCAAGGAGTTTCCCCAGGACGTGGACGTGACGCTGGTGGAAGGGGCCATCTCGAGCGAAGACGACATCCATCGCATCCGCATGGTTCGGGAGCGCACCAAGCTGCTGGTTTCGCTGGGCGACTGCGCGGTCACCGGCAATGTGCCGGCCATGCGCAACGCCTTCGGCGCCGACGCGGCCCTGCGCCGCGCCTACCTGGAGAACGTCTCCTCGGACCCGCAAATTCCGCGCGAAATTATTCCTCCGCTGCTGGCCGCCGTGCGCCCGGTGCACGAAGTGGTCAAGGTGGATTTGTTCATCCCGGGGTGCCCGCCCTCGGCGGACCTCATTTTCACGGTGTTGAGCGAGCTGCTGGAAGGGAAAGCCACCAACCCGGCCGCGAAATTCGGATAAACACAATGCCAAGGCAAAAAATCGTTATCGATCCGGTCACCCGCATCGAGGGCCATTCCAAAATCTCGATTCACCTGGACGAGCAGGGGCATGTCGAGGAGGCCTATTTCCACGTTACCCAGTTCCGCGGGTTTGAGAAATTCTGCGAAGGCCGTCCGTTTTCCGAGATGCCCTCGCTGATGGCCCGCATCTGCGGCATCTGCCCGGTGAGTCACCTGGTGGCTTCGGCCAAGGCCTGCGACGCCATCCTGGCGGTGCGCATTCCGGAAAACGCCGTGCGCTTGAGGAAGATCCTCAACCTGGCTCAAATTGTTCAATCGCACGCGCTCAGCTTCTTCTATCTTTCGGCCCCGGACCTGCTGCTGGGCATGGATTCCGACCCTGCCAAGCGCAACGTGTTCGGCCTGGCCGAGGCCAATCCGGCCATGGCCCGGGACGGCGTGCGCCTGCGCCAGTTCGGCCAGCAGGCGATCGAATGGCTGGCCGGCAAGCGCATCCATCCCACCTGGGTGGTGCCGGGCGGCGTCAATGAGCCGCTTTCCGCCGAAGTCCGCGACCGCATCCTGGCCGGGATTCCGGAGTCGCTGGCCATCGCGCGGCGCGCCCTGGACTGGTTCAAGTCCGAGATGGAGCGCTTCCGCGAGGAGATCCGCACCTTCGCCAACGCGCCCACGCTGTTCATGGGCCTGGTGGGGGAAAACGGCGGCCTGGAGCACTACCACGGCAAGCTGCGTTTCCTGGACGCGGGCGGCAAAATTGTGCAGGACGGGGTGGAAGGCGACGATTATCCCACTTACATCGCCGAGTTGGCGCAACCGTGGACGTATCTCAAGACCGCCTACTATAAACCCCTCGGCTACCCCGAGGGCATCTATCGCGTGGGGCCCCTGGCGCGGCTCAATATCATAGACGGCTGCGACACGCCGCTGGCCAACCAGGAGTGGGCCGAGTTCCGCGAGCTGGACCGCGGCACCGTGCTCAGTTCCTTTTACTACCACTATGCGCGGCTGATAGAGATCGTCTACGCGCTCGAAAAGATCGACGAGATGCTCCGCCTGCCGGAAATTCTCGACCCCAACGTGCGGGCTTTCGCGCGCGCCAACAACTCCGAAGGGGTGGGCGTTGCCGAAGCCCCCCGCGGCACGTTGATTCACCATTACAAGGTGGATTCGAACGGCCTCATCACATGGGCGAACCTGATTATCGCCACCGGCCACAACAACGCCGCCATGAACCGCGGGGTGCTCCAGGTGGCTCGCCATTTCGTCCACGGGAACAAGCTCACCGAAGGCATGCTGAACCGCGTGGAGGCGGTCATACGCACCTTCGACCCGTGCCTGAGCTGTTCGACGCACGCCGATGGCCGCATGGCCCTGGAAGCGAGCCTGCGGGCGCACGACGGGGAACTGTTGGACGCCATCCGGAATTAGGATTGTGGCCCGAGTTTCGCTCGGGTTGACAGGCGGAAGCGCCTGTCCCACAGTGCTTGGCCTCATTGTGGGGCAGGCGCTTTCGCCTGCCAACATCTGAGCATACCCATGTCCCGCATTCTCATCGTCGGCTATGGCAACCCCATCCGGGGGGACGACGCCCTGGGCTGGCGCGCTACCGAGCGCCTGCGCGAGCTGGTGACCGATCCGGGCGTCGAAATCCTCACCCTCCACCAGCTCGCTCCCGAGTTGATGGAGCCTCTAAGCCAGGTAGACCTGGCAATATTTATCGACGCCGCCGAGGGACCAGAGCCCGGCGTCATGCTTGAGCGCCGCATCGAGCCGCGCGCTTCCGGCTCCGCGTCCTTTACCCATCGCGCCACGCCTGAAGCGCTGCTGTGGGCCGCTCGCGCTCTCTATGGCCGCGCCGCCGAAGGCCGCATGATCACCGTGACCGGCGCGGATTTCTCCTACTCCATGGATCTCTCCCCAACCGTCGCGGCCCGCCTGGAGGATGTGGTTGCAGCCGCCCTGGGCCTGATCGGCGAGCCGTTTGCCGGCCCATGTTCCTAACCTGCATTTCTACCAGGTGGCCCGAAGATGTGGCGCACGCACTCGTGCGTGCCGTGTCGAGATTCTTCTCGACACGTTCGGGGGCTCGGACAGTCCGTCGAGCTGGGGCGCCGGCATGAGCGCCGACGCGGCACGCACTCGTGCGTCGCACGAGTGCGTGCGCCACGTTGTCATGGCCGAGTCTCTGTGAGAAGGTCGGGCTGAGGGCACAGGCGCCAGCCGCTATCGGTCGTGGTGGTGATGTGGGTGCGAGTGGACTTCTCCGTCGGCGTGCGCGTGCCTGTGGGCGTGAAGCAGGCCCGTCCGCTTCAGCAGATCGATATCCCCCAATACCAGCGCTGGCGCTCCCTGCGCCACCAGCCGGCCGGCCTGGAACACGAAGCAATAGTCGGCGATCTCTTCAACGCTATCCAGATCGTGAGTGGCTGCGACCACCGTCCGGCCAGTGTCTTTCCAGCTAGCCAGCAGGTCAATCGTCTGGCTTTGGCTCTGAGGATCGAGCGTCGCGGTCGGCTCGTCGAGCAGCAGCACCCGCGGGTCGAGTATGAGGACCGAAGCGATGGCCACGCGTTTCTTTTCGCCTCCCGAGAGCCGGTGCGGCGGCCGGTCTTTCAGATGCGCGATGTTCAAATCGTCCAACGTTTGGGCTACTCGCCGGCGAATCAGGTCTTGCGGCCAGCGCAGTTGCAGCGGTCCGAATGCCAGCTCGTCGAAGACCGTCGGATTGAATAACTGCACGTCGGGATTCTGGAACACCAGGCCAACGCGGCGGCGAAAGTCGAACGAGAACGTTTCATCCTGGAAGCGTTCTTCGGTCAAAGGCTCCCCGCAAAAGCGGACCGTACCCGAGCCGGCAAAGCAGAGACCGTCGAGAAGCCGCAACAGGGTCGATTTCCCCGATCCGTTCGCCCCCAGCAACGCGACCCTCCGCCCGGCGGGAATCGCCAGGCTCAGAGCGTCCAGCGCCACCACGCGTTCGTAAGCGTAGCTGACTTCCTCGATCTCAAAAATCGGCGGCTCCAACTCGGATTCCCCTTTCCTAATGCCCCACCCATATGGCCGCCGCTCCCAGCGCCAGAAAGAGCGCCAGCCAGCTCCAGTCGCGGGGCCGCATTTCGAACTCGTCGAGCACGTACGCCTCTCCCCGGAAACCACGCGCTTGCATAGCCATGTAGACGTCGCCGGAGAGCTGCATGGTCTTGCTCAGCAAAACTCCGGCTGTCGCAATGGCCAGGCGCCGGGCCTCCTTCGCCTCGAGCCTTCCCACCATCCGGCTGCGCCGCGACTCAAACATCTCCTCGGCCGTCCCAATCATGAGGAGAATATAACGGTAAGTCATGCCGAGGATCACCACCAGGACGACGGGAACGCGCAGCACCCGCAGGGCCTTAAGGACGTGGGTCCAGGGCGTACAGAGAACCAGCAACATGGAGAGCGTCGCGGTCGTCTCGACGCGCGAAATCAAATAGACGGCGCCCCGAAGTCCTTGCGCCGTCACGGCCCACCCAAGCGCCGGCAGCCGTCCGATGGGACGGCCCGGGGTGAGAAAAAGAGCCGGCAGCGCAATCAGGCCCGTGAAAGCGAATGCGGCAGCCCAGATGCGGATCACGAGTGTGCGAAGTGGCACGCGAGAGCAGACCGCCAAAACGAATGCCAGAGCGAAGACAGCCCCGATGATTTCGAGCCGCCGGGAAGCGGCCGCGGCCACGATCAGGCCCAGGAACCCGAGCAACTTCACGCGCGGATCGAGGCTCTGCAAAAGGCCGGCGCGCCGCGCCAGCTCTTCGGATTCGAGGGTGTGTTCGAGAACCCGAAGGAAGCCGTGAATGGATCCCGCGATAACGCGATTTGGGCGCACGCTACCCGCTCCGCCGCCGGGCAGTGAAGACCCAGTCCGCCACCAGCGCCGCCAGCAGGATGAGGCCCGATCCAAACGCCGCGGAAAGCAAATAGCCGAACGAGGAACTGCGCAGGAATGGCGGTGCGTAGGATGGAACAGGGGCCGTCCAGACGGAGGACAGGCGCTCGATCCCTTGCGGTACGCCCGCGGGAAGCGCTTGATTCGCCGACACCGCGGCGATTTGCCGGCGGGCGGCGGCATCCGCGAAGTCGTGCGGCGACCACTCGCCCCAGGCGCTGCCGACTGCCAGGATTCCCAGGGGAGTAATCAGCATCAAGACAGCCAGGCCGGCCAGCAAAGGGCGGATGGCCAGCCAACCGAAGCCGCCCGCTTCGGCCTCGGTTGACGCGGCTCCCGGCGCGGTGGCGCGCAAAAGGGACGGATGGCTCCGCTGCAGCCAGGCCACCAATCCAGCCGACAGGATCAACTCGGCCAGGCCGGCAATGGTGAGGTGTCCGGCCATCATCGCCGGAACGGCGATCTTCAGCGGGTAGGGCGCATAGAGCGGCGCTCCCGAAGCGTCGCGGAATAGCATGGGCTGGATTCCGAGCTCGATGCCCGTCAAGAGCGCGGCCACGTTGATGGACAGATAGCCAGCGACGCCCGCGGCAAATACGCGGCGCCGCGAAACAATGGCGCACTTCCCGGAAATGGCGCGATAGGTGAAGTAAGCAACCAGCGACCCGGCAATCGCCATATTGAAGGAGTTCGCCCCGAAGGCGGTGATGCCGCCATCGCCGAAGAAGACCGCCTGAATGAAAAGCGCGATCGAAATGGCGAGGATGGAAGCCCAAGGGCCAAGCACAATGCTGGCGATGGAAACGCCCACCGCGTGGCCCGTGGTGCCCCCGGGCAACGGCAGGTTGAACATCATCACCACAAAGGAGAACGCGGCGAACACCGAAAGCAACGGGATCAGTTTGGTGGCCAGCAGCCGCTTGAGCCGGCGCAGCGCGACATACCAGAACGGCGCCGAGGCCCCATACAGGGCCGCGCAGGTCGCCGGACTCAAATAGCCGTCGGGGATATGCATTTCTATCGGACCGGCCGGCGCACCGGCAGTCCAGGTCGTACTACCGCTCTCCAAATCGTAGCACGGCTGCAGGTGGCGGAGTGCGGACAATGCGGCAAGGCCAAAACGGCCGGGGATCTTGAATCCCCGGCCTTCCGCGCGGGTCGAACAGTGAATCAATTAAAAACTGTGACGTAACCCGAATCGCAACTGAAAGGGTTCGACGGGGTGGAGAACGCGGTCGAATGTCGCATCGGCCGTTGGCGTTATTCGGGAGGTATAGGCGTAGTCAATGTCGGAATCCTTGCGGTTCAGCAAATTCAAAGCTTCGACGACAAAGCTCCATTTCTTGGTAATTCGATAACGGACCTGCGCATTGAGCAAAGCCGTTGAATTTGAGCGATAAACTGCGTCGGATGTCAAATCGCGCGGGCCAAAGTAGCGCAGGCGCAAACTCGCCGAAAAGCGTTTGTAATCGTGCATCGTGATGCCCGATGAGGCCACCACCCCAACCGCTTCGGGTACGCGCGTGCCACCCGGGCTGTTCGGCGCGGCATCATCCGCGTCGATGGCGGTAAAAAAGGCTCTGGAAGCCGCAAGGTCAAAATCAAATGCCCAATGTTCCAGCGGCGTGTAGTAGTTCGCCCATTCGATGCCATAGCGGTTGCTCGGACTTAATGAAGCACTCGTGCCTCCGGTGTCGCCATCCTGCAGCAGTTCGGATTGGCTGTGGAGATACCAGAGTGAAAACGTGCTTTGCAGATTGGAGAGGCCCGTATTGCGCACGCCGATTTCCGCCCCCTTGGTTTGGATCAGGGCGGGGATTCTCGAGGTGGCCGTCGGAAATGGATTGTCCGGCGAAATCGGTTCCTCCCTTTGCGTTGCGCCGCGCGCATCGTTGCTGTGAAAACTGAATCCGCCCTGTACATAGAACTCAGTCTTGGACCACGGGCCGAAAATCAAACTCGCTTTTGGTTCGGGCAGGAACTGGGTGACCGTACCGGTATTGGCGGCCGCAAAGTTGACCACCGGAGCGCCAGGTAGTTCGGTGGCGCTATAACTGGGAGTCACGTTGGTGACGGCATATCTTGCTTCGTCGCCGCGGAAGGCCAGGACCGAACGGAATTTTTTCGCCCACTGGATTTTATTTTCCACATAAAAACCGAACATCGTGTCGGAAAATCTATTCAAATCCGTTGCCGCGGGCAAGACCGCCACCAGGTTCGGATTGGTATTGCATGCGTCGATGAATTCCTCGTTGCATGCGTTGCTATCGTCCTTGTCCGTGCGCGTGCGATTTTCCGTCCGGTAAAGGCCGTTGTGGACCCAATCGTTGCGGACCTGCAGTCCGAACGTATTCTCCACCTTGCGGCCGAACCATTGGCTGAAAATCGTGTGGCGTGCGTCCACACCAGCCACGAAGCGCTTGTCCTGCTGTTCGAACTGATCGCCCTTAATGGGGTCATCCAGGTAGTAAGTGAAATCGGAAAACAAATCGAGGGAATAATTAAATCCGTACGCCATGATTTGCGTCTTGGAATTTGCGTCCTGGCGATGCCATTCAGCCTGCAAGCTCTCACGCTGTGAATTGCCACCGTCGGTCGGGTTCAGTGCGCCGAACCTGCCAACGAGGGGTATGGCGCTATCCGGCATTTGATCGCTCGAGTCCCATTTTCCGTGGTAAGCGCGGGCCGTGATGCTGAAACCCCTGGCGTCGTTGCCCTGGCTGTAGGTCAGCAGGCCGTTGAATTTGGCAAACGCATCCGGATGCACCCATGGGCCGTTATCGTAGTACGCTTCGCCGCCGTAGAGCAAATTGCCCGAACCGAGCTTTTGCGATACGCCGAAAACGGCCCGCGCATAGCCATACATGCCGCCTTCGACCTCAAAGAAGTTCTCGGGCAGAGTCTTGAAGAATTCCAAATGGGCCGCTCCGGCCGAGCCAAAGTCGCCGACGTCGGCGTAATAGGGACCTTTTTCGAAATTCACCCGCTGCACCAGCTCCGGGATGACGGTGTTCATGTCCGAGTACCCCTCGCCGTGCGCGTGCGACGGCAGGTTCAGCGGCATATCGTCGAGGAAAACGGCGAAATCCGTGCCGTGGTCGAGATTGAAGCCGCGCAGAAAATATTGGTTGGCCTTACCGCCGCCGGCGTGTTGCGTGATGATGAGGCCGGGAACCGCCTCCAAAACTTCTCCCGAACGAAGCATCGGACGCTCTTCTATTTCCTGTGCGCCCACCGTTCCCTGGGTGCCGGAGTCGGCGATTCCGACAAGGTCATCCGCGCGGCCCTGCACGTTTATGGAGCTACTCACGGAGCCCACAGCCAGAGAGATGCGCAGCGGGGCCGGCGCCTCGGTGGCGCCTATGGTGACGGGGGTTTCCTTGGTTTGGAAACTGGGATTGGATACCACGAGCCGATAATCGCCTGCCGGGAGTCCGGAAATAATGAAGGAGCCGTTCGCGTCCGACTGAATTGTTAATTGTACAGTGCCGTTCGCGCTTAGAACCTGCACGGTAGCCCCGGCAATTACCGCGCCAGACGTGTCAAGGACAGTTCCTGACATCTGAGGCGGCTTCGCGATGACGTCGTGAACCTGCCCGCTCGCGCTGTCATCGGCTGCACCCGACGGCCAAACCGCGAAAAAAACGGCCAAAATGGCCCCCGCGGTCAGAGATTGCAATCGCGTTGTCATGAACTCCTCTCCCGAGTCGTGCTACGTATTGAAAGTTCATGATACTATTGATGAATACGAATTTGCAAGAGGTGCTACGAACTATTTTCACTTGTTCTCCTGGCGAATGTCTCGGCGGGGCTGTTCGCGCGGGCTCAGCCGGCCGCCGATGGCGTGCACTCGTTGATTCATGCGTCCGGATCGGCCTGGCTTATCGACTGCCGGAAGGAGGTGTGGTCTATGTTCCCGAGATCGTGGGCGCCATCGCCCGGGCGCTGAGCCTCAGCCGCCGGCTTGCCCCTGGACTACGGGCCCTGCACCGTCAGGTACACGCTGCCCGGCGAACTGAAGCCGCCCACCTGCGAGGTCACCAGCAGGTCGCCGTTTTGCGACGTGCTGGGCACCGTGACGTTGAATTGATACACGCCAGCGCCGGAAAGAACCGCGGACACGATTTTCGCCTGAATATTGTCAATCCAAATCGTAACCGAGCTGGTGACTGGCAACGACGCAGTCACCAGCATGCCGGCCGGCGTCTGTGGGCTGGTGGGCCCAAAGCCCGTTCCGTACATTACGATAGTTTCTCCCGGCTTTGCCGGCGTGGTGGCGACGCTGGTAAACAGGCTGGCCGGCCCCACCAGCGACACGTTGTCGGAATGCGTGGCCGCGACGTACTTGCCGCCGAACAGGAAAAAGGCCGGCGCGAAGAGCTGCGATTGCTCGGCGGCGGAGGAACTGGTCAGCCCGTTGTTCGCCGTCTGCACCTGAACCGGGCCGGGCGCCAGGTTGGGCGGGGATAGAAAGTCGATCTGCTTGGGACTGATGTAGTACACGAAAGCCGGCGCGCCGTTCAGGGTCACCGATACGCCGCTGAGCGAGGTGGGCAGGTTGTTGCCATTGAAATCGGAGGTCGTCCAGGTGCGCGTGGTGGGCGCCAGGTTCGTGCCGTAGACGCTGAGCCACGTGTTGGGCCCGATGGCCGCAAAGGCTTCCGCCGCGCCTCCAATCGAGGCGCTCGTGACGGCCGGAGCGGATTGGAGGACGCCGAAGATTCCGTGGGTCTCCTCCGCCGGTCCGGCGGAGAAGTATACGGCGTTAGTGTCTCCGCCGCTGCCGCCGTTGCCCACAATTAATCCCCACAGGCCGGGGATCTGGAGGTTAGAGCCCGAACCATTTCGCAGCGTGCCCAGGAATATCCCGGTCGGCGGGTCGAAGGCGTTGATCAGCCCATCGCCGAAGTTGCCCACCAGCAGGGCGTTAGCGAACGCGCCAAATGTGGCAGGGGCTATGGCCACCCCCCAGGGCGCATTCAGGGGGCCGTTCGAGGCCAGGTGCTGGATCAGGTTGCCGCTCAGATCGAACACCGCCAGGTAGCCGTTGCCCACGCCCGCAACCTCGTCATGCTTAGCCGCGTCCTGCTTGGCGTAGGCGACGTAGAGTTTGCCTCCCAGGTTCTGGATGTTGAAGGGCGCATAGCCCGCCGGCACGGCAGGGTCCGCGAATTTGCCGGGCAGGGTAGCGGCGGCCCAGTTTGTGTCGAACACATCGATCGCCCCGCTGCGGAAGTTGGCGGCGTAGAGGTAGGGTCCCGTGGAGCCGCTGCTAATGGCCAGCCCCTTATAGACCGCGCCCGAGCCCGAATTGTCCACTTCGAGGATGGCGTGGGTGGCATTTACCGAGGAGTTCCAGCCGGATACCGTGCCGTCCTCCGTCGCGAAGATAAAATTCGGGTTTTTGCCGGTGGCGATCGCGAATCCGCCGACGCCGTTGAACACGACGCCCGTAGGGGTGGAAGGCGAGCTTCCGGACCCCGGAGACGGCACGGTCACCTTGGTTGCGTTGATGGAACCGGTGCTGGTGTAAAGGGTCGAAAGACCCGTCCCATTGTCATTAACCCAAAACGGACTGGAGGCCGAGGACGTGATGCCCCATGCGTCCACCAGGTTTGGATCGGTGAAATCGGCCACGCCCGCGACGTCGGCCACCAGGTTGTGCTGCACGTAGGCGTTGGCGCCGGCCGCACCCAGTTTCGCCGGAACCGACGCCAGAATCAGACTCGCCAAAAGCGCACTCTCTAGCTGAATTCCCATGTCCCCCTCGCATTTCTTCGGATGACAGTATGCCTCCGATGATACTTGGAGGATGTCCCATCTGCGAGAATGGGTACATGTTCTTCCGCAGAAAGCGTTCGGTCCCGCCCACTTTCGAAGAGCGGCTCGGAGCCCTTCGCGAGGCCGGCCTGGCGGTTATCCCGCTGGCCGATGGCGCGCTGCGCGTGTCTCGCGACAACTGCGCGGTGGACTTGCGTGAGGTGCACGGCGCTTGCCGGCTAACCGGCCCGGCCGGCATGTTGCTGGGCGGGGAGATTGCAGCCCTGCTGGACGGCGGCTATCAGAAGTTTTTTCGCACTCCGGGAGGGCGGCGGCGCCCCGCCACCGCCGGCGAACTGCAGGCGTTGCACGAGTTCGAGGAAGATCTCAAAGAGGCCTTGGGCGAGGAGAGTTATTACAACGATTCGCTGGGAACTGTGTCGGCTTACTATCGATACGACCGCGTGAAGGACCGCGACCGGGGCGTCCCCAAGCGCGCCTGGGAATAGCGCTCTTGCGTTGTGGGGCAGACGATCGGTCTCCGTCGTCCGCCAACTCCCAGGTGTTCAACAGGGTCGAAAAAGCGCCTGAAACCCACAGCGGGCAGGCGAAACCGCCTGCCCCACCAATACAGACAAGGCCCGGTGGGGCAGGCGGTTCCGCCTGCCCACTGCTCGGATTTTCATGGAATTCCGCAGGCCGAAGGCCCATCCCAACAGACCACGCAAGGCGATGGTCTGTCCCACGGGGGCTTAGCGGCCGGTGTGCAGATTGTTGTGGATGGCGTACAGCGCCAGTTCCAGCCGGTCGGAGACGCCCAGCTTGTCGAAGATGTTGTGCAGGTGGTTCTTCACCGTCTGCTCGCTGATGAACATCTTCTCCGCCATTTCCTTGTTCTTGAAGCCTTGCGCCACTAGGGCCACGATCTCCCTTTCCCGCTGGCTGAGCGGCGAGCGCTCGCGCTCACGCGATTGGGGTTGCGGCAGGGATATGGCGGGCGTTTCATCGTTGGCCACGAACTGCCGGATGACGGCCGCCGTGGTATGGGAATCCAGCCAGATCTCCCCGGCGTGTACTTTGCGGATGCTCTTGATCAGCAGTTCCGTCGCGGTTTGCTTGAGGACGATTCCGGAGGTCCCCAGCTTCATGGCCTGCACGAACTCGTTCTTGTCGTCCGAAGCCGTCAATACGATGACCCGCGTGCGGTTCTTCGCGGCTTGCAGCCGCTGCAAGGTTGCGAGACCGTCGAGACCCGGCATCTTCAGGTCCAGCAATAGAATGTCTGGCTCGAATTGTTGTAGTACATCCAGGACCTGCCGGCCGTCCTGAGCCTGTGCCACCACGTCAAAATCCTCTTCCAGGGCCAGCAATTTGCAGAGGCCGTCGCGGAAGATCGGATGGTCGTCCGCCACCACGATTCGAATCTTGGTCTTGCTGCTGCCGGGAACTACTGAAGGTCCATTGAGCGCGATACTATTATCGGACATGCAAATACCGTTCTTGGCTTATTGTAGAGTCCCTATAGTACCAAGTCAATTCGGTCCCTAACTATCAATATAGGGTGTTCCCCTCGTGCGGGTGGGTGCACAACCCACGGGGCGCGTCCTAAATGGAAGCCCGAGCGCGGCCGAACTCGCGAGCTTTTTCAATTTCTCTTTGCTAAGGTGAAGAGAATATGAGCGAAGAGTTGGCCGAGGTTGATTTTCAACGGTTTTGGCGGCGCCTGCAACAACTTGGGCTGAATGCTTACGAGTCGCGCTCGTACCTGGTGTTGCTTGGACACCCCAAGTTCAAGGCGCTGGAACTGGCGGCGCGCGCCCGCGTCCCGCGGCAGAAGATTTATGAAGTTCTGGACAGCCTGGTGGAAAAGGGCTTTGCCCAGGTTGTGCAAGAGAAAACGAAACTATTTTCGGCGGTGGAACCCAGCCTGGCGATTCCGGGCTATCTAGCGCGCCGGCGCCAGATGCTGGAGCAGGAATTGACCGACAACGGGCGGGCCGGCTCGGCCCTCATGGACGATCTGAAGAACCTGTATTCGGAAGGCCAGGGCGGCCGCGGCACGCTGGATTTCTTGCGGATTGTCACCGATCCGGGGCAGACCGCCGCGGAATAC
This sequence comes from Bryobacteraceae bacterium, assembly GCA_049520795.1. GTDB lineage: Bacteria > Acidobacteriota > Terriglobia > Bryobacterales > Bryobacteraceae > BOG-224. The sequence continues at coordinate 22,019 of JBEKPK010000080.1, forward strand.
CGGCGTATGCTGTCGGAAGTGAAACGGGAGTACGTGGAGTTTTCCCGGCCGCCTTATGCCGTGGATCCGCTGGACGAAGAACTGGTGAAGCGGGCTCGCAACGCCGGAGTATCCTGCCGGCTGCTGGCGGTGGAAGCGTCGCTAGACGCGGAACACTTGCAGTGTTTCGGCGAGTACGCGGCGGCCGGAGTGGAAGTGCGGATCGCCACCGCTCTGCCCATGAAACTGGCGCTGTTCGATTCCCGCGACGGCATGATCGCGCTGCTCGATCCGGTAATAACCCGGCCCACCTGGACCTCCGTGGTGTTTCGCCACGAGGGCATGGGCGAAGCCATGAAGGGCCTCTTCGAAGAACACTGGCGCAAAGGCCGCGGCCTTTGACCGCTAGCTCCGGCCCGCCACGCCGCGCTGCTTCTGGGTGAGGATCTCGCGCACGGCGTAGATGCGGCGATCCTGGCTCTCGAAGTAGGTTCGCATCATCATCTCGCCGATCAGGCCGGTGCTGAACATCATCAACCCGCCGAGGAGGAGCAGGCCGCCCGCGACCATTAGCGGCCCATGTTCCACCACGATCTCGTAGCCCAACAATTTCTCGATGGCCAAGTAGGTCATGATGGCCCCGCCGCACACCGTTCCAAGCAGCCCCAGCGAGCCGAAGAAGTGCATCGGGCGGGTGAAATACTTCAACAGGAACTTGATGGTCAGGATGTCGAACAACACCCCGAACGTGCGGCCTATTCCGTAATGCGAGCCGCCCGATGCGCGGGGGACGTTGCGGATGGGCACTTCCGCCACCCGGGCCCCATAGAAACTGGCCAGCGCGGGGATGAAGCGATGCAACTCGCCGTACAGGTTCACATCCTTGAGGATCTCGGCGCGGTAGGCCTTGAAGGTAGTGCCAAAGTCCCGCAAGGCCATGCCCGAGGCCTTGGCCATCATCCAGTTGGCGATGCGCGAAGGGAGCTTGCGGCTGATGGCGTTGTCCACCCGGTGCTGGCGCCAGCCGCTGGCGATATCGTAGCCCTCGTCGATCTTCGCCAGAAGCGCCGGGATGTCCTCGGGGGCGTGCTGGAGGTCGCCGTCCATGGCGATGACGATGTCGCCCTTGGCTTCGTGGAAGCCCGCGGACAGCGCCGCCGTCTGCCCGAAATTGCGGCGCAGGCGGATCACTTTCAGATGGCCGTCGGTCTCCACCAGGTTGGCCAGCAGCTCGAAGCTGCGGTCGGTGGAGGCGTCGTCCACCAACAGGATTTCATAAGGCCGCCGCAACGGTTCGAGGACCGCCGTGAGGCGGTCGTACAGCGGCAGAATGGAAGGCTCTTCGTTGTGGATCGGGATGACGATAGACAGCATGGGAGCTATCAGCTTTCAGACTAGCAGCTTTTGAGGAAGGGCTCCGGGACGTCGCTGCGCCGTCGAAACGCTCGGGATCGCCCCCATGAGCGTAAAATCGAAAAGGAGGTTCTTTCCATGCGGTTTCTCGCGGTTGTCGCTTTTGCCACCCTGCTTTCGCCAGCCCTGGACGCCGCCCCGGCGCTCGAAATCGTCAAGCCCGTCATCAGCCAGATGGAGGGCGGCGATCCCCTCGCGCCCGGCTATGAACACATTGGCGGCGAGACCCTGTTCTTCTCCTGCCGCGTCTCCGGCTTCGCCAAGAGCGCGGAACAAAAGGTCCGCCTGGCGTATTCGGTCCAGGCGTTCGACCCCAAGGGCGTGCCCATCGCCGAGATCTACAAGAACGAAATGGATGCCGAGGTGTTGCCCCAGGATAAGGAATGGGAGCCCAAAATCGAGCTCGCGCTGCCCACGCCGCCCCTGGTCCCGCCCGGTGACTACAAGATTGTCGTCAAACTGGACGATCTGGAGGCCAAGACATCGGCCGAGCTGAGCGTGCCGTTCCGCATGCGCGGAACGGTGGTGGAGCCCAGCGAGAAGCTGGTGGTCCGCGCCTTCCGGTTCTACCGCTCCGAGGACGACGCCGAGCCCATGCCCAAGGCGGCCTATCGCACCAGCGACGATCTCTGGGCGAAATTCAATATCGCCGGCTTCAAGTACGGCCCCAATAACAAGGTGGACGTCAGCTACGTGGTATCCATTCTGAGCGCCAGCGGCGCCGTGCTCTGGAAACAACCGGATCCGGCCCTGGAACAAAGCGAATCGTTCTATCCCAAACCCTACGTGTAAGCCAGCATGAACCTCAGCCTCAAGACCGTCAA